>JBMOGJ010000110.1:0-8648 GCA_049318425.1 Phycisphaerales bacterium | reverse complement strand
AGCGAACTCGCCCTCGCGCGCGCCGCGGGCGGCAGCCGCGCGCAGATCCGCAAGGCGCTCGACAATCTCGAGATGACGGGCCGCGTGCGACGGCACCGCTCGAAGGCGGGCTCGCGCATCGAGCTGCTGAAGTTCGCGGGCGCGTAGCCCGGCACCGTGCTTACGGCAGCCGCGCCACGCGGAAGCCGAGAAACGGGTAGGCCTCGGCCGGTCCAACGAAGGTTCGGAACGACGACCGAATCCGCTCGCCGCTGTAGGGAAACGCCCCGCCGCGCAACACGCGGTCGGATCCCGTCGCCGGTCCCGCCGGATCGGTCTTGGGCGTCGCGGTGTAGTTCGACCAGTAGTCGCTGCACCACTCGTAGACATTGCCGTGCATGTCGTGGATGCCGAGCGCATTCGCGGCCAGCCCGCCGACGGGGCGCGTCCCGAAGCCGCCGCTGTTGGCGAACCACGCGACCTGCACGGCAAGACTCTCCGACGTGGTGCCGTTCGGGAAATCAGGCCCGCTGTGGAACGGCGTCGTGGTTCCCGCGCGGCACGCGAACTCCCACTCGCCTTCGGTCGGGAGCCTGAGCCCAGTCCCCGCGAGGAAGCCCTGGATCATGTTGTACGAGACCTTCTCGACCGGGCGCGACGGACTGTCGGGAAGCCCCCGGAACTCCGACGGATTCGAGCCGACGCGCGCGAGCCACTGTGCCTGCGTGACCTCGAAGCGGCCGATGTAGAACGCCTTGGTCAGCGTGACCGTGTGCGTCGGCAGCTCCTCGAAGGTGCACGGGAACTTGTCCGACCCCTGCGCACATCCGCGGGTGTAGGTCCCCGCGGGAACAAGCAGCATCTCGATCTGGGTGGCGTTGTCGCGCACGCGCCACGGGTAGCCCGATGCGGTGATCGCCTTCCGAAGCGCCACGTTGGTGACGACGGCGGGATCGGGCGCTGCCTCGAGGACGGTGTACCACGGCACTGCGTACGTGAAGGCGTTGGGCTGCGTCGCCGTGCCGCCTGCGGTGGTGACCGCGACCGCTGCCGGTCCCACTGCGCCCGGCGGCGTGACGGCGGTCACGCTCGTCATGCTCACGACGGCGAAGCTCGCGGCAGGCACGCCGCCGATCGAGACAGCGCTCGTCGAGAGAAGGTTGTTCCCGATGATGGTGATGGTCGTCCCGCCGCCAACTGGTCCGCTCGCAGGAGACACGGTCGAGACGACAGGCGCGCAGAAACCCCATCGGTCGAGCACGCTCTGAATGTCGACCTCATTGACGACGCCGTCGCCATTCACATCCGCGCCGCAGGAGTTGCCAGGACACGGGCCCCATGCCGAGAGGATGCTCGTCAGGTCCCTGCTGCCGACGACGCCGTCGCTGTTCACATCGCCGAGGCAACTCCCCGCCTGCGCGCACGCGGGCAGGGCGGGCGCGACGGCGGCAACAAATCCAAGGATCACGAGCAGCGCGCGAATGTGTCTATGCATCGATCAGGCCCAGAGATCTCGTGGGGACAAGGAAGACCAGGAAGACCCGGGCGCCCACGGCGACTGCCGATGAGAAGCTCGAGTGGTCAACCGAGGTCGGAGCGAGAGTAACGCCGAATCCCTCGAGGTCAACAGAGCGGGACATCGCCCGCGCCTCCTGTTGCGGATATCCTCGGCTTTCCGAATGAACTCCCCGGCGCCCGCACCGCTCATTGTCATTTGCGGACCCATGTTCGCGGGCAAGACCACCGAGCTCCAACGGCGGATCGCGCTTGCGCACGCCGCCGGCCGACGCGTCCTGGTCGTGAAGCCGGCGCGCGACACCCGCTACGCCGAAGACGCCATCGTCACCCACACGGGTGCCCGCGTCGCGGCCCGCGCGGTCGCGACGCTCGATGAGATCGCGGATACCTCCTCCTCCTCCGCCGCCGCCGACCTCATCGCCATCGACGAGATCCACTTCTTCGCGTCCGACGCCGTCGCGCCGATCGCAGCGCTCCGCGCGCGCGGCGTCGCGGTCGCCGTCGCCGGCTGCGACATCGATCATTTCGGCGACCTCTTCGCGCCCTTCGACGCGCTGCTGCCGATCGCGACGGAGGTCGTGCGCATCCACGGGACCTGCCATCGCTGCAGCGCACCGAGCACCCACAGCGAGCGCCTGGTCGCGACCACCGAGCGCATCATCGTGGGCGGCGCGAAGGAGTTCATCGCGACCTGCGCCACCTGCTTCCGCCCTTCCCGCCGGTGACAGGCAGGTGCCAGGCACCAACCGCGCACCGACCAGGCAGACGCGGAACGTGCGCGGCACCGCTGCCAGCACCCGCAAACGCGCCGAACAGTGCGATTTGCTCAGAAGCACTCTCGTGCCCGGCACGTGCCTGCCGGGAACGGCGGGTGTCAGGGATGTGCCAGGGAGGTGCCAGGCACCTGACGGACGACGAAGTGCGCCGTGTCGCGGTACCGATCCGCGTGCCGCGCATACGTCGGCTCCGCGACGTTCGTGAAGAAGTGCTCGAGGTACTCGATCGGCCACGGGCGGTCCCCCGCCAGCTCGCGCGCGACCGCGCGGGCCCAGCGCACCTCGCGGGGCGTCTCGATGAAGACCGCGACATCCACATGCCCCCGCACCGTCTCGTGCAGCGCATGCAGGCCCTCGACCACGACGATCGACGCGGGCTCGACATGCAGCTCGCCCACGCGCGCATGCGAGTCGAAGCTCCACTGCGGGATCCGCGTCGCCCGCCCCGCGCGCAGTTCCGCGAGGTCCCGCGCCAGCCGCGCGAGGTCGGACGACTCCGGCAGGTCGCGCAGATGCTCCGGCGTCGCGTCGTAGTCGGGGAGGTAGTGGTCGGTGCTCACGACGACCGGCGACATCGCGCGCGCCAGCGTCGACTTCCCCGCAGCGACCGCGCCGGTGACCCCGATCACCGCGCGCCCGCCGCGCGCGCGCGCCGCCGCAAGGATCGCCTCGCTTGCCTCGTGCCATGAGAGGATGACTGCACCGCCGTCCGCCATCGCCGCAGGATACGGCACCCGCGAAACCCTATGCTGCGCGCCGCGCGCCACCCCGGCGGCGCGTGAGGAGCATCCATGCAGCAACTGACCGGCCTTCTCGGCGTCGCGGCCATCCTCGCGATCGGCTACGCCCTCTCGACCAACCGCCGCGCGATCAGCCGCCGCACGGTCCTCGGCGGGCTGGCCCTGCAGTTCGCCCTGGCGTTCCTCTTCCTGCGGTTCGCGCCGGTGGTCGCCGTCTTCAACATGCTCGCGGCGGGCGTCACCAAGGTCGTCTCGTTCGCCGACGAAGGCACCCGCTTCATCTTCGGCAACGCCGCCGACGCGGGCGGCGCGTGGGGCTTCATCTTCGCGATCAAGGTGCTGCCGATCATCATCTTCTTCGCGTCGCTGATGTCGATCCTCTACTACCTCGGCATCATGCAGCGCGTGATCGCGGTGTTCGCGGGCGTCCTGCGGCGCACGCTCGGCATCACCGGCGTCGAGGCGATGTCGACCTCCGCCAACATCTTCGTCGGGCAGACCGAGGCGCCGCTCACGGTCAAGCCGTTCATCGCCCGCATGACGCGCTCGCAGCTGATGTGCGTCATGGTCGGCGGCTTCGCGACCATCGCGGGAAGCGTGATGGGCGCGTACATCGTCATGGTCGGCGGCGACAGCGAGGCGTCGCGCATCGAGGTCGCGAAGCACTTCATGGCGGCGAGCGTCATCTCGTCGGCGGCCGCGGTCGTCATGGCGAAGCTGATGTGCCCCGAGACCGAGACGCCGCCCGACGAGTCGATCGACGCCCTGCGCGACATGCCGCGGACCTCGACCAACGTGATGGACGCCGCCGCCGAGGGCGCGGGCGACGGCCTCAAGCTCGCGCTCAACGTCGCGGCGATGCTGGTGGCGTTCGTGTCGCTGCTCGCGCTGCTCAACTGGCCGCTGTCGGCGCTGAGCGAGGTCAACGAGAGCTGGATGCCGATCGCCACGTGGCGGGAACAGCTTGGGCTCCCCGTCCTCAGCCTGCAGAACATCCTCGGCGTGTGCCTGCAGCCGCTCGCATGGCTCATGGGCGCAGGCGACGACGCGCGGCGCCTCGGCACGCTGATGGGCGAGTCGGTCGTGGCCACCGAGTTCGTCGCGTACCTCGACCTGTCGAGGATGATCAACGCCGGCGAGATCTCGCCGCGCGCGTCGACGATCGCGATCTACACGCTGTGCGGCTTCGCCAACCTGCCGTCGATCGCCATCCAGATCGGCGGCCTCGGCGCCATGGCCCCCGAGCGCCGCGGCGACATCGCCAAGCTCGGCCTGCGCGCGATGGTCGCGGGCGCACTCGCATGCTGGCTCACGGGTGCGGTCGCGGGCGTCGTCTTGGGCTGAGCGGCACACGCGGGCGACCTTGGACGTGAGTGCCCGCAGACGAAGTCTGCGGAACACACGACGTCAGGTGTCGACTCCCAACGTCACCCGCTCCGCAGATTCCGGCTGCGCCTGCATCTGCGGGCACTCGTCGTCATGCTCATCGCCGAAGCTGCGGCCGCGCGAACGACGTCAGACCTTCACCAGCCGCGTCACACGCCCAATCGGAACCCACTCGACCACCAGGATCGACCCATCCGCGAGGAACGTCGCCGAGTGCGGGTGGACGAACTTGCCGGGGATGAAGTCCTTGCGCGCGGCGCCGCGGAGGTTGGTCGGATGGCCGTCGCCGAGCACGGCGACCGCCTTGTTGTCCTTGCCGAGGAGCTCGACCGCGCTCGAGAGATCGGGCACGAGCAGCAGGTCGCCGCGCGTCTTGAAGTGGCACGGCTGGCGCATCGCGTCCTTCACGAACGACACGTGCTTCCACGGCTTGCCGGCGCCGTTCTCGGCGAAGTACTGGATGCGGTTGTTCGAGCGGTCGGCGACCGCGAGCGTGCCGATGCGGTCGTCCCACCAGAGGCCGTGCGGTCCGGAGACCTGTCCCTCGCCCGAGCCCGGGCCGGCGATCGTCTGCTTCCACGCGCCATCCTTGGAGAAGATGTGCACGAAGCTCTTGCCGTAGCCGTCGCCGACGAAGATGTCGCCGTTCGGGTGGAAGGCGACGTTGGTCGGGTTCCAGTCGTTCTCGTTGGCGTAGATCTTCTTGCCCTCGAACTCGGCCTCGACGGGGGCGCCCTTCTCCCAGAGCACGGCGCCGTCGAGCGTGGTCTTGAGCACGCGCCGACGGTTCACGTCGCAGTGGTAGAGGACCTCGACATCGTCCTCGACGCCGGCCTCGGGGCCCTGCTCGACGGTGATGTCGAGGCCGTGGCCGCCGCCCTTCATCTGCGGCAGCATCGAGCGCACGAACTTGCCGTCCTTGGTGAAGACGTAGACCGCGTCGTCCTTGGTCGCGCCGCCACCGACGGTGTGCGAGATGTAGATGTGGCCCGCGCGGTCCTGCGCGACGCCGTGGGTATCGCCCCAGGCGAGGCCATCGGGCGGAGTCAGCCAGTCATGCTCGACGCGGTACTTGTGATCACCCTCGCCCGTGACGATGTCGCCGGCGAGCAGCGCCGATGCGAAGGCGTTCGAGAAGGGAGCGACCGCCGCGATGCCGGCGGCGGTGCGGATGAATGCGCGACGATGCTGGTTGGTGAGCATCCACGAAGCGTACCGCGCGGGCGCGGGCACGGGAAGTTCGACCGGACGCCGGTGCGGCGGCCTCCTTCGCCTCGGCCGACGTGGCGGCCTACTTCGCCGCGGCCGGTACGGCGGCCTACTTCGCCTCGGCCGGCGCGGCGTCTGCGGGCTTCGCGTCGGCCGGCTTCGGATCCTCCGGCATCGGCGGGCCCTTCGGCTGCGCGAGCTGGAGGTCGGCGCCCACCGCCTGGAGCTTGCCGCCGGCGGTCATCGCCTTGATGGCGTCGGGCGTGTCGAGGGCCGTCTGCCAGACGTACACGCGGCGCAGCGCGGGCTGGCCCGCGACCCAGTCGGCGAGCGCGGCGGTGACCTTCGTGCCCACGAGATTGATCGACTCGAGGCGCGGCATCGCGCCGAGCGCGCGGACGCCCGCGTCGCCCGCGGCGGTGCCGTCGAGGCGCAGGCGCTCGAGATGCGGCATGGCGCCGATCTTGCCCAGGCCCGCGTCGGTGATCGCCGACTTGGCGAGGTTCAGGTTGGCCACCACGGGCGCGAGGTCGGCGAGCAGCGCCGCGTCGGCGTCGCCGAAGGGCGGCTCTGCGCGGCTGGCGTTCACATCGAGGAGCGGGCTCTCGGCCGCGAGCGGCTGCACGAGCACGCCGCGGGCGATGAGCGACTTGGAGGCCGCCTCGGCGCGGGCGCGGACGGCGGGCGCGATCTCGGCGGTCACGGGGCCGCCGATGGCGACGCTGCCCGCGGCGGCCAGCGCGGCGGTGGTGGCGGCGCTCGAGAGGCCGGGCGCGCCGGCGCCCGCCACGCTGCTCACGCTCGGGTAGTCGGCGCCCGCGTCGATCCAGGTGCGGATCGCGGTGATCTCCTCGGCGGTCAGGCCGTCACCCTCGGGCGGCATCGCGTCCGGATCGGTGCGGTCGAGCTCGACGCGGTGGACGAGCAGGCTCTCCGCGGCCTGCTTCGGAAGCACCGACCACTTCTCCTCGCCGCCGTTGAACATCCACTGCTTGCTGTCCATGCGGAGGCCGCCCTTCTGCTTGCGGGCGCCGTGGCACTCGAAGCAGTGGGTCTCGAAGATCGGCCGCACCTTCTCGAGGAAGAACTGCTCGTTGGCGGTCAGCACGACGGCCTCGGTCTCGTTCGGCTGCTCGGTGGGCTTCTCGTCGGACTTCATGCCGGCGGGCAGCAGCCACTCGGTGGTGTAGCCCGAGCCGTGCACGAGGTCGCCACCGAAGTGGCCGGTGACGCTCACGCCGATCGCGCCCACGAGCGCCGCCCAGCGGAAGGTGCCGAGCGCCGCGACCGACTTGGCCGAGGCGATCGCGCCCTGCGCGGCGAGCGACTGGCACCAGAACGCGAGGCCGACGAGCGCGGCCGAGCTCAGGGTGCCGATCCAGCGGTGCAGCATGAGCGCGTCGCCGGTGTTGCTGGCGTGCTCGAAGTTCGCGTTGATCCAGCCGGTCGCGGTCGAGAAGACGGCGCTGACGGCGGCGAGCCAGAGGAGCGGCAGCGTCAGCGGCGAGAGGCCCTCGCGCCGGCTCAGGCCGCGCCACCACTCGGCGCCGACGGCGACGAGGCCGAGCGCGATCGGGAAGTGGACGACCAGCGGGTGGAACCGCCCGGCGGCCCGTCCGAGATTCGGAGCGTTCTCGGCGAGGAGGGCTGCGAACGGGACGGACGCGAGGAAGTCAGGCGACGGAACCATCGCCGCCCAAGATACTTGACCCCGTCGGCCGCGAGAAGAACGCGTTCAAAAAAAGCAAATCGCCGGGGACTTTCCGCCTGTACCCGGCGTTTGCTTTCACAGGCTGCAGCGATCCACGGGCCCGAGGGCCTGCGGACGCCAGCAGAACTGGCCTTTCCACGTTTTACACGGCCAAATCCTGTGACTTCAGCCATGCACGCGTCCTGGTTGTCGGCACCGGAAATGACAAAGGGCCCGGAGCACGCGGTGAACCGCTGCTCGAAGCCCTTTTCGTTTTCGGTGCCCTCTTGCAATCAGCAGGCACTCAACGCGGAGTCTCCGCCGGCGATCGCTCGCCGACCGATGTCCGCATTTCTCCGCCCTTTGCTTTCCCCGTGTGGGGAACGCACCGACACCATGCCACATCCCGCGGGTGTGTCAAGGAATCGTGTCGACGGAAACCACATTCTGGCAGGCACTTGCGTGCATGCGCGTCCGAGATATCGCGATCGCAGCGGCCGAGACTCCGTTCAGGAGACGCCCACCGCCTCGGCGTCGCGGTCGGACAGCATGCCGCCGTCCGAGCGCTGGCGGACCGTGCCGTCGCGCTTCCAGCTCCGCTCGCAGCGGGGCTCGCCGCGCAGGTCGAGGATCTCGATCGCGCTCTGGTCGCGCGCCATGACGACGCGCGACACGCCGAACAGGTCGGGCAGGTCGGCGAGGAAGTCCTCGAGGTGGTGGTGCGACGCCGGCAGCAGCACGCCCGCGTCGAGCGGGTTCTCGATGCCGCGCGCCTTCGCCTTCTCGAGCTCGCCCTTCACGACCTCGCGCAGCGCGAGCACCTCGGCCCAGCGCTTGTCGCAGGTGAAGGCGAGGGTGCGGTAGCGCTCCATGTGCACGCACGCGGAGTCGCCCGCGAGCGCGCGGAACGCCTCGTCGGCCGTGTGCGGCAGGAACACCGCGAGCATGCGGCAGAGCGCGTCGCAGGCGGCGTACATCGCGGCCTGCGCGGCGCGGCGGCGCGAGGAGCGCGGCGCGTCGCAGTACAGGCGGTCCTTGGTCGCGGCGCAGTAGACCGCCGAGAGCGTCTCGTTGCAGAGCGTGAAGATCGCCTGCTGCCCCTCGCGGAACGCGCAGCGCCGCACGGCGTCGCGCACGAGCTCCTGCGTCGAGGCGACCTGCGCGAGCATCCACGCCTCGAGCCCGGTGTGCGGGATCCCCTCGAGGATCGCGTCGGTCTCCGCGCCGTCGAAGCCGTCGAGGTTCGACAGCAGGTAGCGGATGGTGTTGCGCACCTTGCGGTAGCTCTCGCCGGCGACCTTGAAGAACTCGCTGTCGGCGCGGATGTCGTTCTCGTAGTCGACGCCCGCG
>JBMOGJ010000109.1:0-8854 GCA_049318425.1 Phycisphaerales bacterium | reverse complement strand
GACGATGGATCGGGAAGCATGGATCGGGAAGCATGGATCGGGAAGCATGGATCGGCCACCCCGATCCGAACTACGGAGCGCCGCGATGAAGCTGACGATGGTTGGAACCGGCTATGTGGGTCTTGTCACCGGCGCGTGCTTCGCCGAGACGGGCAACCACGTCGTGTGCCTCGACGTCGACGCGGCCAAGATCGCCACGCTGCGGCGCGGCGAGAGCCCGATCTACGAGCCCGGCCTGTCCGAGATGATCGTGCGCAACGCGGGCGCCGGCCGGCTCGTGTTCACCACCGACAAGCTCGAGGCGTACCGCCACGCCGAGGTCATCTTCATCTGCGTCGGCACGCCGAGCGATGAGGACGGCAGCGCCGACCTCCAGTACGTGCTCAAGGTCGCCGGCGACATCGCCGACGCCATCAACGCGATCGGCCCGACCGCGCAGCCGAAGACCGTCGTCGTGAAGAGCACGGTGCCCGTCGGCACCAGCCACAAGGTGCGCGACCTGATCGCGTCGCGGACCGCGCTCCCCTTCCACATCGCCGACAACCCGGAGTTCCTCAAGGAAGGCGATGCGATCAACGACTTCATGAAGCCCGACCGCGTGGTGTGCGGCGTCGAGAGCGACCACGCCGCGGCGGTGATGCGCGAGCTCTACGAGCCGTTCGTGCGCCAGGGCAACCCGATCTACCTGATGGATGTCCGCTCGGCGGAGATGGTCAAGTACGCGTCGAACGCGATGCTGGCCTGCAAGATCTCGTTCATCAACGAGATGGCGAACCTCTGCGAGCGCTACGGCGCGAACATCACGAGCGTGCGCGAGGGCATGTGCGCCGACAAGCGCATCGGCAACCAGTTCCTCTACCCGGGCCTCGGCTACGGCGGATCGTGCTTCCCGAAGGACACGCTCGCGGTGGTGTCGATGGGCAAGGCGATCGGGTTCGACTGCGAGCTCAACGCCGCGGTCCACCGGGTGAACCAGGCGCAGCGGCGGCACTTCTGGGGCAAGGTCGAGGGCGTCTTCGGCAAGAGCCTCGCCGGCAAGCGGCTCGCGTTCTGGGGCGTGGCGTTCAAGCCGCGCACCGACGACATCCGCGAGGCCCCGTCGATCAGCCTGATGCGGATGGCCGTCGCGGCGGGCGCCAAGGTGCGCGCCTTCGACCCGGTGGCGCTGGAGAACCTCGGGCGGGAGTTCCCCGAGGTCGAGCGCGCCAAGGACATGTACCACGCGCTCGAGGGCGCCGACGCGCTCGTCATCGCGACCGAGTGGAACGAGTTCCGGGCGCCCGATTTCGACCGCGTCGCGGCCCTGATGCCGTCGAAGCTCATCTTCGACGGGCGGAATCTCTACAAGCGCCAGGCCATGGAGAGCCGCGGGTTTGCGTATCACTCGGTGGGACGCGCCCCCGTGAACGGGTGAACCCGCGCCGCGGCGGCCGTCGCGGGTCGCGCCCCGGAAAGTGGTGTTCCCGATGCCTGCGATCCTCTATCCTGCGGCGACTGTGGCTGAACTGCTCATCTCCCAACCCGACGGCAAGGTCCTCGCGCAACGCAAGCTCAATCCCGTGCGGGGCTATTGGATCGGCCGCGAGTCCAGTTGCGACGTGGTGATCGACCACGCGTCGGTGAGCCGGCGCCACGCGTTCGTCTTCAACGCGAACGGCCGCTGGCTGGCCTGCGACGCGGGCTCGGTCGGAGGCCTCGAGACCGAGGCGGGTCCGGTGCGCTGCGCCCCCCTGTCGGCCGACAGCTGGGTGAGCGTCGGGTCGGTCTTCATCTGGCTGTCGGGATCGCCCGGGCGTCCGCCCGAGTGGATCGACGCCCGTCCCGAGACCACCGAGGCCGGCGCGCCGCCGCGGTTCGTGCGGATGGCGATCGAGGATCTCTCGCAGCCCGAGCCGACGCCGGTGACCGAGGTGCTGACCGTCGCCGATTCGGCGGGAAACATCCACTTCTGCGCCGACCTGACGGGCATCGCCGCGACCAAGGGCGGCGGCTCGCCGCGCATCACGGTCGGCCGCGCGAACACGATGGACCTGCAGATCTGCCATCCGTCGGTCGACCCGCTGCACTGCGTGCTGTCGGTCGGCAGCGAGCGCTGGTCGATCATCGACGCCGGCAGCACGGCGGGAATCATGTGGGACGGCAAGCGCTGGTACCGGAAGCGGCTCGAGGAGGGCATCACCGTGCCGGTCGGCGACTTCAGGCTCTCGATGCAGCGCGTCGTGCGCACGACGGCGCCGATCCCGCCGGTGGCGATGCCGCTCCCGGGCGGCGAGACCAAGGCGCCCAAGCGTCCGTCGGCGTTCCTGGACGACGACGAGGACACGATCCGTTGAACACGGCGGTGGCGCCCGCGGACAGGGCGTGATGGGCAAAAACGTCGGGAAAGGACGGGATTTCCGAGGCGATGGCGAGAAACATCGTGTTTTTCGATGTTTTCACGTCTTCATGCCCTTGCAGGGCACGTCCGACCCCTTTATTTTCCGTGAAATCGACAAGCAAGGCGCTTGTCCCCGCTCCGTTCGAAAGGATTCCGACTATGGCGAGCAAGATCAAGATCACCCCGGCTTCGAAGGTCCGCACCAAGGGCTCCATCTACAAGGACATCGCTGGTCTCACCGGCCTGTCGCGCAAGCAGGTCGTCGCTGTGTTCGACAGCCTGACCGAGATGATGAAGGCCGACCTCGGCAAGAAGGGCTGCGGCACCTTCAACCTCTTCGGTCTCGCCAAGATGCGCACGGTCATCAAGCCGGCCACCAAGGCGCGCAAGGGCAAGAACCCCTTCACCGGCCAGGAGCAGATGTTCAAGGCCAAGCCGGCGAGCCGCAAGGTCCGCATCCGCGCGATGAAGGGCCTCAACGACAATATCTGAGCGCGTGCGACTGTCGCGCGCACCGCTGCACGCGGCGCGCGCATCCTCGCACGCTTTGGTGCGGGACATGCGCACTTTGAATCGCACACGACACGCGCCCTTGCGGCGCGTGTCGTGCTTTTGCTTGAGCGCGTGCGACTGTCGCGCGCACCGCTGCACGCGGCGCGCGCATCCTCGCACGCTTTGGTGCGGGACATGCGCACTTTGAATCGCACACGACACGCGCCCTTGCGGCGCGTGTCGTGCTTTTGGGGTGCGCGCGGCGATCAGCCGATCGCGGTGCGGAGGATGCCGCCGCAGGCGCGGAGGGTGGCCTCGGCCTGCTCGCGCGATTCGCTGCGCGCGCGCATGACGAGCGCGAGCTTGAGCATGCCGCCGGCGGCGACGAGCTGCGCGTGCGCGGCCTCGCGCGTGTCGTGCGGGAAGAACTCGCGGTAGATGCGCAGCGCGCGGTCGACCAGCTTGTCGTTGGTCGCGGCGAGGTCCACCATCAGGTTCCCGTAGGTCTTGCCGAGGCGCACGAACATCGCGGTCGTGATCGCGTTGAGCGCGATCTTGGTCGCGGTGCCGGCCTTGAGGCGCGTGGAGCCGGTGAGGATCTCGGCGCCGCTCGCGAGCACGATGCGGTGGTCGCAGTGCGCGGGATCCGCGTGCGGCGCGCAGGTGAGGAAGCCGGTCGTCGCGCCGCGCTCCTTGGCGAGCCGCAGCGCGCCGAGCACGTACGGCGTCGTGCCGCCGGCGGCGATGCCGAGGAAGCAGTCGCGCGGCCCGAGCGCGAGGCGCGCGAACTCGTCGGCGATCCCCTGCTCCTCGTCCTCGCGGCCCTCGCTCGACTTGCGGAGCGCGCCGTCGCCGCCCGCGATGATGCCGACCACCTGCGACGGATCGCTGCGGAAGGTCGGCGGGCACTCGCTCGCGTCGAGGACGCCGAGGCGGCCGCTCGTGCCGGCGCCGGCGTAGACCAGGCGCCCGCCGTCGGCGAGCGAGCGCGCGGCGGCGTCGGCGAAGCGCGCGATCGCGTCGGCCGCCATCTCGACGGCGTCGACGGCGTGGCGCTGGTCGCGCGCCATCAGGCGCACGATCTCGCCGGTGGACATCGCGTCGAGCGCGCGCGACTCGTCGTTGCGCTGCTCGGTGGCGACATGCGATCGGTCGGGTGGGAGCGTCATCGCGCGGCCTCCGCTTCGGCGGGCGCGCCTCCCTGGGAAGGGACGGGGGCGGCGCCCCACGCGGGCGGCTCGGCGGAGAGCGCCTCGACGAAGAACGACCACTTCACGCTCTCCGCCGCGGGGCTGCGGATGCCGTGGTCGGAGTTCGGGAACAGCATCATCGAGAACGGCCGGTTGAGCGCCTGCAGCGCGTGGGCGAGCTCGAAGGTGTTGTTCGGGTGCACGTTGTCGTCCATCATGCCGTGGAGGAGCATGAGCTTGCCGCGCAGCTTCGCGGCCTGCTTCACGCAGCTGCCCGCGTCGTAGCCGGCGGGGTTCTCCTGCGGCGTGCGCATGTAGCGCTCGGTGTAGATGGTGTCGTACTGGCGCCAGTCGGTGGGCGGCGCGCCCGCGACGCCCGCGGCGAACACGTCGCCGCGGCGGATGAGGCAGATCGCGGTCATGAAGCCGCCGTAGCTGTGGCCGGTGATGCCGACGCGCGCGGCGTCGACATACGGCCGCGTGGCGGCGAGGTGCTGCACCGCGGCGGCCTGGTCGTCGGCGTCGGTCACGCCGAGGTTCAGGTAGGCGGCGCTCTCGAAGGCCTTGCCGCGGCCGGGCGTGCCGCGGTTGTCGACGGTGACGAGGATGAAGCCGAGCGCCGAGCGCGCGTCGCCCGCGTCGAAGGTGTCGGTCACGAGGCGGACGGTCGGGCCGCCGTAGGTGTCGACCACCACCGGGTACTTGCGCGCGGGATCGAAGCCGGGCGGGAACTTGATCTTGCCGTAGAGGTCGGTCTTGCCGTCGGCGGCCTTGCAGGTGAAGAGTTCCGACGGCGTGAGGCCGTGCGTCCTGAAGCCCTTCGCGTCGCCCTCGGCGAGGGTGGCGACGAGCGTGCCCTCGGCCGAGTACACGACCGTGCGCGGCGGCACCTGCGTGGTCTGCGCCGTCGCGACCACGAACGCGCCGTCGGGCGAGATGCGGAAGCCGGTGTGGTGGAAGTCGTCGCCGGTGACGCGCGACGCGCCGCCGCCGTCGAGCCGCGCGACATGGAGCTGCTGGCGGACCGCGACCGGTCCGCTCCACGCGGTGAACCAGAGCCGGCCGGACTCCTCGTCGAGGAGCACGATCCGCTCGACCGGCCAGTCGCCGCGGGTGAGCGTCGCGATCAGCGAGCCGTCGAGCGAGCGCAGCTCGTAGTGGCGGTAGCCGGTCTTCTCGGTCTCCCAGATGAAGCGCGTGCCGTCCTTGAGGAAGCGCATGCCGGGCGCGTTGGCCTGCCAGGTGTCCTGGCGCTCCTGCACGACGAGGCGCGAGGCGCCGGTGGCGGGATCGGCGGCGAGGACATCGAGCACGTCCTGCCGGCGCGGCGTGCGCGAGTAGAGCAGCTCGCGGCCGTCGGGCGTCCAGCGCACGTTGTAGAGGTAGTACTCGGTGCCGGCGACCGCGCCCGAGCGCTCGCTGAAGCTGTCGACGGCGACCGTGCGGCCGGTGGCGAGCTCGTGGACCATGAGCGTCGCGGTCGGGTTCGGCTGGCCGGGCTTGGGATACGCCTCGCTGAGCACCCTGGTGTTGACCTCGGTCCAGCCGCCGAGGATGAAGAAGTCCTTGACCTGCGATTCATCGAAGCGGTAGAACGCGAGGAAGCGCGAGTCCGGGCTCCACCACATCGCGGTGGTCTGGTCGAGCTCCTCGCCGTAGACCCACGAGGCCTGGCCGTACTTGATGTCGGCGGTGCCGTCGGTGGTGACGGCGACCTGGTCGCCCTCCTTCGGGCGGAGGAAGAGGTTGCCGTTCTCGCTCACCGCGGTCCAGGCGCCGTCGGGGCTCTCGGCGGTGGTGAACTGCCGTCCGCGCGCGGGCCGGCGATCGCGCGCCTCGCGCTGCGTGCTCGAGGCGAGCGCCGACTCGGGCGGATTGCCGGCCTCGGCCGCGACCGTGCCGGTGGCGAGGTCGACGGTCTTCCAGCCGTCCTTCTGGAACCACAGCCGGCGCGCGGCGGCGTCCCACTTCACCTCGCCGATGTCGCCGCCGCCGCCGATGCCGCCCATCGCGCTCTCCATGCGGCGCATGAGCTCGTTGCCGGGGAGCTCCTTGATCGGCGTGTAGGTCTGCGCGGCGGCGCCCGCGGCGATGCCGGCGGACACGCACGCGGCGAGCAGCGCGGCCACCATCGATCGGGCGGCACGGGACGCGGCAAAAGCCGCGGAAAGACGCGGAGAACGGATCATCCCCGCAGCGTAGCCGCTCACACGCGCGCGTGGCGCGCGAAGAGGCGGTAGCGCGCGTCGAGGTCGGCCGCGGTCGCGCGCGCGACGCCGTCGAGGCTGAAGGCGCCGATGGTGAAGCTCGCCATCACGGTGCCCCACGAGAGCGCGGTCTGCAGCGTCTCGAGGTCGGTGCGTCCGGTGCGCGCGAGGTGCGCCATGAAGCCGCCCGCGAAGGTGTCGCCGGCGCCGGTCGGGTCGACGACCATGTCCTCCTCGGCGGGGAACGCGGGCACGACGGCGACGCCGTCGCGGTGGACGAGGACCGCGCCGTGCTCGCCCTTCTTGACGACCGCGAACTTCGGGCCGTAGCCGAGGATGCGGCGGCCCGCGCTGATCGCGTTGCGGACGCCGGTGAGGTGCGCGGCCTCGGAGTCGTTGAGCACGATGCCGTCGACCTTGGAGAGGAGGTGGACGAGCTCGTCGTGCGCGACGTTGATCCAGAGGTCCATCGTGTCGGCGACCGCGAGGCGGCGGTTGGGCACCTGGTCGAGCAGGCCGGCCTGCACCGCGGGATGCGTGTTGCCGAGGAAGACGAACGCGCTGTCGGCGAACGCGGCGGGAACCTGCGGCGGCGCGTCGGCGACGACGCCGAGCTCGGTGAAGAGCGTCTCGCGCTCGTTCATGTTGAGGAGGTACTTGCCGCCCCAGGCGAAGGTCCGTCCGCCGGCGCGGGTCTCGAGGCCGCGGAGGTCGACCTGCCCGAGCGTCTCGAGGCGGGTGCGGTGCGCGGAGGGGAAGTCCTCGCCGACCACGCCGACCAGGCGGACGGGCGTGAGCCGGCTCGCGGCGGCGGCGAAGTAGGCCGCGCTGCCGCCGAGCACATGCTCGGCGCGTGCGGTGGGCGTCTCGACGGTGTCGATGCCGATGGTTCCGGTGACGAGGAGCGAGTTCGCTGCGGGCGCGCTGGACATAGGGCGCGCAGGGTAGCGGCAACGACGGCGCGGGTGAGGGCGCAGGCGAGGACAGACGCGAGGGCGGAGGTGAGGACGGCCGCGAGGACGAACGCGCGGCGCGGCGCGGGCGTGCGCGTCAGCGGTCGCCGGGCTGCGCGGCGAAGCTGCGCATGAAGCCGAAGCCGAGCGCGGTGCCGCAGAGCGCGCCCGCCGCGATGTCGACGGGCATCATGCGGAGGAGCCGCGGCAGGCTCTGGTCGACGAACCCGCCGGCGAGGTCGCCGCGGGCGGTGAAGCCGATGAAGAGGAACACCAGCGCGAAGCCCGCGATCGGCGCGGCGGCGAGGTAGACCGGCGTGGTGCGCGGCGCGAGCAGGCGTCCGACGGCGCCGGTGGCGAAGCCCGCGAGCGTCGCGGCGCCGAGCGCCTGGCCCTTGCTCGCGGTCGCGGCGGCGAGCCAGGCGAGCGCGATGCCGGCGAGGGCGGCGAGCCAGGAGAAGCGCGCGGCGCGTCCGGTGGGCGAGTCGAGGTCGTCCTCGTGGGTGATCGGGAAGTCGGGCAGCGGGCCGCCGACGCGGTAGACGAGGTGCGAGCCCGCGGCGGCGAGGACGGTCCAGCCCACGAGTTCGACGCCCGCGGCGGTGATCGACGAGCCGCCGAAGCAGAAGTCGGCCGAGCTGCCCGAGCGCATCGCGAGCCACGCGACGCCGGTGCCGAGCACGAAGATGCCGACGACGGAGTTGACGAGCCGCCCCACCAGCGCGGCCACCGCCGAGACGACCGCGAAGGCGAGCACGATGGCGACTGCGCCCACCGCGGGGTTCTCGGCGTCGGCGACCAGCGGGCCGACCACGCCGCGCGCGCTGCCCATGAAGGGCTGCACCGCGCGGAACGCAAGCGCCGAGAGGACAAGCGCCACGAAGAGGGTCACGCCGCGGACGACCGGACGGTCCTGGGGGCTGTGCTGGTGCGCGACGGCGGGCTCGAGGGTCGACATGGGGAGATTGTCGGCAGGATCGCGCCGGTCCGCAAGCGCATCGTGGGTTTCGGTGGCGGGATGGCGGGTCGCCGTCCGCGCGACCGCGGGCGGAGTGCGCGGACGAGCCGGCGCCGGCCACGGGCGCGCGCGCCGCGCGTCCATCGGCGATGTGGAATCCGTATAGTCCTCGCCCCCATGGACACGACCACCCCACGAACCGACGCGGCTCCCGTCATCCTCGACGGCTCGCCGCTCTCGATCGCCGATGTCGCGCGCGTGGCGCGTGCGACGATCACCCAGCCGGTGCGCGTCGAGATCGCGCCCGCGGCGCGCGAGCGGGTCGCCGCGTCGCGCGCGGTGGTCGAGCGCGCGCTCGGGTCGGGCAAGGCGGTCTACGGCCTCAACACCGGCTTCGGCAGCCTGTCGCGGGTGCGCATCGAGCACGCGCGCGCCTGCGAGCTGCAGCGGAACATCATCCGCTCGCACGCGGCCGGCGTCGGCGAGCCGCTGCCGCGCGAGGTGTCGCGCGGGCTCATGGTGGTGCTCGCGGCGAGCCTCGCGCGCGGCGCGTCGGGCGTGCGCACCGAGACGCTCGAGCGGCTGGTGACCTACATCAACCACCACATCGACCCGGTGATCCCGTCGCGCGGCTCGGTGGGTGCGTCGGGCGACCTCGCGCCGCTCGCGCACGCGGC
>JBMOGJ010000108.1:0-9135 GCA_049318425.1 Phycisphaerales bacterium | reverse complement strand
CGGAGCGCGCCGCCGACCGCGCATCGTGCAACCGGAGCGTAAAGCTCGTGCGCGCGCTCGGAGCAGACCTCGTGCGCAGGACGCGCAACGAGCTCGCCGACGAGCGCGGCTTCCAGAGCAGCCAGCGGCTTGCAGAGCGGCACGCGCGCGAGCGGTTGCGCGAGGACCGTCGCGGCATGACGGCGGCGCAGCGGCGCGCGGAGCGCGCGCGCGAGTCGGACGACGAGGTCCGCAACAACTTGCCGCGCGAGCTCGCCGAGGTGTTCGACAAGGTCAAGCGCCACGTGAAGGCGAGCGCGCGTCGCTCGAGGACGGAGGCCTTCCTCGAGTGGACGACGGACCACCCCGCGCGCGTTTACGAGATCCAGGAGGCCGCGCACGCAAAGCGGCTCGCGCGCCTCGAGCGCGAGGAGCGCGCGTTGTCGAAGGCCATGAAGAAGGCCAGCCGGTACAAGGGCTGCGAGATCAGCACCGGCGGCGCGCTCGACGACGAGATCCCTTTCTGAACCAGCAAAGGACGAAAACCATGAACTACGACGACGACGACGACACGATGCCGCCCGCACCGGGCGAGACCATGGGCGTGTGGGCCGAGGAGCTCGCCGACGAGCTCGCTCCCAGCGACGACGAGGACGACGAGCTCGACGAGCTCGACGAGCTCGAGCGCGGGGCCGACGAATGAGCGGGGCAGACGAGGCCGCGGCCGCGCTGCTCGAGGCGACTCTGCGGCGCGTCAAACCGAGCAAGGTCGTGTGCATCGAAGCGGAGGGCGGCGCGCGCGTGCCCGTCGCTGTAGGTACGGGAAAGGGCGCGCGGTTCCGGCACACGGCCTCGATGATCGTTTCGCGGCTGCACGAGTGGAGCCGCGTTGACCTCTTGAACGCGCGAGGGGAGGTCATGGAGTCGTGGGCGCCGCCGACGCCGGCCGGCGCCGACGACGCCGTGTCGGAGCTCGCGCCGGAGCTCGCCGCGATGCCGCCCGGCCAGGATGAGCGCGTGTTGGCGTTCGGCGCGGCTTTGCTGGGTCTCGTGCAGCGCGCGGTAGATCACGCCACGGATCGCCACACCGCGAGCATGCGCGTGGCTAACGAGGGCCTCGCGCTGCTCTTGAAGAGTCAATCTGAACGCCTCGCGGTGGTCGAGAAGCAGCAAACGGGAATGCTGAAACTGGCTTACGACGCGGTGCGCGTTTCCGCGTACCACGAGGGCCGGGCCGAGCTTGGACGAGAGGTGGCCCAGCTACAGGCGCGCGTTGACGGGGCAGCCGCCGACGATCCGATGCAGGGCATGGCCCAGGCACTTATGCAACGCGCACTTGGAATTGGCGCGGCGCCCGCTGCTCCGGCTACTACCCCCACCGAGCCCACGGGCTGAAAAGTGAACGCCCGCGGCTACGACTCCGCGGGCGCTCGAAAGGCAGGACGAATGCCTCAAGAAAAGCGTATCACCGCCGCGTCACAGCGGCCAATCGTCTTCGATCAGCACGAAATCAGCGACGAGGCAATCAGGAAATTGGAGCTCGCCGCATTTTGGCGCGCTGTTTGGTGGGCCGCTTTGTTCGCCGCTCGCGTGCGCGCACCCGCCGGAGTGATGCACTTGCCCACGCGGTTGGCGATGCGCTACGAGCGCGCGCGAGCGCGGCACGTGCGAGCGTGGGAGGCGGCGCATGCCTCACGATAACACGCGCACCCTGGCGCAAGTCATCGCCGCGGCGCGCGCCGCGTGCGGCGCGCCCCTCGACGAGCTCGAGGTGCGAGCGCAGCTGGGCGCGGCAGCTGCAACGGCGCCGACGCCGCGCGCGAGCGCGGCCGAGCGCGCCGCGCTGCGCAGGCGCATCCAGGCCGCGGGCGAGCCGGTCCCGCGCGAGCTCGAGCCCGCGCTCGCGCGTCCGCCGGCTCGCCGCGCCGCGCCGCGGCGCGTCGAGGCCGACGAGCCGCTTGCGGTAGGCTCGCGCGAGCCCGCGCGCGGCCTCGGGCTCGACTGGATGCCGGAGGACTACGCGCGCGCAAGGGGCACCGAGCGCGACCGGCGCGGCGCGGAGCGCGCGCTCGCGGAACTCCCTCGCGAGTACGCGCGGCGCGTCGAACGCGCGGCGCTCGCGATGGAGCGCCAGCCCGACGGCACGCTGCGCCCGACGCGCTCGCTCGAGCATCGCGTGGCGCGGCGCGTCGTCGCGTTGGCGTTGGTCGCGTGGCGCGCGAGCTCCACCGCGCTGCGGCATGGCATGGCGCGGCGCGTCGTAGGGCACGACCGCTCGTCGTGGGCGCGCCTGTTCCGCAACGCGCACACGGGGCGGTCGTTGCACGCCAACACTCTGTTTGGCGGCGCGAAGGACGGAGAGGGGTGGGACTGCGGCGCGGCCACGGCGCTGCACCGTGCCGGCGCGTGGTGGTGTCACCAGCCGCCCGCGTCGCGGGCGCAGTACGTGGGCCGCGGCCGCGGGGGCGAGCCGCGCGCGCTGGCGATCTACTGGATCTCCGCGGCCGCGCTGGCGCCGCCGCTCGCGCGCGAGCTTGCGCGCCCGTTGGCGAGCTCCTCGACGAGCTCGCCGCCGTCGCCGTGCGCGACGGCGCCCCCGTAGCAGCCCGCATAGCAGCGGCACCCGCGGCGCGCGGAGGGCGCAGTCCGTCCGTCGCTGGCCGCGCTCGTCGCGGGGCTCGTCGCGGAGCTCGTCGAGGGCCCCGCGGAGCTCGTCGAGGGCCCCGCGGAGCTTGTCGAGGGCCCCGCGGAGCTCGTCGAGGGCCCCACGAAGCTCGTCGAAAGCCCCGCGGAGCTTGTCGAGGGCCCCGCGGAGCTCGTCGCCGCCGCGCTCATGCAGTTCTATGCACACAACGACTGTTTGCTCTCTCGGTTGACACCTCGCGGAAGAACCTTGACCGTTAACAATCCCGAATTTTTGGAAGGGCTTGTCTTGGAGAACCCTCTCGGGTAGAAAGAACGCTCGTGCCCGCGCTCGTCACCGTGCCCCGCCCCGCCGCGCCCCCTGCCGCCGGTCTGTCCGCCGCGGCCACGCCGGCCGTGGCGCGGGTGGCTGAACTCCTGGCGATGTTGTCGGCCGCTCTGCCTTCGGATGGTGACGCCTACGCATCGACGCGGCGCGAGCTCGCGCGAGCGTCCGCCGAGCTCGAGCGCGCCGGCGCGGCGCCGCTGCCCGCATCGCTGGGCCTCGATTGGTCCGCTGCGGGCGCCGCGGAGCTCGTCGGCGCTCCGGCCACCGCCGACGCTGTCGCGGCGCTGCGCGCCGCGGCGCGCGAGTACGGGCGCGCGGCCGCGGCAAGCATCGCCGCCCTCGGGGCCGGCGCGCGCCGCGCCGCGCTCGAGCTCGCCAGCATCACAGACGCCGTCCGCGCCGCCGCGCTCGCCGTTGCCGGCGCCGCGCTCGCGGTGCCGCCGACGCTGTCGCGCGCGCTGCTCGCGTGGGCGGGCATGGCGCAAGCGGCGGTCGCTCAGCTGGGCGGCGCTCTGTCCATCGGCGCGGGCATCGGTTCGGGCCTCGGTTGGCTCGTGATCGTGGGTCTCGCGTTCCTGTACTTCACCCGGAGAAACTGACTCATGGCCCGCACCCTCGTTCGCCGCACCCCCTCGATCCGTCTCTCCGTCCCGCGCCGCGCGCTCGCGCGGGGAGCTCGCGCCGCCGGCACCGCCGCCGCCAAGGCGGCGGCAAGCGAGAAGCACACCCTGGCCGCGGTCGGCGCCGCGGCCGTCTACGGCTACATGCGCGGCCGCGGCGTCGCGCTGCCCTACGTCGCCGCCCTGGGCCAGGCGGGCACGTACGGTCTCGTGACCTGGGCGCTGGGCAGGTACACGAAGAGCCGCACGATGCAGCACGTGGCGACGGGCCTCCTGTCGGTCGCCGCCGCGGAGTTCGCGGGCGCGGCCACGCCGGGCGCGGCGCCGGGCGCCGCCGCCATGGGCGGCGAGTTCTGAGCGCGGCCACCATCTCCCGCCGGAGAACCCGGCAAGAAAGAGAGAGACCCATGTACGGTGATGACATTCTCGGGGACGACTACGCGGGCGACGACTACGCGGGCGACGACTACGCCGGCGACGACTACGCGGGCGAGGATCTGCTCGGCGACTTCCTCGGCGCGGCGCGGCGCCGCGGCCGGCAGCGGCGCGGCGGCATCCGGCGCCGCATGAGCCGCGGGCCCGTGCGCCTGGGGCGGCCGCTGAGCTCGCCGCCGGGGTGGCGCGAGGCGCAGGCCGCGCCCGGCGTCATGGTGCCGACGGAGCAGCTGTTGCCCTTGGGCTTCCAGCCCGACGGCGGCTCGTTCTCGTTCATCAGCGGCGGCCCCACGACCATCATCTTCCGCGCTCTCCCGCAGAAGCCCTTCCGCGGTGAGAGGCTCGTGATCGACATCGCAAGGAGCGCGGGCGCCGCGGCGAACAGCGTTAACGTGGATCAGATCTCGGTCGGCACGGACCTCCAGATCGTCAGCGCCGCCCCGTTCCCCGCGGCCACGTTCGCGCCGACCGCGTTCGGGGTGAGGCTGTCGCTGACCGCGGCGCAGCCCGGCATTCAGATCGTGGTGTCCACGACGCTGATCGGCCCGGCGCTCCCCCTCGGCGAGACCGTGACGGTCGTCCCGGTCGTCCTGGGCCGCGCGATCCTCTGACCTCGAGCGCGCCGGCATGATGCGCCTGACCATTCCCGTCTCGCACGTTTCACGTGAAACGATGCGGCCCGTGCTCGACGGGTTGACGGGTCTAAACAGGCGCATTCTGTCCGTTCTGCGCCCGGACATTCCGCCGCTCTACGCTAGCGGTGTGCGGTACAGGCCAGAGCCACCCGACCGCGAGGATTGGGACACCGCGGACGTTTGCCACGGACGCGGGTGGGGCGACTGCGAAGACCTCGCGGCGTGGCGCGCGGCCGAGCTACAGCTTGACGGCGAGGACGCGCGCGCTGACTGCTACGTTTCCCGCCGCCGGCCCGACGGACGGAAGATTTGGCACGCCGTTGTCATTCGAGAGAACGGCGACCTCGAGGATCCGTCCCTCGAGCTCGGGATGCGCCGCCACCGAGGAATCGTGCGACCAGTGGTCGCCATGCGCGGCGGTTTTTGATGAACGAGGAAGATGAAGACCTGTTTCCCCCTGTCGAGCCTGTCGAGGAGCTCGAAGACGAGCCCGCCGACGAAGACGCAGAGCGGGAACGCGCCGCGCCGCGTCCGCGGCGGGCAGATCGCCGCATCCCTCGCAGACTGACGCGCAGGCGGCGCCGACGACGACGACAGAACATGAGCGGGCTTGAGCTCGCGGAGGATGCAACGATGCGGATTCGATGGACGGTGCGACGCCTTCCCGATGGTCGATGGGAGGGCGAGGTCGAGGTGCCGATGGGCGCCGGAGAGACCCAGGCCTTCCGCGTGAGGGACCGTAGCCCCGGCGAAGCAATCGAGGGCGCGGTGCTGGGCGCGGAGGAGTGGTGCGGGCTGGCCGACGAGCTCGGCTTCATCGACCTCGGCAACCTCATTCCGGGCTTGCTGAACACCGCCGGCACCATCGTTTCAAGCATCGCAAACCGCGGGAAGGGCGGCGCGTCGCCGATGCCGCCCGGCGCCGCTTCGCTGCCGGGCCCGTTCGCGTCGCTCGCATCCACCGCGGCCATGCGCCCCGGCGGCTTCCCGTACCCCGGCGGTCCGCCGTCGGGCTGGGCGCCGCCCTACGCCGGGCCCATGCCCTCCATGCCGGGCTACCCCGCGCCGCCGCCCCCGTGGGGCTACAAACCGTTCTGATGGGCTACGAGCGCGACGGCAGCCCTGACGACTACCGCCCCCGGTACGTCGATCAGGCTCGCGGGTATCGGCCCGTTGATGGGCGCGACGCGCCCGTGGGGTCCGTTGCGCGTCCCAGCATTGCCACGCCGCCAACGCCATGGGCCGGCCGGTGGCAGCCGACGGACGCAGAGCTCGTGAGGTGGGGGGGAAGCGTGACTCTGACGCCGCAGGTAACCCCGCCAACACAGGTGTTCAATTCCACGTTCCCGGTTCCGCTTGTGTCGTTCTTCACGCTGAACGTCGAGGCCCTCCCAACGGCAAACGCGCTTCCATGGGCGACTGCTGTTCGCGCCACGATCACCTGGGGCGTCGGGCAAGCCAGCACAAATCTGATCGTGCAGCTGGTACCCAACGCGCCGTTTGCGTTTCTGGGCCCCGTCGGAGTTCGACAATCCGCCGTGTCGTTCGACTGGCCTGGTTCCGCTGCGAATGAACAACTTGTCCGGGCCTACGCAGCGTGCGTGCCTTTCGCGTGATGCCGGCGCCGCTCGTCGGCCGCTCGAGCTCGTCGCCGTCGGGCGACGCGCACGCGCGCGGCTGGTACGAGCTCGAGCGCGGGCCGGTAGTCGCGCCCGAAAGTGGCGAGGTGGAGCGCGTCCAGCGCAGCGCCGGTCGCGCCGTCGTGCTTCTGCGCGGCGCCGGAGCCTGGCACGTGCTCGGGCCGCTCGACGAAGCGTGCGTGCCCGTGGGGGCTTACCTTGAGGCGGGCGCGCTGGTCGGCGCGGGCTCGACGGCGCGATGGTGCATCGCTACCCGCCCCGACGCATCGCGCGACGATTGCGGCGACGAGGCGGCGTCGTGCGTGTCGCTGGACGCGCACGCATGGCTCAGCGGCCATGAACGACCGTGGCCCCCAACGTATGCGCTGGACCCTCGACGAGCTCCCACGGAGCTTGACGGGGCGTTGTGCGGAGAGGTGCTCGCATGACCCTGCCGACCGGCTTTGGCGTCTACGTGCGCGATGTGCCCATCCTGGCGCCGGAGGGCGCCGCGTGGGGCCACGCCTGCATCAACGCAAGGCGCCGAGACCGGATTGAGCTCGCGGCCGCGATGCGCGCTCAGAGCGGGGAGCTCTGGGCGTACACCACGCCGGAGCAATGGACGCCGAGCGGGTGGCGCGCTGAGCTCGAGCTCGTGAAGCGCGCCGCGCGCGAGATGGGCGCGCGCGGCATCGTCGCGAATCCCGAAGCGGGATGGGCCGGGCAGACGCGCGCGGCCGGCGAGCTCGGGGCCGCGCTGGCCGCGACGGAGGCCGAGGGTCTCGGCGTGTGCGTCACCAGCTTTCCCGCGTGGGGCCCGCTCGCGGAGCTCGTCGCCGCGGCGGGTCCGTTGGTCGCCGGGCAAGTGCAAGTGTACGGACGGACCGCGATGGACGCCGCGGCGTTCCAGCGTTGGTTGACGCGGTGGACGAGCGCGTGGGGCGCGGACCGGGCGGGCATGGCAATCGCCGGATGGGCCCATGACGGAGTGCGCACCCAAAGCCAGTTTCGGGCTTACCTCGCGATGCTGCCGCGGCCGAGCTCGGGCAGCGTGACGCTCTGGACGGCGACCGGCGGCGCCGCGCTCTGGCGCGTCGCCGACGCCGCGGCATGGTACCGCGGCGCCGCGCTGCCGCCGCCGACGGCGCCGAGCTCGCCGACGGCGCCGGGCGCCCCGCCGGCCTCGAGCTCGTCGATGCCGACGAGCTCGTCAAGTGCGGCCGGCGGCGGCTGGGGGATTTTGCTGCTTCTTCTGCTCGCCCTGTTTGCCATGGAGAAACGTCGATGAGCTTTGCCGGCTACACGCTCGCCAACGGCGAGCCCACAAACGTGACCATTGAGTACGTGTGCGCGGTCAAGCAGCTGGCCGGCAACACGCAGGCGCGCATCTGGTCGATCTCGCCCAGCAAGCCAGGCAGTTCCGACGGCTACGTGACCGTTCAAGGGTCGTTCCTCACGGTGCTAACCCCGTTGAGCATCATCCCGCTGCAAGTGTTCAACGAGACTGGAACCGGGGTGAAGATTGCGATCAACGCCGCGTTCACCACGCGCATTGAGGGCCTGCCCGGCAACACGGCGTGCCGAGTGTCCTGGGCCAGCAACGGCGCGTCCGGTTACGCCATCGTGGACGGAGACATCGCGACGGTGTCGGCGGCGCTGGGCTTCAACCCGCCTGGGCCCGTTCCCGCTCAGGTCTCCGTGACGGCGCGCGTGCAGTTCACCGCGATCCTGCCGACTTTCACGCAGCTTGCCGCGGTGTACGTGCCAGCGCCGCTCACGAGCCCCGTGTCCATCGTGGACTGCGCGTTCGATTCGGTGAACCCCTCCACGCTTGCTGCACAACTCCGCAAATGGGGCGGCGCCACGGTCGTGTGCACGTGGCAGGAGACCGTTCCGCTGAACGGCGAACGCATCATTGCCGGCGCCCTGACAGGTTCCTCGTTGGGCCCCGGTTGGTACGCTTTCGAAGCCCGCTTGCTGAGCGGTACTGACGGCGCCTGTTTCGGTTGCTTTTTGCAGCAATGACAGAGCAACGCGCGGCTCTTGTGCAGTATCTCGCGACGCTTGGCGCGCTGGTAGTCGTTGTGCTCGTCCTGGCCGTGGTGCGCGACGCGCACGTGGGCGAAGCGCTCGCCGGGATGCTCGGTTTCGCGGTGAGCGCGCGGCCTCGAGGCACCTCGGCGCCTGTCGTGGCGGCTGCAACGCTGGGCCTTGCCGGAGCTCTCGCGATGGGCGCCTCGGGTTGCGCGAGCTCGACCCCGACAATCGGCGACGGGTGCGCGGTGGCGCGGAAGGTGTGCTCCCTGGTGGATGCAGCGTGCGGCGTCGCAACCGCGGGAGCGGAATCGCCGTGACGCGCGCCGCCATGCTGGCGGCCATGCGCCGCGACCTAAAGCGGAAGGACCGCGAAAAGCTCGCGGAGCTCCGCGCCGGCATCAAGCAGGCGCGGCAGGAGCGCAAAGACCGGATCGCCACGGCTCGCGCCTCGTGCCGCGAGGCCGCGCGCGACCTACGCGCGCGGCAGCGCGCGGAGCGCGCCGCCGACCGCGCATCGTGCAAGCGGAGCGTGGTGCTCGTGCGCGCGCTCGGAGCAGACCTCGTGCGCAAGAAGCGCGGCGAGCTCGCCGACGAGCGCGGCTTCCAGGCCAGCCAGCGGCTCGCGGAGCGGCACGCGCGCGAGCGGTTGCGCGAGGACCGTCGCGGCATGACGGCCGCGCAGCGGCGCGCGGAGCGCGCGCGCGAGTCGGACGACGAGGTCCGCAACAACCTGCCGCGCGAGCTCTCCGAGGTGTTCGAGAAGGTCAAGCGCCACGTGAAGGGCAGCGCGCGTCGCTCGAGGACGGAGGCCTTCCTCGAGTGGACGACGGACCACCCCG
>JBMOGJ010000107.1:0-9329 GCA_049318425.1 Phycisphaerales bacterium | reverse complement strand
CGCGCCGAGCGCATGCTCACCGTCGAGCGCCAGCACGAGAAGCAGCAGGACAAGATCCGCCAGGAGCAGGCGTTCATCGACCGCTACAAGGCCGGCCAGCGCGCCAAGCAGGCCCGCGGCCGCGAGACGCGCCTCGAGCGCTTCAAGCAGGACTCGCTGGTCGAGAAGCACGCCGAGCTCGGCGTGATGAACCTCGACCTGCCCGATCCGCCGCAGATGGGCGACTTCGCGTTCGTCGCCGAGGGCATCTCGAAGTCCTTCGGCGACCGCGTCTGCTTCCGCAACCTCTCGCTCTCCGCGCGCCCGGGCGACCGCATCGGCATCATCGGCCCGAACGGCGCGGGCAAGACCACGCTCGTGCGCACGCTGCTCGGCGACCTCGAGCCCGATTCGGGCGAGATCAAGCGCTCGCCGCGGCTCTCCGTCGGCTGGTTCCGCCAGACCCAGGACCACCTCGACAAGCAGCAGCTCGCCTGGGAGTTCCTGCAGAACACGATCCGCTCGCTCGAGGGATCGCCCCGCGCGAGCGAGCAGGAGGCACGCAACCTCGCGGGCGCGTTCCTCTTCACCGGCGAGGAGCAGGACAAGGCGCTCGGCGACCTCTCCGGCGGCGAGCGCGGCCGCCTCGTGCTCGCGTCGCTCATCGCCAGCGCGAAGAACCTGCTCGTGCTCGACGAGCCGACCAACCACCTCGACATCCCGAGCGCCGAGCGGCTCGAGGAGGCGCTCGACCGCTTCGGCGACGTCGACAAGACCCGCATCGGCGGCAAGGGCGGCCACGGCGGCGTGCTGCTGCTGATCTCCCACGACCGCGCGCTGCTCGACGATGTCTGCGACAAGCTCGTGATCCTCGACGGCGAGGGCAACACCCGCGTCTTCGACGGCTCCTACCGCGACTGGGAGGCCAAGGAGAAGTCCGACCGCGCTGCGGCCGCCGCGGAGCGCTCGCGCAAACCGTCGCCCGCGCCGGCGCCGAAGTCGACCCAGCAGAGCGCGGCGAAGGCCGGCGCGAAGCCCAATCCCCCGTCGAACGGCAAGCCCGGCGCGAAGTCGAATCCTCCCTCGAAGAGCCGCTTCTCGAACCTGCCCCTCGAGAAGATCGAGGCGCGCATCGCCGACATCGGCCGCGAGCTCACGCGCATCGACGCCGACTTCGCCGATCCCAAGGTCGGCTCCGACGCCACCAAGACGAAGAAGCTGCTCGCGCGCCGCGACGAACTCCACCGCGAGCAGTCGGAACTCGAAGAGGAATGGCTCCGCAAGAGCGGTTGACGACGTCGCGCGCGAGCGGCGCCGCAGGACGGCGCCTCATGCGCAATGTGACGCCACGTGCGCAGGACCGCAACGGATGCGCCACTCGGTCGTTTGGATGAAAGGGACGTGAGGCGAAGCGCTCGGCAGAGCAGGCTGGAGGGCGGCCCACGGCGAGATCAGACCACGATCTCAAACCACGATCTCAAACCACGATCTGAGACCAAGATCTCAGACCACGATCGTCAGCGCGCGTCCGCCGATCTCGAGACCGAGCGCGGCACGCTCCGACGGAAGGTCGAAGATCACGCCGAAGCCGCGGCTCTCGACGATGCTGGCCACGACGGGCACGGGCTCCTTGCGATCGCCGGCCACGACCCGCACGGGGCTGCCGGACTCGGCGACGCCGAATGCGACCACGCAGATGCGGTTGCTGGACTCATCGAGGTACGCGTGGACGAGCTTCTCGTCGCGACCGTCGGCGTCGAGCACGCGCAGCTCGCGCGCGCGCGCGAAGTCGAAGCCCTCGGTGGTGCGGGCGATGGCATGCATCGAGTCATCGACGAGCTTGCCGTCGACGAGATCCATCAGGCGGTTCGAGACCCGACGCTGCTCCATCTGGAAGTACAGGGCCACGGCCAGCGCAGCGAACAGGAACAGCGCCGCGGCGCGCCAGAGGTGCTGGGTGGGCCGACGCTCGTGCGCCGAACGCTCGATGATCTCGCGCACCAGCTGCTCGCGCTGCAGGTCGGCCTGGGCGGCCTCGCCGCCGCGCGCGGCGCGGGCGGGACCGATGGTCGCGATCGGAGCGGCCGCAGCCCGCTCCTCCTCGATGGCGGATGCGACGCGGGCGAGCGTCTTCAGCCGCAGCGACGCCGGAGGAAGTTCATCGGACAGCAGCGCGCGGTCGGCGACGACGCGATCCTGCATCGCGCGCACCTCGGCCTGCACGCTCGGGGCCGCAGCGACGAACGCGCGCTCGAAGCGCGCGGAGTCGACTTCGTCGAGCACGCCCATCGCGTCGGCGATGGCGAGTTCGAGGAGTTCGTCTCGGGTCATGTTCTGCGTCTCGGGCATGGTGTCGTCGTCTCTCGGTCGATCCGTCTCGCGGGTTCTGCGTGGGCTCGTGTTCGGGCTCGTGTTCGAGCTCGTACTCGAGCTCGTACTCGAGCTCGTGTTCCTACTTCTACTCGAACTCACGGGCGGGCCGCGAAACCCGCCCACAGGCGCGAAGCCTACGCATCGAACACGACACCGGGCACTCTTCCGGCTGCGTCGTTCGTCGTCGGGTGCCCCATACGGAGCGCCCCCTTCATCGGTTGCAAGCCCCGACGAGGATTGCAGAAGCGCCCCATTTGAAACGTTCGGCTCGGAGTCGCGGCTTCCGCCGGTCGGCCACTTTCTGAATGGCTCATCCGCGCGCCTCCCCGCCGCCTTCGAGCTCCCGCAGCTTCGCAAGTCCGCGGCTGAGCGCGCTCTTAATGGTGCCGAGGGGGGCGTCGAGCTGGGCGGCGATCTCCCGGAGGCTGAAACCCTGGAGGTACGCCCGCTCGATCACGGTGCGCTGGAGTTCCGGAAGGCGCTGGAGCTGCCGACGGAGGCGCTCCCGGCTCTCCGAAGCCTCCTCGTCGACGCCAAGGCGGCCGTCCGACCGGTTCCAACCCGCCGCACTGGTCGTGCGTCCATCGTCGAGCCGGGTCTCGTCGAGTCCCGACCGCTCCGGGCGTGCCGACTGCCGACGCAGGCGATCGATCAGGTGCCGTCGGGTGATGAGCATGACCCAGGTCACCAGCTTGGCGCGCTGGGGATCGAACCGATCCGCCGTCTGCCAGAGGCGCACAAACACTTCCTGGACCGCATCTTCCGTCTCGGCGCGGGTGCGCAGCACCTGACGGGCGGACTGGAACACCAGCGCTCCGAAGCGGGCATACAGCTCCTCGATCGCCGCCTCGTCGTCGGCGGCGACCCGCTGCATGAGTTCCCAGTCGATGCGCTCCTGTTGCTCCAAGGAGGTACTCCGGATGGTCGTCGTCTGCCACCGATGCGCCCGAGCCGTGCCTTCGCCGACCGTCGCGGGTCACCGTCGAGGCGCGGGTCGGATCCAGACCACACCGCCGAGAATCGGCACATTCGGGGTCCGATCCGCGCGCGCATCGGCCGCAAAACCGCGGAAGTTCAGGGCTCCCGGCGCGGGTCGGGACCGCGGGCGGGAATGCACCCGAGCGCAGCCTACCTCGCATCCCTCACAAATCCAGAGGCAATTCCTTTCCAAGTCCAAACGAACGAGTATCTTGGAGAAGTTCCGACTCCGCTCGATCATCCGGCGCTGTGACGGCCGATCGATCTGGGTTGCGAACTCCGCGCCCAACCGGGCGAAGAGAATTCGTTGTTGAGAACCGTTCATGGTTCGACCCAGCAGCCATTCTCCGCACCGCGTCCTGGCCGACCGCATCGGGAATCCTCCCGCCGCGAAGGCCAGTCGTCGTCTCGTCGGTGGTTCCGTCTCCGCCGAACGCCTTGCTTGCACCCGCACGACTTCGATCGCTCGCCGCGGCTTCACGCTCGTCGAGTTCCTGGTGGTGATCTCGATCGTCGTGCTGCTCACCGGCATCCTGATGCCTTCGCTGGCCCGCGCGCGCGACGCCGCGGATCGCATGCGGTGTGCCAATAACCTGCGTCAGATCGGCGGCGCCCTCGTCGGCTACCTCGACGACAGCGCCGACCGCCTGCCGACGCTCATGGCCGCGACGCTCGCCTCGCCCCGCTACGCGGAGGGCATGGCCCTGACCACCCCCGATGGCCAGCGCCTCGAGGGCCTCGGCCACCTGCTCCGCTGCGCCTCGACCGGCGGCTACCTCCCCGACGCGCGCCTGATGTACTGCCCCTGTCACCGCGGCGAGCATCCGTACGAGCGCTACCAGACGCAGATCGGCGGCATGTTCCTCGACAGCGAGACGCTCAGCCCCGCCTACTCGAACTACCACTACCGCGGTCATCTCGAGCCCGTGTCGGGTTCGGGCCCGGGATCGGGCGCGATGCGCCGCGTGATCGACCCAATGCGCCCCGACCGGCTGCTCGTGGTTGATGGCATGCGTCTCAGGTCCGACATCAACCATCTGCGCGGCACCAACCGTCTCTTCGGCGATGGTCACGTCGACTGGCGCAACGACTCCGGCAACCAGATGCGCGAGCTGATCCCGTCGGTCACGAGCCTTGTCGAGCCCGCGCAGCTCTACACCGATCTCTGGAAGAAGCTCGAGACCGACGACTACCAGCGCTGATGCCCGCGCGACGCGATCGCGCCCGGCGCGTGAGTACCCCCGCGCCTCAGCCCCCACCGCCAACTCGAACGAGGTCCACCAGCTGCGCGCGATGCCGCGAGCGGCCGGGATCCACGATCTGTGCGCGCAACGCCTTCCACGGCGCGTGCACGAGCGTCTGGTCGATCGCCCAGTAGGGCCACGCCCGCGGATAGGTGCCGCCCCAACCGGTGCCCGCGTCGGCGAAGGCCTCGGTCGCGTCGGGCGCGAGCAGCGCGAGCGACGCGCTTCCGCGCGTGATGTTGAAGTCGCCCACGAGAAGGTCGGCGCGCGCGTGACCCGCGCGGGGGTTCGAGCCGGGGTTCGAGCCGAGATGCCCGAGTTCCTCGAGCGTCGCGACGAACGCCCGCACCGAGCTGTAGCGGTGCATGGTGGTCTCGCTCGGCAGGTCGACCGCGTCGATCGCGAGAGGTCCCTGCGGCGTCGCGAGCACGAAGCGTGACAGCGCGCGTCCACGCGCGGCGTAGACGGGGCGGGCCTCGACGATCGGCGCGCGCGAGGCGATCGCGAACGGACCGGCGCGCGCGATCGCGTAGCCCGACGCCGCCATCCGCTCAGCGCCACCCTCGGCGAAGGCGAGTCCGGCGTCGGTGAGGAGGATCGCGTCGGCCTCGAATGCGAGCATCGTGTCGACCGACGGCGGCGCATCGGCGCGCGTGGGATTGCAGATGTTCCAGTGCGCGAGGCGGAACGCGCCCTCGGGACGCGCGCGCGGCAGACCCCAATCGCTCCAAGTGCACGCGAGGCCGAGGATCGCCGACACGCCCAGCCACACCGCGAGGCGGCGCTGTTCGACGGCGGGCCAACGGCAGGCGCGGGCGATCGCGAGCAGCACCGCGAATCCGACGATCGCCGCCGCCACCAGCATCACGCGCGGAGTCCACCACATGAACTGCACCGGACCGATGCGGTCGGTCAGCAGTTGCGACGCGAGCAGCATCGCGAGCACGCCGACCACCGGGACCTTCGCCCAACGCGTCGGGTTCATGCGTCGCCCCGCGACGACACCGAGCCCTCCCCGCCGTGGTCACGGGAGACATAGCCCTCCGCCACATCGCGCCGCGCAAGCTCGCGCGCGATCGTCGGGCCGAGCCCGCGCGCGGTGCAGATCACGGCGCGGCTCGCATCGAGGCGGCGACCCCGCGAGAGATCGATGTCGCGACCATCGGTGTCGCCGACCCACGCGCCCGCCTCGCGGGCGAGCAGGATCGCGCCCGCGTGGTCCCACAGGTACTTGCCCGGACCCGCCCCGCGGCGGCTGAACGCGATGTCGGCCGCACCCGCGATCACATGCGCGTACTTCGCCTGGCTGTCGGAGTGCACGAGCGCGCACGGATGACCGGTGACCTCGCCGATCGCGGTGCGCGCGCGCACCTGGCTCGCGGTCGCACGCGCAGGCGCGACCACGCGGACCGTCTCGCCGGGCGCGAGCGGCTGCTGCGAGACCTCGGCGCGGCTGAACTCACCGCCCGCCAGCGGGAACCACCACGCGCCCTCGCCCTTGGCGGCGCTGAGCAGCATGCCCCCGAGCACGGTCGGATGGCCGTTGGCGGCGAAGACCACCTCGCCCCGCCGCAGCAGCGCGAGGCACGGGCACCAGTGGTCGCCGTCGACGAACCCCTGCGTCCCGTCGATCGGATCGAGCACCCAGGTGTAGTCGACCTCGGAGGTCGGCCCGTCGAAACCGCCCGACGCGAGGGCGCGCTCGATGCCGGCCTCGCCACCCTCGAATCCCCAGTCGGCCAGGAGCCGACGACAGTGGGACTCGGCGGCGGGCTTGCCTCCGATCGAGTGGCGGTCCTCCTCGGCAATGGTCGGCACCACCCCGAAGACCTCCTCAAGTCTTGACAGAATAAGCACCTGCAGCGCAACATCGACCGCCGTGACCACCGAGCCATCGGGCTTCTGGACGATCGCCTCGGGCGGAAGCGCCGCCCGCGCGGCGAGCGCGAGGTTGGTCGCATCCTGAATGACCTCGCAGGCGAGGTCGAAGTCGTCGTGGTCGATCACAATCCGATCCGAGGGCATCTCCGCAGGGTAGCACCCGCCGCCCTCCGTGCGAAACCGCCAACTTGGCAGACGCGCCGACGCCCTTCGCCAGTTCGACCCCCGATTGGCGCCTGAATCCCCCTTCCGAGGCTGGCACGGTCATTGCAAAGTGCGGCGACCTCACCGGAACCCGTCGCGGGACCGCGCGCAGGTCGAAGACTTCAACTTCAAGAAGGCTTCAGGAAGGCTTTACGGCTCCGGCGAAGCACTCGCCGCAGCCCGAAAGGAATGCACTCATGTCCAACGGAACCAGCAAGATCATCGGCATCGACCTCGGCACCACCAACTCGTGCGTCGCCATCATGGAAGGCGGCCAGCCGAAGGTACTCATCAACGCGCAGGGCGCCCGCACGACCCCCTCGGTCGTCGCCTTCACCGAGAAGGGCGAGCGCCTGGTCGGCCAGCCGGCCAAGCACCAGCAGGTCACCAACCCGAAGAACACCATCTACTCGATCAAGCGCTTCATGGGCCGCCGCACCGACGAGGTGGCCAAGGAGCAGAAGATGGTCCCCTACGAGGTGCTCGGCTCGGGCGCCGACCTCGTCAAGGTGAACATCCGCGGCAAGCAGTACACGCCGCCGGAGATCAGCGCGATCGTCCTCCAGGAGCTCAGGAAGGTCGCCGAGGACTACCTCGGCGAGAAGGTCGAGCGCGCGGTCATCACCGTGCCCGCCTACTTCAACGACGCGCAGCGCCAGGCCACCAAGGACGCGGGCGAGATCGCCGGCCTCAAGGTCGAGCGCATCATCAACGAGCCCACCGCCGCGGCGCTCGCCTACGGCCTTGAGAAGAAGAAGAACGCCCGCATCGCGGTCTTCGACCTCGGCGGCGGCACCTTCGACGTGTCGATCCTCGACGTCGGCGACGGCGTGTTCGAGGTGCTCTCGACCAACGGCGACGGCCACCTCGGCGGCGACGACTTCGACGACCGCATCATCACCTTCCTCGCCGACGAGTTCCGCAAGAAGGAAGGCATCGACATCACCAAGGACGCGATGGCGCTCCAGCGCCTGAAGGAAGCGGCCGAGAAGGCGAAGATCGAGCTCTCCACCCAGATGGAGACCACGGTCAACCTGCCCTTCATCACGGCCGACCAGACCGGTCCGAAGCACCTCCAGGTGACGGTGACCCGCGCCAAGTTCGAGGATCTCTGCGCCGACCTCTTCACCCGGCTCCGCGGTCCGTGCGAGCAGGCGCTCAAGGACGCCAAGCTCAACGCCTCCGAGGTGCAGGAGGTCGTCATGGTCGGCGGCTCGATCCGCATCCCCAAGGTGCAGGCGATCGCGAAGGAGATCTTCAAGACCGAGACGCTCGACCGCTCGATCAACCCCGACGAGGTCGTCGCCATCGGCGCCGCGATCCAGGGCGGCGTGCTGGTCGGCGACGTGAAGGACGTGCTCCTGCTCGACGTCACCCCGCTCTCGCTCGGCGTCGAGACGCTCGGCGGCGTGATGACCGCGCTCATCCCGCGCAACACGACCATCCCCACCTCCAAGAAGGAGACCTTCTCGACGGCGGCCGACAGCCAGAACTCGGTCACGATCCATGTGCTGCAGGGCGAGCGCCCGATGGCCGGCGACAACCGCAGCCTCGGCAAGTTCGACCTCACGGGCATCCCGCCCGCGCCGCGCGGCATGCCGAAGATCGACGTCGAGTTCGCCATCGACGCGAACGGCATCCTCAACGTGTCCGCCACCGACCAGGCGACGGGCAAGAAGCAGGAGATCAAGATCACCGGCTCGTCGGGCCTGTCGAAGGACGACATCGAGAAGATGAAGCGCGAGGCCGAGGCCAACGCCGACGCCGACAAGAAGCGCCGCGAGCTCGTCGACCTCCGCAACCAGGCCGAGCAGATCGTCTACGGCACCAAGAAGGCCATGACGGATCTCGGCGACAAGGTCCCGGCGGCGACCCGCAGCGCCGTGGAGAGCGCGATCTCGAACGTCGAGGAGCGCGTCAAGGGCGACGATCCGGCCGCGATCCAGAAGGCGCTCGACGCCCTCAACCAGGCCGCGCAGGAGCTCGGCAAGATCTCGTACGAGTCGGCGAAGGCCGGCGGCGAGGCCGGTGCGGCGACCGACGGCGCAAAGCCGAAGGACGACGTGATCGACGCCGAGTACGAGGTCAAGGACGGCAACAACTGAGCATCACCGCCTGATTCACGAGCCGCCCGCGGCCCCTGCCGCGGGCGGCCCGCTTTTTCCGAGTCGCTAGACTGCCAGTCCCGATGCCGCACTCGCACTCACAACCCAAGGCAATGCAGACGGTGAAGGGCATTCCCGTCTCGCCCGGCATCGTGATTGCGCGGGTCTTCGTGCTCGGCGAGGCGGAGACGCACGTCCCGCACCGCGACATCGACGCCAGCGAGGTCGACGCCGAGCTGGCGCGGCTCGACGGCGCGCTGCGGGACGCCAACGCCGACCTGATCCTGCTGCGCGACCGCACCGAGCAGCAGCTCGGGCGCGAGGCGGCGAAGATCTTCGGCTTCCACCTCGGCCTGCTGCAGGATCCGGCGCTGCTCGGACCGATGCGCGACCGGATCCGCAAGGACCTCGTCAACGTCGAGCTCGCGGTCGCGGACAGCTTCAAGAAGGTGACCGACCAGTTCAAGGCGATCGGCAACGAGGTCTTCCGCCAGAAGGCGAACGACGTCCTCGACCTCGAGCGCCGCGTGCTCGGCAAGCTCATGGGCGAGAACGAGTCGCGCCT
>JBMOGJ010000106.1:0-9445 GCA_049318425.1 Phycisphaerales bacterium | reverse complement strand
CATGGGCCTCGGCGACCTCGCGGCCGCCGACCTCAACGGCGACGGCTGGGTCGATACGCGCGACGTGCAGTCGTACATGCAGGGCGGCGGGGGAGCCGTCGCCACACCAATCGCTCCGACGGGGGGAGTCTCAAACGGCTGGTGAGCGGGAAGCACCAGTGACACCCACTGTCCACGCCGCCCCGGCCCTGCGCCGGGGCGGCGTTCTTTGGCGAATCGTCGGGGCCGTCGTGCCTGCCGTGTGCGGCGTGGCTTCGTCTCGCCGCCCGACGCGCGTGGTCCGAGAGAACCTCACGCCGCGATGCACCGGAATGCGATGTCCGTTCTCCGCGAAAACCTCCGCGAATCGGTGTCAAGCGATGGCAGCGCGCGCTGAATCCCTCACGTAATACCTCTGCCGAACCGTCCTTCGGCACCCATCCACCCGCCGGCTGAAAGTCGTCCTTCGCAGCCGCCCGGGTTCGGGAGCACCACCATGTTGTCCGCATCGATGGCATCGACGGCGATCCCGCGCTCCGCGCGCGGCCGCGCCGTCGCGCGCCACGCCTTCTCCGAGACTCCTTCAGCGGCCCCGGGCGGCGACCGTCACGTCGACCATTGCGTCACCGTGCCGGTCACGCCTGGGGCCCGTTTCAATCCACGCCGGGACGCGGGACCCCCGGCGCATCAGGCCTGATGGCGCCCCACCATCACTCGGGCGATCGAGGCGCGCTACGCGCCGCGGCGGGGAACAGTCACGGGAACGCCGCGGCAACCTCGATCGCTCCCGCCAGCGGATGGCGTGCCGGCCATGCCGGCCCACGGTCGCAGTACCTGGGCTCCGCATCCGGTCGGCACGTCGTCCGCGCCGCGGGCTGCGCGGACATGTCCGCACCGTCCGAGCATCCATGAAGGCAGCGGCGCGGTGGATGGCACCAGCCGCGCACCGTCGGGCAAACGTGGCCGACGCGCACACGCGACATCGTCTTCTTCTCTCCTAAACCACCCCGGCATCCGTGCCGGGGTTGGTTTATCTTCCGCTGCAGAGGTGAGGCAAGAGCAAGGGGTCGGCGCGCGAAGCGCACCGACCCCTTGCTCTTGCCGATCCGAACAGCGGGAGACGGGACTCGAACCCGCGACATTCAGCTTGGGAAGCTGACGCTCTACCAACTGAGCTACACCCGCAGAGACCGCCACTATAGCGCCCATCCGCACCCCGCGAAACGGCGCGCGTCCCGCCCGAAACCGCACCCAGCGCCCACGTCGCGGCCCCACGCCGACGACGCGGCGGCGCAGTTCCGCGCCCACCCAGCACGGCTCCTACACGGCCTCACCCAGCGCCGCGGCGACCGACCGCTGGAACACGCGCTCCTCGGGCGCGATCCCCGTCCATCGCTCGAAGATCTGCATCGCGAGCTGCACCAGCATCTCGACGCCGTCGACGACCGGGCAGCCGTGCGCGCGCGCGGCCTCGAGGAACGGCGTCATCCGCGGGTTCGTGATCACATCGACCGCGAGGCACGACGGGTCGACCGTGCTCCAGTCGACGGGCACCGGCTCGAGGTGCGGGGCGCAGCCGAGGTGCGTCGCGTTCATCAGCATCGTGGTGCCCGCGGGCAGCCGCACCGGCGAGCGCCACTGGAGCCACTCGCACGGCACGCCCGACGCGGCGCGCACGCGCTCGGCGACCTCGCGACCCTGTTCCTCGCGCCGCGTGACGAGCGTCAGGTGCGCGGCGCCCGCCCAGGCGATCTCGACCGCCATCGCGCGGCCCGCGCCGCCGGCGCCGAGCATCACCACGCGCTGGCCCGCGAGCGGAGCAACCTTCGCGATCGCCTTCACCACGCCCTTGCCGTCGTTGTTGTGTCCGACCAGGCGTCCGCCCTCGATGGTCATGTAGTTCGCGGCGCCGATCGCGCGCACGTCGTCGTCGACCTCGTCGAGCAGGGGGATGACCGCGACCTTCCACGGCACGGTGACCGCCATGCCGCGGTAGCCGAGCGGACGCAGCGCCTTCACCGCGAGCGCGAGGTCGGCCTCGTTCGCGATGTCGTTCTTCCAGAACTGCCAGTGCAGTCCGTGGTGCGCGTACACCGCGTCGAACATGCGGTCGATCGGGTTCTCGGCGACGGGATGGCCGAGCATGCCGGTCATCTGCTTCTGGGGTGCGATCGCGGGGGTCGCGTGGTCGGATGTGGGCGCGGCGTGCATGCGGAAGGTGTACCGCGAACGCCGTCCGTCCGCCCGCGCATGCGCGCGGCTTCAGCCCGTCCAGCCCGAGAGGACCGCCGCCACGTCGGCCGCGTCCACGTCGCCATCGCCGTCGACATCGCCCGCGCACGCGCCCTTGGGCGGGCACGCCCCCCACGACGAGAGCACCACGGCGATGTCCTGCGCGTCGACCGCGCCGTCGCCGTTCAGGTCGCCCGGCCGCGGCGCGACCGTGCGCGTCACGCGGATGTTGTCGAGCCGCACGGTGAAGTCGGTGAAGCCGAAGACGAACCCCGGCTGCAGCGTGGTGAACGCCATCGCGTCGACGCCCGCGAGCACGTCGCGGAAGGTCGTTCCGGGCGGGAGGATCGGCTCGCCGCCGGCGGTCTCCGCGCCGTAGCCGCCCCAGCCCGGGGGCAGCGCGGTCGCGCGCGGGTCGAAGGTCACGCTGAAGGTCGTCCAGCTGCCGGTGCTCGCCGCCGAGATCGGCGCGAACAGGAACCAGACGCTCTTCCACGGATAGCCCGCGGGCGGATTGGTGGTGTCGCGCAGCTCGACGAGCCACGGCCGCGAGACCGGCGAGCCGAAGAACGCGATGTTCTCGACGCGCACGTCGATCGCGATCGTCACGCTGTCGGCCGTGGTGAAGTCGCCGCGGAACGCGGGATTCGCCGAGTTCACGAAGGTCAGCCCGAAGTTGTTGAACACGGTGCGCAGGTTCGCGTCCGGGTTGCCGCCGGTGCCGGGCAGCGTGGTCGCGCCGCCCGTGCTGATCCACCCCTCGGCGCCCGCCGAGAAGGTGACGGTCGTGGTCTGCGCCGCGGCGAATGGTGCGATGCAGGAGAGCGCGGTGCAGGCGACGAGGTTGCGCGCGAAACTGCACCCGAGGTTGCGCCCGAGCACGCCACCCCGCGGCGACGGCGTCCCGTGCAGCGACGGCGTCCCGTGCAGCGACTGCGCCCCGTGCAGCGATTGCGCCCCGTGCGGCGCTCGGCGGCCGGCGTGCGATGAACCCGCGATGGAAGGTCTGGTGTGGGACGGCATGGCGTGTGTTTCTCTCCGCGGCGTGAGGAGGTCGCGACGCACGAGCCTACAGGCTGCGCGCGCCGATTCAAACGGACCGGTCGAAATCGCGTGCGTTCACCGCGCCGTCCGCAGGGCGCTCGCCGCCTCCTGCACGGCGCGGTCGATTCCCGGGCGGTCGAGGTCGGCGATCACGCGGAGGAGCAGGGGGGCGCCATCCGCGCCGAGGTCGCCGGAGGATCGCGCGGTCGCCCACGCCTCGCCCGTGCCGCCGCCGTCCGCCACCTGCGCGACGAGGTCCGCCGGACCGGCGATGAACGCGAGGCCCGCGACATCGCCCGCGCCCGCCCCGCGCCAGAGGTCGCCGAAGCCGCGCACGATCACGGTGCCCGGCAGCAGCAGTGCCGGCTGCGTGAGCGGCGTGCGCGCGAGCTCCTCGTCGAGCAGGTCGAGCACGATCACCGGCCTCGGCGCGCGCGAGCGGAGGAGCAGCAGTTCGCGCGGCGTGATCGCGGCGCGTGCGCGGCCGTCGGCCCCGACCACGGGGCTCGAGAGGACGAGCACCTCTGCGTCGCGCGCCGCCGCCACCAGCGCGTCGAACGGCTGCGCGTCGACCTCGCGCGCCACGCGCGCGGAGCTCCACGCGCGCGCCGCGATGGCCTCGCCCGCCGGCCGCGCGATCACCACCCGCCGCCCGGCGAACAGGCTCGCCGCTACGCGGTCGAGGCACTGCGCCACCGTGGGGAACGCCTCGAGCTCCTCGATCGAGCAGGAGACGCGCGCGGCGAGCCGCTCGAGCAGTCCGCGGAGTTCGGGCGACGCGGGTGCGTCGTCCCGGTTCGTGTCCGCCGCGTTTGCGATGGCGGCTGCGGCCGGTGTGGGTGCGTTCGAGGGGAGTGCGTCGGTCGGGAGCGTGTCGATCAGGAGTGCGCTGGTCATGGCGGCCTTTCGGGAATCCTTCGCAGGCGGTGTGGCGCAGGCGGTGGTCCGGTCGGCGGTCGCGCAAATGCAACCGACGCCGGGTTTGCCGGCGTCGGTGGGGGGAAGAACGGATGAAACTCGACCGTTCAGCGGACCCATCGCGCCAGCGACAGCTCGACGACATGCTTGCACATGTGCATCTGCGTGGGCTGGATCGTGATGGTGACGCCGTGGGTCATGGAGGGCGGGACAATACGCGCACGCGCGGCGTGGTCAAGGGTCTGATGCCCGCTTTTCCGCGAATGGGGCGGACGCCGCCGTCGCGTCGACTTCGTCGTCCGCCGCGCAGCGGCTAGTTTGCGCGCATGCACATTACCTTCGCCGCCGCGTCCGTCGCCGTTCTCGCATCCATGCTTCCGTTGTCCGCGTCGATGCTGTCCGCAGTGCAGGACGGCGCGAAGCCGTCGGCGCCCTCGGCGCCCGCAGTGAAGGCGCCCGCCTCCGCAGAGCCTCCGGCGCCGAAGGCCTCGCCGCTCGACCGCTTCAAGGGCCTCAAGGGCACCTGGGACGCCGACATCGACGGCGACGGCGCCTCGGACGGCACCGTCGAGTACCGCGTGATCGGCGCTGGCAGCGCGGTCGCCGAGACGCTCTTCGCGGGCACCGAGCACGAGATGGTCACCGTCTACCACATGAACGGCGCCGAGCTCATGTGCACGCACTACTGCGCGGCGGGCAACCAGCCGCGGCTGAAGGCGACCCGCATCGAGAAGGACTCGGTCGCGTTCGCGATGATCGACATCACGAACCTGACCGACCCGAAGGGGATGCACATGAACGCCGCGGTGTTCACCTTCAACGCCGACGGCACCGTGCGCTCGGTCTGGCAATCGGTCGCCGACGGCAAGCCCGGCCACACCGCCGACTTCCGCCTCACCCGCCGCAAGTCCGTGCCTGGCACGTGACAGGACAGCCAGGTTGGTACCAGGCGCGTGCCTGGCACCGGGTCAGAGCGCGCGTTCGGCGTCGAGCTCGGCGGGCGTGAGCGCCGCCGCCTGCTTCTGCGCGTCCTTCTTCTGCTGCGCCTTTTGCATCGCTGCGTCGTCCTCGTAGATGCCGATCTTGTCGCCGAACGCCGCAATGATGCCATCGCCCACGCCCACGAGCGCCCAGCCCGCGATCAGGCCCGCGCACACCGCCTCCTTCGAGTCGACCCACAGCTTCCAGCCGAAGCTGCCGATCGCCTTGTGGTACTTGTTCTCGAAGAACGCGAAGAGGCACGCGCCGGTGAACATCATCACCGTCGACTCGGGCGGAAGCACGGCGCCGAGGCCGATGCCGACCGCGCTCAGCGGGAACTTGCCCTTGGTCGCGTTGCGCAGCACCTCGAACGCAAGCGCGACGATCGCGCCCGCGAGCATCGCCCAGGCCGCCGACACCGGCAGCACGCCCCAGAGCTTCGCGATGCCGTCGGCACCCGTCTGCACAAGCTCCACGCCCGACTCACCCATGCCCTTGATGACGTCGGAAATGGCCGCCCACTGAATGGCTCCCGGCACCGGCCACGCGTTCGTCACGTGGTCCTTCACCGAGGTCTCCTCGGTGCGGTTGGCGAGGAAGAGGATGTAGAAGAGCGGAGTCGACGCGAGCGCTCCCGCCACGATGCCGATGCAGTGGCCGATCGCCTGCTGGCGCGGCTTCGCGCCGAGCATGTAGCCCGGCTTGATGTCCATGAGCAGGTTCGAGGCGTTCGACGCAACCTCGGTCGTCACGCCCGCCGTCATCAGGTTCGTGCCAGGATTCGTCGGCTGGATCGCGCCGAAGGTGAACTGCGTGATCTTCGACAGCGAGCCCGTCGGCGTCGTCGAGGTGAGCGCGGTCGCATTCGCCGCGATCAGCGTGAGCACGATGATGAGCGGAATCGACAGCGCGCCCAGCAAGGGGTCGACGCCGAACCACTCCCAGTTGAGCCAGATGATGATCGCCGACACGATCGGGATGCCGATCACGCTCCAGCTGATGGGCAGCTCGATGCCCTTGAGGCAATCGTCCTGCTTCTCCTTGCGGCCGAAGAGCCCGGCGAACGCGCTGAGCAGCACCTTCGGCTTGGCGAGGAGGCCCACCATCGACGCCGTGACCATCATCGACACGCCCCACCACAGGCACCAGGTGTTGATGAGGTGCGCGCGGCCGAAGATGCCCTGCGCCACGTCGTACGTGCCGTCGGCCTGGGCGATCTTCTCGAAGTTCTTGGGCACGATCTCGCCCGCCGAGATCATCAGAGGCGCAAGCACGAGGAAGTTCACCACCATGCCGATCATCACGCTCGTCGCGATGCGCATGCCCATCAGGCCGCCCGCGCCGATCATCGAGAGATCGAACGCCAGCGACACGCCGAGGTCCTTGAGCTTCACGCCCGCGAGCGCGGGAGTCCACAGGCCGCTCTTCGCGGCGAGGTCGTAGTACCACGCATCGAGGTGGTCGGGGATCTTCCAGATCGTCTCCTTGGTCTTCGAGACGCCGAGCACCGTGATCTGGAGGATGGCCATGTAGCCGCCCGCCACGAGCAGCTGCAGGCCCGCGCCGATCGCCGCAGCCACGGCAAGCGCCTTGGCCTTGAAGAGGCCCGCGTCCACGCCGTCCGCGCCGGCCGCCGACTTCGTCGCCACGGGCGTGCCGTCGACCATGTTGTTCGTGCCGCCCTTGGGCGCATCGGGGTAGAGCGAGTCGAGCACCACCGCGCAGGCGCGCCCCTCGGGGAACGGCTGCTGCTCGTCGTTGATGAAGCGCCGCTTCATGGGAAACGCGACCAGCACGCCGAGCAGGCTCGCCACCACGTTCCAGATCAGCATCTTGTGCCATTCCATGACCGTGTTGGTCACGAACATGTACGCCATGAGCGCCGAGATCAGCGGGCCGGTCATGTAGCCGGCCGCGGTCGCGATCGACTGCACCGCGTTGTTCTCGAGGATCGTCATGTCCTTCGAGATCTGCGACTTGGAGAGCGCGCGGAAGATCACGAACGACAGGATCACGCTCGTCACGCCGACGCCGAGGGTCCAGCCCGTCTTGGCGCCGATGTAGAGGTTGGTCGCCGAGAGCACGCCGCCGAGGAGGAAGCCCGTGACGGCCGACCGCAGGGTGAGCTGCGCCATGTCGCCGCGGAACACGTTCTCGAGCCACCAGCGGTCCTTCTGCTCGCGGGTCCAGGTGCGGGTTTCCTCGTCGGTGAGATGCGGAAGTGCCATGGGTCGACAATGTAGGGCAAGTGGGTCGAATGCTCCAATCGCACCCGTGCGCGCGGGCCTCCCTGTAGGCTCCCGACATGGGCCGACGCGAGCGCGACGAACAGCCGAAGTGGGGCAGGCGGACTCCGCCGAAGGCCGACCGCGCCGCCGCGGCCGAGGCGCTGGAGGCCGACGCGCAGCGGCGCAAGGCCGGGCTCTCCAAGTCGGCCGAGGCGCTGCGGGCGCCGCCGGTGCGCGTGCTCGGCGAGAAGTCGAAGTTCGTCGGCGTCGACCTCGGGCTCGCGACCGGCATCGCGGTCTTCAACCGCGACGGCCGCCTCGAGGCCGTGCGTTCGCGGCACTTCCAGTCGCGCGACGCGCTGCGGACTGCGGCGGGGTCGATCCTCGACGAGATCCCGCAGGTCCACAGCGTGATCGCCGAGGGCGGCGGCGAGCTCGCCGAGGTCTGGCAGCGCGCGGCGACGCACCGCGGGATCCACCTGCGCGTGGTGCACGCCCACGAGTGGCGCTCGCGGCTCTACTACCCGCGGGAGCACCGCAACGGCCCGGAGGCGAAGGCGCATGCGCTGAAGATGGCCGCGCAGGTCGTCGAGTGGAGCGGTGCGCCCGGCGTGTCGGCGGCGGGTCTCGGGCACGACGCCGCGGAGGCGATCATGGTCGGGCTCTTCGGCGTGCTCGAGGCGGGTTGGCTCGCCGAGCTGCCGCGCTTCCGCCGCTGAGGCTTAGCGCCCGGCGAGCGCGAAGGCCGCGCCGTTGGCCTGCCAGGCGTGGGTGCGCATCTCGGGACGCGACTCGAATCGCACGGTGATGTCCCAGCTCGCCTCTGCGTCGGGCATGCGCGCGGCGACCGGTTCGATCGACGAGACCCGCAGCGCGCTGCCGAACCATCCCACGTCGAGCGCGTGCGCCTTCACGCACGCCTCGCGCGCGCACCAGAGCGCGATCGGGGCGGCGAGCAGCGCGGGATCGACCTCGGCGAGCAGGCGACGCTCCTCGGGCGAGATCGCCATGCGCAGCAGCGCCTCGGCGCGGTTCGCGGCGATCTCCTCGACGTCGACGCCGAGCGCGCGGCACGACTCCCGCCGGCTCACCGCCGCCACGGCGCGGATGCGCGTGTGCGCGATCGACAGCGCGGGCGCGCCGCCCCACGAGGCCTGCGGCTTGCCGCGTGCATCGCGCAGCACCGGCATGCGGTGCGCGCGCGCGTCGCCCGCCTCCGCGAGCGCGGCGTGCACCGCGAGCCGCCCCGCGAGGAACGCGTCGCGCCGCTGCGGCGAGGGAAATCCCTTCGCCAGTTCCCGCTCCGCCTCATGCAGGCGCGCCGAGTCGCGCGCGAGCAGGGCCGCCTCCGGCATCGTGAGCTCGACGAACACGACCTCGCCCAGCGCATCGCTGAGCGTGCCTGCGAGCGAGACCCGGTCGACGCGGATCATCGGGCGCGCGATCCCCGCGTGCCGGAGCGCGTCGTGCCGGCGGCCTTCGCGGCGGCGCGCTTCGATGTCGCGCGTGACGGCTTCGCGCCCGCCGACTTCGACTTCGCCGACTTCGAACTCGCCGATTTCGCACGCTTCGCCTTCGCATTCCCCGCCGTCGCATTCACCGCCTTGGCGCCGCCGCGCGAGGCCGGCTTCGGCTCCGCCTTCCGCAGCACGAGCACCACATCGCCCGCGCCGCGGCGGAACGGCTTCGGCGGCAGGCTCTCGTCGGTCGCGTCGTGGCAGGCGAGCACCTCGAAGCCGCCCGCGGCCGCGAGGATGTCGCCGAACATCTCGAGGGTGAAGGTGAGCAGGTCGTACTGCTCGGCGATCACCGCGGGCGTGTCCTTCACGTTCGCGGTGATGGTGATCTGGCGGATGCGCTCGCAGCGCGTCTTCGGCTGGAGGCCGAGCGACTCGGTGCGCAGCGCCGCGAAGCCGCCGCCCTCGATGTCGACGGGGCCGCGCTCGTACACCACGCCGGTGTCGATCTCGTCGCCGTCCTCGCGCAGCGCGAGGCCGACGATGTAGATGCCGCGCGGCGCGAGCCGCATGCGCATCGACGCGAAGTGCTCCGCGACGTCCATG
>JBMOGJ010000105.1:0-9549 GCA_049318425.1 Phycisphaerales bacterium | reverse complement strand
GCGGGCGCGTTCCAGATCTCGCCGACGACGAGCGAGCCCTGCTTCTCCGCGTGCGCGGCCTCGGTCAGTTCGCGCAGGAAATGAGGTCCGAGGTCGCTCGCGACGTCGAGCCGCCAGCCGTCGACGCCATCGCGCAGGTACGAGCGCACCGCGCTGTCGGCGCCGCGCCAGAGGTGGTCGCGCACCTCGTCGCGCTCGACGTGCAGGTCGGGGAGGTTCGCGACGTCGGCCCAGCCCCTGTATCCGTTCGGATACTCGCTGCCGATGAAGAACCACGAGCGGTACGGGCTGTGCGGATCGCGCATCGCCTCCTCGAAGAAGCGGTGCCGCTTGCCGACATGGTTGAACACGCCGTCGAGCACGACCTTCATCCCGCGCGCGTGCGCGTCGCCCACGAGCATGCGCAGGTCGGAGCGCGTGCCGTACTCGGGGCTGATCTCGAGGTAGTCGGCGCTGTCGTACTTGTGGTTCGTGTACGCCAGGTGGATCGGGTTCAGGTAGAGCACGTCGGCGCGGATCGCCTCGAGGTGCCCGAGCTTCCCACGCACGCTCTGCAGGTCGCCGCCCCAGAAGTCGATCTCGTGGCTCCACACGCCCGCGCTCTCGACGAAATGGCCCTTCGTGGGCGTCTCGTGCCAGTGGCGCATCTTCTTGGGCGCGGGATACAGGCTCGTCTTCGCGTGAAAGTTCTCGGCGGGGGCGAAGCGGTCGACGAACACCTGGTAGACGACCGCGCCGGCGCGCCAGTCGGCGTCGCGGGCGGCGATGCGGTCACGGAAATCGTTGAGGTGGGGAAGGAGCACGGCGGGAGGATAGCGGCGTCGCCTGAGGGGAAAATCTGCGACAATCTTCCGCTCTTCCCCGAATCCGCATGCCCGCACACCTCCCCCGCCGCACCTTCGCGATCATCTCGCACCCCGACGCCGGTAAGACGACGCTCACCGAGAAGTTCCTCCTGTACGGCGGCGCGGTCGCGCTCGCGGGCAGCGTCACCGCGCGCAAGGACCAGCGCGCGACGGCCTCCGACTGGATGGAGCTCGAGAAGCAGCGCGGCATCTCGATCTCGTCGACGGTGCTGCAGTTCGACTACAACGGCTACCGCGTGAACCTGCTCGACACGCCGGGCCACAAGGACTTCAGCGAGGACACCTACCGCGTGCTCACCGCGGTCGACGCGGCGGTCATGGTCATCGACGCGGGCAAGGGCATCGAGCCGCAGACGCGCAAGCTGTTCGAGGTCTGCCGGCGCCGCGGCGTGCCGATCTTCACCTTCATGAACAAGTGCGACCGGCCGACGAAGGACCCGATCGCGCTGCTCGACGAGCTCGAGAGCGTGCTCGGGATCGGCGCGTTCCCCGTGAACTGGCCGTTCGGCAACGGACCCGAGTTCCGCGGCGTGTACGACCGCCTCGAGAAGCGCCTCCACCTCTTCGAGCGCACCAAGGGCGGCATGCGCGAGGCGCCCGTGCAGGTGCTCGGCCTCGACGATCCCGCGATCACCTCGCGCATCGACGGCGACATCTACGCGCAGGGCCGCGACGAGCTCGAGATGCTCGAGGGCGCGGGCGCCGACTTCGACCGCGCGCGCGTGCTCGCGGGGCAGATCACGCCCGTCTACTTCGGCAGCGCGGCGAACAACTTCGGCGTGCAGCTGCTGCTCGACGGATTCCTCGAGCATTCGGCCGATCCCGGGCCGCGCGTGTCGGGCGACCGCATCATCGAGCCGAAGGACGCGGGCTTCAGCGGGTTCGTCTTCAAGATCCAGGCGAACATGGACCCGAAGCACCGCGACCGCATCGCGTTCATCCGCGTCGTGAGCGGCAAGTTCGAGCGCGAGATGAGCGTCGTGCATGTCCAGAGCGGCAAGAAGATCCGCCTGTCGAGCGCGCAGAAGCTCTTCGGCCAGGAGCGCGAGACCGTCGAGGAAGGCGAGGCGGGCGACGTCATCGGCATCATCGGCCACGACATCCTGCAGATCGGCGACACGCTCGCCGAGGACCGCACGATCAAGTTCAACGAGATCCCGCAGTTCACGCCCGAGGTGTTCGCGTACCTCACGAACCCGCAGCCGGGCAACTCGAAGAAGTACCGCCTCGGCGTCGACCAGCTCCTCAAGGAAGGCGTCGTGCAGCAGATGGAGATCGGCACCGGGCAGGTGAAGACGCCGATCCTCGCGGCCGTCGGCCCGCTGCAGTTCGAGGTCGTGCAGTACCGCCTGAAGGCCGAGTACGGCGCCGAATCGCGGCTCGAGAAGGCGCGCTGGCAGCATGTCCGCTGGTGGCGCAAGCCGGGCGCGGCCGAGGACTGGATGCCCGACCTCCTGTCCGACTCGACGCACGGAGTCGACCAGGCGGGGCGCAAGGTGATCTTCTTCAGCGACGAGTGGTCGATCCGCAACTTCCAGAAGCGTCTGCCCGAGGTCGAGCTCGGGATGCTGCCGTTCGACGCCTGAGGCACGACCACGATGAGCACGCCGCGCGAACTGCTCGATGAAGTCCGCAGCCTGCGCGCGCAGGCGACCGCGCGCGAGGAGTCGATCGCGCCCGCGGCCGACGCGCTTCCCGTCGCGTGGCGGCGCAGCGCGGCGAATCTCGCGCATTACCTCGCGCTGCGTGCGACCGACCATTCGAGGCTGCAGGCCGAGCTCGTGCGGAACGGGCTGTCGTCGCTCTCCCGCCGCGAGGCGCACGTGATGCCCACGCTCGACGCGGTTGAGCGCGCGCTGAGCGCGATCTGCGGCGTCACGGCCGACGAGCCGCGCGCGCGCATGACGATCGACGACGGCGCGCAGCTCCTCGCGCGGCACGCGAGCGAGCTCCTCGAGACGCCGATGCCGCACATGACGCGCATCGTGGTCACGATCCCACCCTGGGCCGCCGGCAAGGTCGAGTTCATGCGCTCGCTGATCGACGCGGGCATGGATGTCGCGCGCATCAACGGGTCGCACGGAGACGCCGCGCAGTGGAAGGCATCGATCGATGCGCTGCGCACGGCCGCGGCCGCTGCGGGCCGCCGCATTCCCGTGTGCATCGACCTCGCGGGGCCGAAGGTGCGGACCGGCGTGTGCGCCGACGGGCCGATCCCGCTCGTCGCGGGCGACACGCTCACGCTGCACGCGCAGGACAACACGACCGTGCTCGAGACGAAGCGCGTCGCCGTGCGCCCGCGCGAGGTCGTCGAGCATGTCAAGCCCGGCGACCGCGTCCTGTTCGACGACGGCAACATCCGCGGCCGCTGCACCGGAGTCGACCGCGCGCGCGGCGAGGCGACCGTCGAGATCGAGGCCGTGCGCGCGGGCGCGTGGCCGCTCAAGGACCGCAAGGGCGTCAATGTGCCCGACACCGACATGCCGATCGCGGCGCTCACCGACGCGGACCTCGTCACGCTCGACTTCGTGGCCGAGCATGTCGACATCGTGGCGATGAGCTTCGTGCGCAGCGCGTCCGACATCGCGGATCTCCATCGCGCGATCCGCGCGCGCACGCAGCGCACCATCGGCGTCGTCGCCAAGGTCGAGACCCCGCAGGCCTGCCGCGCGCTGCCCGAGATCCTGCTCGAGCTCATGAAGTGCCCGCCCTGCGGCGTGATGCTCGCGCGCGGCGACCTCGGCGTCGAGATCGGCTTCGAGCACTTGCCGGAGGCCCAGGACGAGATCCTGGCGCTCTGCGAGGCCGCGCATGTGCCCGTGATCTGGGCGACGCAGGTGCTCGAGTCGATGACCGAGCACGGCTTCCCCACCCGCGGCGAGGTCACCGACGCCGCCGACGCCGCCCGCGCCGATGCGATCATGCTCGGGATCGGCCCGTTCATGGTCGACACGGTGCGGTTCGTCGAGGACCTCCTCGCGCGCACGCAGGTGCGCCGCGCCCGCAGCCGCGCGCTGCTCGGCAAGTGGCAGCCGCTCGGCGAGGAGTGACGCCGGAAACCGGCGCGGCGCGGTTCCGAACGGCGCGGGACTACAATCCGCGCCCATGCTCGCCGCCATGAACAGCTCCACCTCCCTGCTCGCCGTCTCCCCGCTCCTCGTCGGCGGCGCGATCGTCGCCGTGCTCGCGCTGCTGGTGCCCGCGATCTACGTGATCGCGGTCTACAACGGCCTCAAGCGCTCGCAGGTGCGGGCGCAGAACGCGTTCAGCCAGATCGACGTGCAGCTCAAGCGGCGCTTCGACCTGATCCCGAACCTCGTCGAGGCCGTGAAGGGCTACATGGCGCACGAGCGCGGCACCCTCGAGGCCGTGATCGCCGCGCGCGCGCAGGCATCGAGCGCGCTCGGCGCGGTCGAGGGCGGCGCGATGGGCATGGCATCGATCGGTGCGCTTGCGAACGCGTCGGGCGCGCTCGACGGCGCGCTCAACCGGCTGATCGGCCTCGTCGAGCGCTACCCCGAGCTCAAGGCGAACACGAACGCGCTGCAGCTCCAGGAGGAGCTCGCGAGCACCGAGAACCGCATCGCCTTCGCGCGGCAGGCGTACAACGACGCGGTGATGCGGCTCAACGAGGGCATCGTGGTCTTCCCCGCGAGCATCGTCGCGAACCTGTTCGGCATCCGCGAGATGGGCCTGTTCGAGGCCGCCGCGGGCGAGCGGGCGGCGGTCGCGGTCAAGTTCTGAACACACGCGCAACGCGGGAGGATCGATGTCCACCGACTTCTTCACCAGCCAGGACAACGCGCGCAAGCAGACGGGCAGGCTCGTCGCGCTCTTCATCTTCGGCGTCGCCGGCACGATGGTGTCGCTGTGGCTCGTGCTCGCGGGCATCCTCGCCACGCAGGCGGGGCCGAAGGCGTTCGCGCGCTGGGAGCTCATGCTCGGCGTGTTCGTGGTGACGGGCGCGGTCGTCGGCATCGCGACGCTCTTCAAGCTCGCGCAGCTCTCGCAGGGCGGGCCCAAGATCGCGGAGATGCTCGGCGGCCGACCCGTCGACCCCGCCACGCGCGACCCGAAGGAGCGGCAGCTCCTCAACCTCGTCGAGGAGATGTCGATCGCGTCGGGCGTGCCGGTGCCGCCCGTGTACGTGATGGAGGACCGGTCGGTCAACGCGTTCGCGGCGGGCCCCGATCCGTCGCGCTCGGTGATCGGCGTCACGCGCGGCTGCATGGAGCTCCTGTCGCGCGACGAGCTGCAGGGCGTGATCGCGCACGAGTACAGCCACATCTTCCACGGCGACACGCGGATCAACGCGCGCACCACCGCGGTGATCGCGGGCATCATGGCGGTGGGCGTGATCGGCTACATCATGTTCCGCTTCGTCGGGCCGACCATCGCGCGGTCGAGCGGCCGCGGCAAGAACAACCCGGGTCCCGCGATCGGGCTCGCGATCATCGTGGGCGGCCTCGCGGTGTGGGCGATCGGCTCGCTCGGCATGCTGTTCGGGCGCCTGATCCAGGCGGCGATCAGCCGGCAGCGCGAGTTCCTCGCCGACGCGGCGGCGGTGCAGTACACGCGCAATCCCGACGGCATCGCGGGCGCGCTCGCCAAGATCCGCGACCACGTGGCCTCGGCGCGCATCGAGAGCCCCGCCGCGAGCGAGCTCAACCACTTCTTCTTCTGCAGCTCGCTGAACACGCTGTTCGCGACGCATCCGCCGATCGACGAGCGCATCAAGCGCATCGTGGCGATGGGCGCGACGAGGGTCGGCGCGCAGGAGGCGCAGCGCGCGGGACAGGCGCGCGGCGGTTCGCCGAGCAGCGGCGGCGGGCGCGCGGCGGGCGCCGCGGTCGCGGGATTCGCGGAAGCGGGCCGTGATGCGGGCCGTGATACGGGCCGTGGCGCGGCCACTGAGACAGGCACGCGCGCAGGCGCCGGCACGGTCGCCGATGAGGTCGCGCACGCGGGCACGCTCGACGCCGCGTCCATCGCGCGCGCGCAGGCGTGGAAGGCGTCGCTTCCGACGGAGCTCGCCGAGGCCGCGCGCACCGCCGACGGCGCCCGCGCGATCTGCTACGCCATCGCGCGACGCACGGCCGCGCACGCCGCGTGCGACGCCGTGGTCGCCGAGCGCGACCGCGCCGCCTACGACTCCTACGCAGCGCTGGTGCCCGCCGTCGCCGCGCTGCGCGCCGACATGCAGGTCGCGCTCGCCGACCTCGCCGCGCCCGCACTCTTCAACCTCGGGCAGCGCCGCTACGGCGAGTTCCGCCAGACGCTCGCGCAGGCGATCCGCAGCGACGGACAGATCGATCTCCGCGAATGGTCGCTCGTGAAGAGCCTCGAGCGCCATGTCGAGCGGCGCTTCACCCAGGCGCCCGCGACCGCGCGCGGCGGCATCGCGGCGCATGCGCGCGAGGCGCAGCTCGTGCTCGCGATCATCGCCGGCGCGACGCACGACGGACGCGCGGCCGACGACGCCTTCGCGCAGGCCGCGCGCGCCGCCGGACTCGCGGGCGCCGCCACGCCGCCCGCATCCGACCGCACGCTCGACCGCCTGAGCGACGCGGTCCGCGCGCTCTCGACCACGACCTTCGCCGAGCGCGCGCGCTTCCTCGAGGCTTGCGCGATCGCGGCGGCGCACGACGGCCGCATCTCGGTCGACGAGCACCTCATCGTGCGCTCGGTGGCCGATGCGCTCGACGTGCCGCTGCCGGCGCTGGCGGAGGTGTGAGCCGCGCCCCGGCGCATTCGCGTAGACTGCCGCCCCATGTCCGACCTCACCCGCCTCCTCGACAACAACCGCCGCTGGGCCGAGCGCATGGAGCGCGAGCGCCCCGGGTTCTTCCAGTCGCTCAAGGCGCAGCAGAAGCCGCGCTACCTGTGGATCGGCTGCGCCGACAGCCGCGTGCCCGCGAACGAGATCATCGGCCTGCCGCCGGGCGAGGTGTTCGTGCACCGCAACGTGGCGAACCTCGTGGTGCACAGCGACCTGAACTGCCTCGCGGTGCTCGACTTCGCCGTGAACGTGCTCAAGGTCGAGGACATCATCGTGTGCGGCCACTACAACTGCGGCGGCGTGAACGCGGCGCTGCAGCCGAGCGCGGGGCGCGTGGTCGACCACTGGATCCGCAACGTGCGCGACATCGCGAAGCACTACAAGTCCGACCTCGAGCGCCTCGGCACCGCGGCGGAGCAGAGCCACCGCCTGTGCGAGCTCAACGTCGCCGTGCAGGTCGTGCATGTGCGCGAGTCGCCGATCCTGCTCGCGACCGACCACGAGGTGAGGGTCCACGGCTGGATCTACGACGTCGCCGACGGCCGCCTGCAGGACCTCACGCCGATGGTCGACGAAGTGCGCGCGCTCGAGCCGTCGGTGCGGCTGGGCTGAATCAGTCGAGGCGGAAGACCTCTTCCAGCGGCACGATCGAGGTGTCGGCGCGGCCGCCGGGAAGCTCGACGAAGTAGTCGACCATCGACTTCTGCCAGCGTGCGTTGACTTCCTCGCCCTGCATGCCGGCGACGGCCTTCTTGAAGTCGGGCGTCTCGAGATATCCGATCAGGAGCCCGTCCTCGCGCAGGAAGATCGAGTAGTTCGTCCAGCCATGGCGCGAGAGCGCGGCGCGCATCTCGGGCCAGACGGCCTTGTGGCTCTCGCGGTACGCGTCGATGCGGTCGGGCTTGACCTGAAGCGTGAAGCACACGCGCTGCATGGTGATCTCCGTGTCTGCCGGCAGGTTCTCCGGCGGGCGTTCAGACGGCTTTGCTGGCGGTTCCGCGGGCGAATTCAGCGGACAAACGCGTCGGCGAGACCGCCGTCGACGTGGAGGACCTGACCCGTGGTGCGCGAGCTCTCAGGCCCCGCGAGGAAGCGGATCGCCGCCGCTTGGTCGCGCGGCGTGATGACCGTCTTAAGCAGCGTGCGGTCGGCGTAGAAGCGGCCGAGGCATGCGATGAGCTCGGCGTCGGTCATCGACTCGTCGTGCGCGATCGCGTACTTCTTGAGGCTCGCGATCACGCGTGCGCGCGGGAACATCGTGCTGCCCTCGATCACGGTCGCAGGCGCGACCGCGTTCACGCGGACGAACGGCGCGAACGTCACCGCGAGCGAGCGCACGAGGTGGTTCGCCGCCGCCTTCGACGCGTCGTACGCGCTCGAGCCCTTCTTGGCGACGACGGCGTTCACGCTGGTCGTGACCACCGCGCTGCACGCGAGCTTCTGCGCGCACATGATCGCAGCCGCCTCCTCGACGAGCACCGCGGGCGCGAGCACGTTCACCTGCATCGCGCGCATGAAGTCGCTGTCGCTCGTCCTGCCATCGGCGCCCGGGGTCGGGAAGAGGCCCGCGGTCACGACGAGCTCGTCGATGCCGCCGTACGCGAGCGTGACGTCCTCGAGCATGCGGCGCACCGCCGCGCGGTCGGTCGCGTCGCAAGAGAGCGCGATCGCGGGGCCGCACGCGGAGATGCCGCTGCCCGCGACGCCGATCCCCGTGCCGACCGACTTCTCGAGGTCCTTCGCGGCGCTCTCCGCGCTCTTCGGATCGAGGTCGACGCACGCGACGCACGCGTCGTCGGCCGTGAAGTGCGCGCCCGTCACGCGGCCGATGCCGCTGCCCGCACCGACGATCACGGAGACATGCCCCGCAAGCGGCTTCGGCTTCGGCATGCGCTGCAGCTTCGCCTCCTCGAGGCGCCAGTACTCGATGTCGAACGCCTCCTGCCGCGGCAGCGCGCGGTAGCCGCCGATGCTCTCGGCGCCCTTCATCACCTCGACGGCGCAGCGGTAGAACTCGGCCGTCGTGCGCGACTCGGACTTCGACGAGCCCCACGCGATCATGCCGATGCCGGGGATCAGGATCACCGTCGGCTCGGGCGCGCGCATCGCGGGGCTGTCGGCGTGCCTGCACGCCTCGTAGTACGCGGTGTAGTCCTTCACGTACTGCGCGAGGCCCGCCTCGGTCTTCGCGCAGAGCGCCGCGAAATCCTCGGTGCCCGGATCGAACTCGATGAAGAGCGGCTTGATCTTCGTGCGCAGGAAGTGGTCGGGGCACGAGGTGCCGAGCTCGGCGAGGCGCGCCGCGTCGTGGCTCGACACGAACTCGAGCATCGCCGCGTCGTGCTGCACGGTGCCGACCATGCGGCGGCGCGTCGAGACCTTGCCGCGCAGGAACGGCAGGAACTTCACGAGGAGCGCGCGGCGCGCGTCGTCGGACGCGTGCGCGACCTTCTGCCCGCCGAAGGTCTTCGCGCCGCGGTCGTGCGCCGCGAGGTACTCCGCCGCGCGCGAGATGAGCGACAGCGTGAGGTCGTAGCACTCGCGCGGATCGTCGGCCCAGTTGATGAGGCCGTGCTGGCCCATGATCGCGCCGACCGCGTTCGGATGGTCCTTGCAGAGCTTCTCGAGCGCGAGGCCGAGCTCGAAGCCCGGGCGCATCCACGGCAGCCACTCGAGCTCGGTTCCGAAGACCTCGCGCATGACCTCCGGACCGCGGACGGACGCGGCGATCGCGATGAGCGCGTTCGGATGCGTGTGGTCGACATGCGCCCGCGGCACGAAGGCATGGAGCGGCGTGTCGATCGAGGTCGCGCGCGGATTGAGGTTCCACGTGCAGTGCCGGTAGAGGTCGACCATGTCGTCCTCGGCCTGCGTCTTGATGCCGTTCGGCGTGCGCGCGGCGTA
>JBMOGJ010000104.1:0-9773 GCA_049318425.1 Phycisphaerales bacterium | reverse complement strand
GTTACGTCAACGACGCGATGGACAAAGCTGCCGACGACTACCTCGGCAAGATGCACGTCCCCAACACGATCAGCGAATGGGTGCGCGAGAACTGTGGTGTCTTGATCGAAGCCGATCGCTTCCTCAAGAGGGATCGCGAAGAGATCGAGAAACTCATTCGCATCGACGCGGCGGAAGAGGCGCAAGAATCGATCCGCGCGACGGCGGGCGAGTGCCTTCCGCTCGAACTCGAGCCTGAAGAGTGGGATGCCGAAGGCTTCGCAAATTGGGCCCGCGCCCATTACGGCGCCGAACTCACGCCTGAAGGAATCCGCTCGGGCGGCCGTGATTTTGCGATGAAGACGGTTGCCAAGGCCGCGCTCGCGAAGTTTGCGGAGATCGATCTCTCACCGATCGGCCAGTTCCTCGTGCCACAGTTCGGCTCGACGCAACTGGCGAACTGGGCGAACCGCAAGTTCAACATGACCGTCGATGTCTCGCTCTTCGAAGGAGCAACGACCCCTGCGGAAGCGGCGGATCGATTGGGCGTCAAGGCCATGGAGGCGTACGGCGACCGCGAGGTTGGTTACCCCATTGACTTCGCGATCGAACAGACGAACGCGATGCTGCAGCAGAATCCAGAAGGCGCACTGGCGCAGTTCTGCACGTTTGTGAAAGCGCGGTACGACATCGATTGGAATCCCCAGTCGTTGCCATCGACGGATCCTCAAGAACTGAAGCGACTTTTGGTCGAACGCGCGCGTGCAATGACCGACGCAGACGTCGCGCGACGTACGCAAGAGTGCCTCGCACGCGGCCGCGATCGCGACTCGATCGCGAAGTGGTTCGGTGAAGAGGCGCTCGTTCACCTCAACGAAGCCGAAGTCGCGCGCGCAGGTGATGAGCCTGAAGCGTTCGTGCGCGAGAAGGTCCGTGAGTTGCCGCGGCTTGAACTCACGCAGTTCGAGCGCTACGTCCTTCTCAACATTCTTGACAACGCGTGGAAGGAAAATCTCCACGGCATGGACCAGATTCGCGATTCGATTGGCTTCCGTGCGTTTAGCCAGAAGGACCCGCGCATCGAGTTCAAGCGCGAGAGCGCGCGTGTCTTCAACGAAATGCAGGAGACGATTCGCGACCGCGTCACCGATATTGCCTTCCGCGGGCGATTCGCTCCGCAAGTTCCACGGATGGCTCCGCGACCGCAGCCCGCTGCGGTTCCGGCAGGTTCCGACGCGGTGGCACCAGCGCTTCCACCGAGCGAGCCTGTTGCGGCTGAACCCGCGCGCGCACCCGCGCAACCTGTTGCGGCAGAACAGTTGACCGCCGCAGCGCCTGTTGACCCGTCGACCATTCCGGTCGTCGGTCGCAACGAGCCCTGCCCGTGCGGAAGCGGTCTCAAGTACCGACTCTGCCACGGCAAGAAGCCAGAGGCGCAGGCGTAACGCGCTCGATCGCACGCAGACAGCAGTTTCTCGCACGCAGCCTCGGCAATTCCGGGGCTGCGTTTCTTTTCAGCCACGCACGTTTGATCGCTGCATCCGTGCGGCTTGACGGCTGCGGCTGAATCGCTAGTATTCCTCCCTCTTCCGCCTCGTTAGCTCAGTTGGCAGAGCAGCTGACTCTTAATCAGCGGGTCGTAGGTTCAACCCCTACACGAGGCATGACGTCGCAGGAAGGCGGAGCGCACGCTCCGCCTTCTTCGTTTTTGCGATCGGCGGCCGACCGTGACCCGACCCCGTGCGTCCGTGATCGAGCTGGAGACCGAGCACGAGATCGAGCGCGGGGGCGAGTACGGGGGCGACCACGCCGCGACCCCGAGGCGACCGCGAGAGCGATTTGTTCAAATGCACACATGGGCGATCACCCCGTTCCAGTTCCGTCCGACGCGCACGACGCCGACCTCGTCCAGGCCACGCACGCGCTGCGCGACCGCGAGGAATCCGAGCGTCTGCGCCAGCTGGGCGGGCTGCTGGTGCACGACCTCAACAATGTGCTCTTCGCGCTGCTCGGCCGAGTGCAGCTCCTCGAGCGGCGCGCGGGCGACCCGGCGACCGCGAAGGCCGCGTCGGAGATCCTCGAGACCGCGCGCCTGCTCGAGCGGCAGGTGGTGAGCCTGCATGCCGCGTGCCGGCGCGATGAACCCGCGGGCGAGCACGTCCACGCGCCGCGCACCGGCGCCCGCACCGCCATCGAGCGCGCGCTGCGCGAGGCGACCGTCGTGCTACCCGCGGCGATCCGCCCGGGCGCCGACGCGCTCGGCGCCGCCATCGCCGCGGTGCCCACCGACGCAAGCTTCGAGGGAGACGCCGCGCAGGTCGCGACCGCCGTGCGCCAGGTCGTCGCGCTGCACCGCGCGCGCGGCGGGACGCGGGCGCTCAGCCTGTCGGTCTCGGCCGACGCGCTCACGGGCGACGCCCCGCGCATCGCGCTCACCATCGCCGACCACGCCGGCGCACCGGCGGCTGCGCCCGTCATGCCGCGACTCGGCAACGACGCGCTCGACCTCGCCGCGCTGCCGATCGCCGCCGCGCACCGCGCGATCCGCGATTTCGGCGGCCGCGTCGAGTGCGCCGTCGCCGACGACGGGCTCCGCTCGACCATCTCGTTCGATGTGCGGCGCGGCGTGTCGGTCGCGCGCTTCGACGCGCACGGCGCGCCGACCGTCGCGGGCGGCGCATCGACGGCGCACGCGCACGACCACGACGACTGCGACCACGCGTGCATCCCCCCCGCGCGGCGCGTGCTCATCGCCGACGACGACCCCGCCGTGCGCGCGGTGCTGATCGCCGCGCTCGAGGCCGTCGGCGACGATGTCGACGCGCTCGCAGACCCTGCCGCGTGCGACGCCTATCCCGGGCTCGGCGACTTCGACGTCGTGATCCTCGATGCCGGCGGCGGTGGACTCGAGGCGCTCACGCGCCTCCGCGCGCGCGGCGTCGATGTGCCGGTGCTCATCGCCAGCGGCGACCTCGTCGAGCGTCCCGGCGACGCGCGGACCCGCTGCGTGCTCAAGCCGATCCCGCTCGACGCGCTCGACCGCGACCTCGCCTCACTCGCGCGCCTGCGCACCCGCGAGTAGCCGCGCGGCGATCGGCAGCATCTGGCGCGCCACCGGCGCGAGCGGCGCCGAGGACGACGCAGGCGCGCCGCTCCCGTCGAGTCGCCCGGCTCCATCGAGTCCACCGCGGCCGCCGCGTTCACCAAGTTCGCCGATCTCACCGCGCTCGCCCAGCGCACCGAGCGCCTCGCGCCCGAGCAGCCGGAACTCGTCGTACTCCCATCCGATCTCCGGCAGCGCCGCGGCATCGATGCGGAGCCGATGCACGATCTCCCAGCTGAACGCGTGCGGATCGAAGAGCAGCGCCACCGCGATCGCCGGCCCCACCGCCGCGAGCCCGGCCTCCTCGCGCAGCTCGCGCACGACCTCGTCGGCCGGCAGCGCGCCCGGCTCGACCGAGCCCCCCGGCACGAACTCCCACGCACCCGGATAGAACGCGACCGCGCGCGAACGCCGCCCGACCAGCACGCGCTCGCCGTCGGTGGCGATCCCCTTCACGCCGAGCGGCCGCACGCCGCAGTCGAGCGCAGGCCCCCCTGGACCATCCTGCTGCACGGCGTAGAAGCGGTACGAGCACTCCTGCACGTGGACCTGCACGCCGCCGTGGCCGTTGCGGCTGGTGCCGAGGACATGCAGCAGCGCGCCGTCGTAGGTGCGCGGATTCGCGGCGCAGAGCGCGGCCCAGCGGGCGTCGACCTCGTCGAGGGCCACTGCCGGCGGCACGAAGCGGCCCTCCATGCGCACGAGCGCGGGCGGGCGGCGAAGCTGGATCGATCGTGCTTCCATCATCGTGGCTCCATGCTCGGGCCGCCCTCACCGCGCGCTCCTGGCGGCGCGTCGCGGCGAGAGCACCGCGACGCCGCGCGCGATTGTGGCACGGAGGCAGCCCGCGCGGCGAGCGCCGCCGCACATTCCGTTATCTTCCCGCGACCGCCGCCCCCGGCGGAACCGCCAATCCCACGGAGCGACCATGTCCCAGATCAACCCCCCGCTCGACGAGCCGTTCGGCAACGCCCTCCACCCCGGCAAGGAAGGCCATCCGCCCGGCCTCTTCCTCCTCTTCTTCGTCGAGATGTGGGAGCGCTTCTCGTTCTACGGGATGCGCGCGCTCCTGACCTTCTACCTGATCAAGGGCTTCCTCAAGGCAGACGACTCGAAGGCGTACGCCATCTACGGCGCGTACGGCGCGCTGGTCTACGCGACCCCGTACCTCGGCGGCATCTTCGCCGACCGCTTCATCGGCGCGCGCCTCGCGGTGATCTGGGGCGGCATCCTCATGGCCGCCGGCCACCTGCTGATGTCGGTCGAGCAGGAGTGGGCGCTCTACGGCGCGCTCGGACTGCTCATCGTCGGCAACGGCTTCTTCAAGCCCAACATCTCGACGATGGTCGGCTCGCTCTACCCGGCGAAGAGCTCGAAGCGCGACGCGGGCTTCACGATCTTCTATATGGGCATCAACCTCGGCGCCGCGCTCGCGCCGCTCGTCTGCGGCTACGTCGGCGAGACCTACGGCTGGCACTACGGCTTCGGCATCGCGACCATCGGCATGCTGCTCGGCCTCGCGACCTTCGTCGCCCCGGGCGCGGTCGCGCGCGGACTGATCCTGCTCACCAGCCTCGCGATCGTGGCGACGATGTTCATCACGACCAAGGGCGACACCACGCAGACGCTCCTCAACCTGCCGATCGCGCTGGCGCTGCTCGGCGCGGGTGCGGTGAGCTTCGTGCGCCTCGGCCAGGGCGCGATCCCCGGCGACATGGGCGCCCCGCGCGACGCGAACGGCAACGTCACCAAGCCGCGCATGGTCCTGCCGATCATGATCGGAACCGTGGCCGCGGTCGCGCCGCTCGCGCTGCTCGTCAAGGAGAACGCCTACGCGAGCTGGGTGCTCAACGTGATGGGCGTGCTCGCGTTCGGCTCGATCCTGCTGTCGGCTTTCTCGGCGCAGGCGCTCGAGCGCGGCCGGCTGTTCGTGATCCTGATCCTCTGCTTCTTCTCGATGCTGTTCTGGGCGTTCTTCGAGCAGGCGGGCTCGAGCGTCAACAACTTCACCGACCGCAACATCGACCGCGTCGTGGGCGACACGCCCGTGGTGGCGGGCCAGACCTACTCCGACGTCGCGGTGACCCAGGAGTTCCTCGGCGTCGACGTCGCGGGCAAGGTGTGGACGCTCAACGACATCGAGACCGCGCAGAAGGCCTTCGTCGAGGGCAAGCCCGAGGGCCGCGTGACCTTCACCGCCGACGAAGAGGATGTCCAGAAGGGCCTCGCGATCGGCGGCAACGAGATCAAGGCGTCGGTCTACCAGGCCGCGAACCCGACCTTCATCCTGCTGTTCGGCCCGATCTTCTCGTGGATCTGGGGCGCGCTCGGCCGCCGCGACCCGAGCGCCGGCGTGAAGTTCGGCCTCGGACTCGCGCAGCTCGGCCTCGGCTTCGGCTGCTTCTGGATGGGCGCGAAGGCGGCCGATACCAACGGCATGGTCGCGATGTCGTGGCTCCTCTGGGGCTACCTGCTGCAGACCACGGGCGAGCTCTGCCTCTCGCCGGTCGGCCTGTCGCTGGTGACCAAGCTCTCGCCGGCGCGCGTGGTCAGCACGATCATGGGCGCGTGGTTCCTCGCGACCGCGTTCTCGCACCTGCTCGCCGCCGGCATCGCGAAGATGACCGGCGTCAGCGAGGGCGGCGAGGGCGCGACCATCCCGCCGCCGTCCGAGACGGTCGGCGTGTACGGCGAGGTGTTCGGCCTCATCGCCATCGCGGCGCTCGTCTCGGGCGCGGTGGTGTTCGCGATCAGCCCGTGGCTCAGGAAGATGATGGCGCTCGACCCCGCGGAGGCCGCGGGACACGGCGGTCACTGACGCGGCGACGCCCGCGTCAGAACCCGAGCGGGATCCCGAGCGCGTTCCAGGCGACCAGCACGGCGGTCCACACGACGAGCGACGCCACGCTGTACGGCACCAGCAGCGCGATGAGCGTGCCGAGTCCCGCCGTGGGCTGGTAGCGGCGGATTGCGACCAGGATGATCACGAGGTACGCGTTGAGCGGCGCGATCGGGTTCGTGCACGAGTCGCCGACCCGGTACGCGCACTGCACGAGCTCGGGCGACATGCCCGCGTTGCCGAGCATCGGCACCAGGATCGGCGCGAGGAACGCCCACTTCGCGCTCGCGCTCGACACCGCGAGGTTCAGGACCGCGACCACCACCACGATCGCGCCCAGCATGGGGCCCTGGCCGAAGCCGAGCGACTTGATGAGCTCGCCGCCCTCCACGCCGAGGATGATGGCCAGGTTCGACTGCTTGAACCACGCGATCGCCTGTCCCGCGAAGAACGCGAGCACGAGGTAGGTGCCCATCGAGCTCATCGAATCGCCCATCCGCGACGCGACGCAGCGGTCGGAGCGGATCTCGCCGCTCACCAGGCCGTACGCGACGCCGGGCACGAGGAACAGCACCAGGATGATCGGGATGAGCGCCTCGCTCCACGCGGGCACCATCGTGGTGGTGCCGTGCCGCATGACCTGGCCGGCGAGCGGACCATCGGGGATGAGCATCATCGCGGCGAACGCGCCCGCCGCGACCGTGAAGCCGACGACCGCGGCCCAGAGCCCGCGGCGCTCCGCCGCGGTGAGCGTCGGGGCACCGCGCTCGACGCCGCCCTGCGCGATCTGCGCATCGACCTCCGCGCGGGCGAAGCGCGGCTCGACGACACGCGCCGTCACCAGCCAGCCGAGCCCGGTCAGCAGGAAGGTCGAGAAGAACATGAACGCGTAGTTCGCCGTCGGCTGCACCACCGCGTCGGGCCGGACGAGCTGCGCCGCCTGCTGCGTGAGCCCGGAGAGCAGCGGATCGAGGCTCGTGACCGCGAGGTTCGCGCTGAACCCGCCGGCGATGCCGAAGGTCGCCGCCGCGATGCCGACCAGCGGCGAGCGCCCGACCATCGCGAACACGCCCGCCGCGAGCGGCGGCAGCACCACGTAGCCGGAGTCGGCCGCGGCGCTCGAGTTCACGCCGATGAAGACGACCATCGGCGTGAGCAGCCGCGCGGGCGTCACGGCCACCAGCAGCTTGAGCAGCGCGGGGAAGAGGCCGGTCCGCTCGGCCACGCCGATTCCGAGCATCGCGACCAGCACGATCGCGAGCGGCGGGAAGTCGAGGAAATTGCGGATCGCGCCGGTCAGGATCCAGCGGATCCCGTCGGCATCGAGCAGGTTGTCGACCGCGATCGACTTGGCCGGATCGCGCGGATCGGCGACCGACCAGCCCATCGACCCGCCGATCCAGCTCAGGACGAGCACCAGCACGCCGAGCAGGATGAACAGCGTCGCGGGATCGGGCAATCGGTTGCCGATGCGCTCGACGGCGCCGAGGGCGCGTGCGATCAGGCCAACCGGTCGCTGGGGACCGCCGGACTCGACGAGGGGCTCATGCATGCGGGATCTCCTCCGCCGAGGGCGGAATCAGGCGCCCGCGCGGACGAAGGTCCCCTGCTTCGGGTCCTTCACCACGCCGGGGAACTGCAGCACTCGGTTGTGCATCGCGACGTAGACGCCGGCCGGCAGCAGCTGCACGGCGGTGAGCGCCTCGGTCACGTTCTGCGTCGCATCGGTGCGGCGCATCTCGTAGGGGCGCATCGCGCCGGTGAGCACGACGGCCTTGCGCGCGCCGCCCTTCTCCCCGAGCCGCTCGTGGATGCGGTCGCCGGTCTTCGCGAGGCGGTCGGTGCCGTGCACGATCACGACGCCGTCGTGGTTGCGCGACATGATCTCGGCGGTGTCGGCGATCAGGTCGTGGTCGGCCTCGCTCATGTCGAGCGAGTCCTTGTTCATCAGCGGGACGCGGTCGATGACCACCCCGCGCAGCTCGAGGGTCGCGAGCAGCAGGTCGAGCACGCTCAGCTTGTTGGAGAGCACGCCGCCGAGCTCGTCGTAGGTCTTCTCGATGGTGCCGCCGGTCGAGATGAGGGCGATGCGGAAAGGCGCGTCGTTCGTGCGGGGGGCCATGCCAAGCTTCTTCCGGGGGGCGATGTCGGGGGCGCAGAGCATAGCGGTGTTCCTGGGGCCGGACGGGCCGGCGGGCGAGGCGATGTCGACAGGAGCGGCGCGGTGGCTTGAATCGGGGGGCTTCAATCGGGGGGCTTCAATCGGAGGCCTTGAATCGGGGTCCGGCGCGCCTCCGCCACGCACGCGGATTTTCGGCTCGGATGTGGCGCGTCCGACCGCGTTTCTCCGATGTCGGTCGGTCGCCGCGCTGCCGTGCGCGCGGCGCTCCTACCGTCACCGTCCATGCCACCGACGCCGCCCTCCTCCGCCACCGCCACCCTGGACTCGCTCGCCGAGCAGTTCCAGCGGCTGCCGATCGAGAGCCTGGCACCCGCGATCGTGCTGCTCCTCGGCGGGCTGCTGCTCCTGATCGCGGGCCGCTACTTCCTGCGGCCGGTCATGGTGGTGACCACCGTGCTGCTCGGCGCGATGCTGGGGCCATCGATCCTGGGCGGCGTGTTCCCGACGCTCGGGGGCATGGTGCTCGCGTTCCTCGGCGGGCTCATCGGGCTCGTGTTCGTCGCGATCGCGTGGAGGCTGGTGCTCGGCGCCGCCACCGGCGTGATCGCCGCGTTCGCCTGCGCGATCGCCGCGATGCTGCTGGTCGACGCCGGACTCATCGACGCGCGCCGCGCGGGCGATCTGCCCGGATCCTCGAGCGCACCCGAGGTCGCGGCGTCCGACGCCGCGACCCACCAGTCCATCGTCGAGCACACCCCCGCCCTGATGCACCCGCTCGTCGAGTGGGCCGACGCGCGCTGGCGCGCCGAGCCGCAGCAGGTGCGGACGCTGCTCGCCGCGGCCGCCGCGGGCGGCGGATTCATCGGCCTCGTGGTCGGCGCGTGGCTCACCACCGAATCGGCCGCGCTGCTCACCAGCCTCGTGGGCTCGATCTTCACGCTGGTCGGCGCGATGCCGTTCCTCGCGAAGTACTCCGACCGCATCGCGCAGGGCGCGCATCCGGTGGGGTGGCTGCTGCTCTGGCTCTCGCTCGCGCTCGCGGGGTGGCTCTTCCAGACACGCCACGCGAAGCCCGCGAAGGGCGGCGGCGGCGAGGCACCGTCCTCCGACGACCACGACGGATCGCGCGGCGCCCCCCGCCGCGCGCGCGGACGCTGAGCACGCGCGCGAAAGCGGTTAGCATCGCGGCATGGACAGCTTCTCCTACCGTGACGGCGAGCTCCACGCCGAGGGCGTGCGCGTGCGCGACATCGCCGCGAGCGCGGGCACCCCGTGCTACGTCTACTCGCGGGCCACGCTCGAGGACCACTACGACCGGCTCGTCGAGGCCTTCCGCCCGATCGATCCACTCGTCTGCTACTCGGTGAAGAGCTGCGCGAACCTCGGCGTGCTGCGCGTGCTCGCCGAGCGCGGCGCGGGCATGGACGCGGTCTCGGGCGGCGAGCTCTTCCGCGCGCGCGCCGCCGGCGTCCCGCTCGAGAAGTGCGTCTACGCCGGCGTCGGCAAGACCGACCGCGAGATCGGCGACGCGATCCGCGGCGGCCTCGGCCTCTTCAACTGCGAGAGCGAGGAGGAGTTCGAGAACATCGCCCGCATCGCCCGCGGCCTGCGCACCGAGACGCGCGTCGCGCTGCGCATCAACCCCGACGTCGACCCGAAGACCCACCGCTACACCTCGACCGGCAAGAAGGAGACCAAGTTCGGCGTCGACCTCGAGCGCGCGCGCCGCT
>JBMOGJ010000103.1:0-9924 GCA_049318425.1 Phycisphaerales bacterium | reverse complement strand
CCCGCGCGCGCGCCGCCGCGCTCGAGCAGCGCCGCGATGTGATCCTTGTCCGCGAGTCCCGACGCGCGCACCTTGGCCACGATGTCGCGGTTCGCGAGGTCGCTCCTCATGTAGCGGCGCGCGAGGTCGGCGATCTCCGCCGGCGTGCAGCCGTCGAAGAAGTCCATGCCCTCGCGGTACGCGACCGAGCTCGCCAGACGGTTCGCGATGATCCACGTCTGGTACGACGCCGGCAGGCTCTTCCACACGCGGTCGCCCGCGAACTCGAAGAGCACCTTGGGGAGATGGTCGCGGATCATCTGCTTCGCGAGCTCGCGGTCCTCGGCGGGCCAGCTGGGCACGCCCGCCGCGATCGCCGCGGCCGTCGTGTTGATGACCTTCGAGAGCTCCACCGAGATCTTCGGCAGCGACATCGACGGATGCGTCTTGGCCGCGCGCATGAGGAACTCGGCCTCGACGCGCGCGAGCTCGCGCAGCCGCTCGAGCACCTGCGCCACGTACGTGTCCTTGATCGACAGGAACTCGTCGTCGGTCAGCACCATGCACGCGCTGATCTCGTAGCTCGAGCAGATCACGCCGCACTTGTTGGCCGACGAATCCTTGATCACCGTCGCGCCGCGCTTGCAGAGCTCCTCGCGCGCGCCCGGCGTGAGGAACAGGTTCGCGCCCTCCGAGATCACCATCGAGCTCGGCTTGCCGTCGGCGGTGAGGAACTCCTGCCAGTTGCCCTCGTGGATGGTCGCTGGGCGCCCGCCGCCGGGCACGAACGCGTCGGTCACCAGGCGGTTGTGCATGGTGTTGCGCAGCTGCGCGCCATCGGGCTCGTCGACCGAGACGATCCGTCCCTTCGGCGAGAGCCGCGTGCGGTCGAAGCTCGCGATCGGCAGGCCCTCCTTGAAGAGCCGCAGCAGCTCGGCGTGGTCGAGGCCCGCGGGGTCCTCGCCGACGCCCGAGCCGTCGCCCACGCCCACGATCACGGCGTTCGCGCCGTAGTCGCGGTCGAGGATGCGCATCATGTTGCCGGCCACGTCGCCGTCCGGGCCGCCCGTGATCTTCACCGTGAACCGCTGCTGGCGCGGGTCGATGCCGCGGGCCTTCAGCGCGATCTCGAGGAAGACGTTGACGCCCTCGCTGGTGACGCCGTAGACCTTGTGGTTGATGCCCGCGCCCGGCTTCGAGCTCATGAACGCGGTGGGCATCGAGTAGCCGCGCACGCGCGCGCGGTCGACGATCCACACGATGTGGGCGGGGGTGATGTTCTCATCGGGTCCGAGGTAGATCAGCTCGTCCTTGCCGAGCCGGTCGACGACGAGCTTGCGCACCTCGGGGACCTGCACGATCAGGTCGAGGATCGAGTTCACGAACGCCTTCACGCAGCGGTCGACGGTCGCGCCCGGCTCGAGCAGGATCGCGGCCTTCGCGCCGCCCTCGGGGATGTCCTTGTTCTTCAGCTGCTGCGCCCACGAGAGGCCGTAGACCTCGTCGAAGAGCCGCTCGCTCTCGCGCGTGTGCTGCGCGTGGTTCTGCGTGCGGATCACGCGCAGGCCGCCGCGGGCGATGTCCTGGAAGCGGTTGTGGAACCCGTCGAAGCCGCGGCCGTGCACGAAGAAGGTGCCGTACGGGCGCTCCGGGCGGTCGACGTTCGCGAGGTACGCGGGGTCGATGCGCAGGCAGAGCGCGAAGCGGTCGGGGAGGAAGTAGTTCGTGCGCAGCGTCGCGACCACGCCCTCGAGCATCTTGCCGAGGACGGTGCGGTTCATCTCGCTCGGCTGGCGGGCGATCTCGCCCTCGAGCCGGGTGCGCGCGGCGGCGAAGTCGGCGTCCGACATCGGCTTCGCCGGATCGAACCGCGCGGTGAGCAGTTGGACGATGCCGGCCGCGACGCCGATCGACTCCTCGGCGAACCCGTGGATGCGCTCGCGGGTCCACAGGAAGCGGTTCTGCGGCGACAGCACCTGGTGCGCCATGTTGCAGAGCGCGACCACCGCCTCCGCCTGGTCGATCGAGAGCGACGGATGCCGGCCCGAGAGGTCGAGCGACTTGTCGTCGACCCACTTGATGCGGCGCAGGTCGCGCACGACCGCGGCCCAGGTCTCGCTCGCGGCGTTGATCGCCTTGCCGTCGGCGCCCTGCACCACGTAGCCGACGAAGGTCACCGAGCCACCCTTGCCGTCCTTCACGATGTCGAGGTACGCGCGGTGGATCGAGATCGCGTGGCGCGCGAGGATCTTCGCGGTGCGCTCGAGCATGGTGCGCGTGCGCGCGTTCTCGACGACGACCACGATGCGGCTCATCGTCTGGTGCGACTCGGGCTCGAGCTCGACGATGGTGCCATCGGTGCCGCTCACGCGGCTGAAGAGCTTCCAGTGCGCCGCGACGCGCAGCGGGGTGCAGGTGAGCACGTACTCGGCGCTGCAGCCGGCGAAGTAGTTCGAGATCTGGTCCGGCGTCCAGTCGAGCCGCTGCTCCTTGGCGTAGCGGATGGTGTCGGTGAGCTTGGCCGACTGGCGCGGATCGCGGCTGTCGAACGGCTCGGGCTCGCCGAACACGAAGGTGTCGAGCACGAGCTTGCCGTCGAAGCTGGAGTGGATCTTCGCCGCGCGCAGCGAGCGGTCCATCGGCAGCTGCGAGACCAGCTCGGCGAGCACGCCGGGGTAGTTCGCGCTGCGGATCAGGGTGAGCTGGCGGCCGTCCTCGCTCTTCAGCGTGAGGTCGATGGGCCGGTCCGACGCCTTCGCCGCGATGATCGCGCGCAGGTGCGCGAGCTGGGTCGCGCGGTCGGTGTCCTGGAAGTACATCGGCGGCATCTGCGAGACGAACCACGGCACCACGCTCTCCGCGGTCGCCCGGAACGAGCTGGCGAGCTCGCCCACGATGCTGGTGGTGTCGGGATGGGCGGACGTCGAGGAGGGCGCGCTGGTCATTTCGTGTATGTTCCGAAGTGCGGAAGGGGGTGCAGGATACCCTTCCCGTCGATGCCGCCGCTGCGGCGGCGGAAGTCCAGATGCAGGCAGTCGTCATCGGCAACTTCGACGGTGTTCATGTCGGACACCGTCATCTCTTTCGGCTCGCCGCCGAGGCCGCCGGCCATGCTGCCGGCCAGGCGCTCGGCCACGCTGCCGGCCGCGGTCGCGTGGTCGCCGTCACCTTCGAACCGCTGCCTGCGGCGGTGCTTCGGCCCGACCGGCCGATGGGTCGGCTGACCCCGGGCCCCGAACGCGCCGAGCTGCTCCGCGACCTGTGCGGGGTCGACGAGGTGCTCGAACTGGCGCCGACCCCCGAACTTCTCGGACGCTCGCCCGAGGCGTTCATCGCCGGGCTCCGCGAGACCCATCGCTTCGACGCCATCGTCGAGGGCCCCGATTTCCGCTTCGGCAAGGCGCGGGCCGGCAGCCTCGACACCCTGCGGGCGCTGGGGGCGCTCCACGGCTTCCGCGTGATCGAGGCGCCGCCCGTCTCGGTCGACCTGACCGACGGAACGCGGGTCGAGGCGCGCAGTTCGGTCGCGCGCGCGCTCCTCGCCGAGGGCCGGGTGGCCGACGCCGCGCGCGTCTTCGGCCGCCCCTACGAACTCCGCTGCCGCACCTGCCGCGGCGACCAGCGGGGGCGCACCATCGGCTGGCCGACCGCGAACCTCGACTCGTCCGGCCGCATCCTGCCCGCCGACGGCGTGTACGCCGGCCGCGCGACCCTGCCCGACGGCACGGTGGCGATCGCGGCGATCTCGGTCGGCACCAAGCCGACCTTCGGCGAGAGCGCGCGCACCTGCGAGGCGACGCTCCTCGCGCCCGACGGCCGCCCGCTGCCGCTGCCGCTCGACTGGTACGGCTTCGAGCTGCGGCTCCGGTTCCACCGCTGGATCCGCGGCATGGAGCGCTTCGCGTCCCTCGAGGCGCTGCTCGCGCGCATGGAAGTCGACCGCACCGAGGTCCTGTCGACAGACGCGGTATAACACCGCCGCGCCTTTCCTCCCGGCGCGCCCATGAGCTACGAAACCAACACGACCGTCGATGCCATCGCGCGCGAACTCCGCGCGGCGAAGCGCGTCCTTGTCACCACGCACCAGAAGCCCGACGGCGACGCCCTCGGATCGGTGCTCGCCGTGGTGCGCGCCTGCCAGGCGGTCGGGGTCTCCGCCGAGGGTTGGGTCGTCGATCCCTGTGAGGGCAACCTGCGCTCGTTCGAGGGGACGACCGTCGTGCGCCATGTCCATCCGCGCCGCGCGGAGCTGCCGGCGGACGACTTCGACCTCACCGTCGTGGTCGACACCGGCGCCTGGACCCAGCTCGAGGTGCTCGCGCCCTGGCTGCGCGCGCGCACCGAGCGCGTGATCGGCCTCGACCACCACGCCCGCGGCGACGCCGTCGCGGCGCGGCGCCTGGTCGACGTCGGATGCGGTTCGTGCACCGCGCTCCTCGCTCGCCTCGTCGACGCGATGGGCGTGCCGCTCGCCTCCGGCGCCGACGAGCGCGGGCGCTGCTCGATCGCCGAGGCGCTCTACATGGGCCTCGCGACCGACACCGGCTGGTTCCGCTTTCCCAACGCGCGCGCGGCCGAGTTCGCGCTCGCGGCGCGCCTGCTCGAGGCCGGCGTCGACAAGGACGCGATGTACCAGCAGATCGAGCAGTCGAGCCGCGCCGAGCGCGTCGAGCTCCAGGCCTGCGCGCTGTCGAGCCTCGAGATGGTCGCCGGCGGCCGCATCGCGCTCATGCGGCTGCGCGCCGCCGACTTCGCCGACACCGGCGCGATGCTCGAGGAGACGGCCGGCATCGTGAACATCCCGATGGAGATCGCCGCCGTGCGCGCCTCGGTGCTCGCGGTCGAGGATACCCAGGCGGGCGTGATCAAGCTCAGCTTCCGCTCCAAGCCCGCCGACGAGAGCGGCAGCTTCATCGATGTCAACGAACTCGCGGCGCGCTTCGGCGGAGGCGGCCACATCCACGCCGCAGGCGCGAAGCAGCAGGGCACCCTCGACGAGGTGATCGCGCGCGTGCGCTCGGCGGTCGGCGGGGGTTGAGGCGGGGCGGATGGCGTCGTGCCGCGCGCATGGGCTCACGCCGCGCGCATGGACTCACGCCGCGCGCATCGTCTCACGTCGCGCGCATCGTCTCACGCCGCGCGCTCACTCCACCTTGTACCCAAGCTTCACGATCGCCGCGGTGATCGCGGCCTTCTGCTCGGCGGGCGCGATGACCTCGACCTGTTCCGACATGTGGCTCGCCTTGCAGGCGGTCACGCCGGCGATCTGCCCGACCTTGCCGCAGATCGCGCCCTCGCAGCCCTCGCAGTGCATGCCCTTGACCGACAGCGTGAACGCCACCGGCTCGGTCAGCTTCGGCGCGGCCGAGCCGCCGTCGCAGGCGGACAGGAGTGCGGCGGTGGCAACGGAGAGGATCGCAGCGAGGCGCATGGCGCGATCGTAGCGCCGCGCGCGGCGCGTGCGAAGCCGCGCGTGCAGCACCGCCGCTCGGACCGCGCGCACCCGCCCGCACACCCGCGATCGGTCCTCACACCTTGAACAGCGACGGATTCGCGAACCGCGCCCGCAGCACCTTCTCGGACGGCGCCTTGAGCCAGTCCTCGAGCACCGACGCATACACCGAGCGGAAGTCGACGCCGTACTTCAGGTCGCCCTGGTCGAGATCGGTGAGCGACGGATGGTTGCCGAACACGCCCGGCTTGACCTGCGGCCCGACGAGGAACATCGGCGCCGCCGTGCCGTGATCGGTGCCGCCCGACGCGTTCTGCTTCACCCGTCGGCCGAACTCGCTGAACACCATCGTGGTCACGCGCCCGTCGTTGCCCTGCGCCTTGAGATCGCGCTGGAACGCCGCGAGCGACTCGCCGAACTGCCGCATCAGGTTGCCGTGCGTGCCGAGCTGCCCGCCGTGGGTGTCGAATCCGCCCATCGACGCGTAGTAGACGCGCGTCGGCATGCCGTCGCGGATCATCGCGCCGATCGTCTTCAGCTGTCCCGCGAGCCCGTGGCCGGGGTAGGGGACGAGCGGCTGCTTCGCGACCGCGGCGCGGATCCGGTCGCTCGACACCTGCGCATCGAGCGCGGTGCGCATGAGGAACGCCTTCTGCGTGTCCCCGCCGCCCGCGTCGGGCACCCCGGCGCCCGCGTCGGGCGCCCCGCCGCCCGCGCGGTTGATGCGGTCGTACGGATCCTTCAGCGACGCGTGCAGGTCCTGCCCGTTCCAGCGGAAGAGCGACGGGCTCTCGAACGCGATCGGCTTCTGCACCTCGCCCTCGAGCGCGAGCGGGGCGTTGCGTCCGATGGCCACCGACGCCTCGGGCCGCGGCGTGCCGTTGCAGGTGTTGTCGAAGTAGCGGCCGATCCAGCCCGAGCCCTTGGCGTCGAGTCGTCCGGTCTGCCAGATGTCCATCGAGGTGAAGTGCGAGCGGTTCGGGTTCGGGTAGCCGACGCCCTGGATCACCTGCACCAGCCCCTCGTCGTAGAGCTCCTTGAGCGCCGCGAGGTTCGGATGCAGCCCGAGCCCGCGGACGCCGTCGAGCGCCAGCGCCGCCGGCTGCGCGTTCTGCGGCGCGGCGCCGGGCGCGCGGATCCCGATCTGCGGGCGCGCGCGGTAGTACTCGTCGTCGCCGAAGGGGATCACGGTGTTGAGGCCGTCGTTGCCTCCGCCGAGCTGGATCACGACCAGGATGCGCTCCTCGGGCACCCCGGGCTGCGACGCGAGCAGCGGGTCGCCGAGCATCCCGAGCGCGCTCCGCTCGATGAAGCAGGGGACGGTCGCCGCGATCGAGGCGAGCGCGCAGCCGCGCTGGAGGAAGAGCCGTCGGGTGTAGGCGGAGTCGTGCATGGTTCGTCCTAGCAGAGCTGGTACTCGGGCATCGCGGAGATCAGGCAGAGGAGCGCCTGCAGCCGGTCGTTGGTGATGGTCGCGCGCGGTCCGCCGATCGACTCGAGGTACGCGTCGAGCTCGGCGAGGCGCTCGCGGCCGGGATCGCCGCCGAGCGCGAAGGTCGCGACGCTGCGCACGCACTCGCGTGCGTCGAGCGTGCCCGACGGCCCGTCGCGCAGGTGCTCGACGAGGTGCATCGCGTCGTACGGGTCGGCCGCGCCCGAGGCGGGGCCGCGCGTCGAGCGTCCCGTGATCAGGAACACCGCGGTGTTCTGCCGCGTGAACATGGTGGCGGTGTTGATCCACGCGCGCCCGCCGGGCCAGCCCTTCACGCTCGGCGGCTGGAAGAGCTCCTGCCCCATGAGGTCGCCCGCCTCGACCAGCCGGTCGACGCTGCGCGCCGGCGTGCCGAGGCTGCGGATCGTCTGCACCATCAGCTGCGTCGGGCTCTTGATGATCGCCAGCCGGTTCTCGCGAGCGTGGAAGTGCTGCGAGCGGAACAGCGCCCGCAGCGCCGGCCGCAGCTCGTAGCGCGCGTCGCGCAGCGCCTTCGCGAGCCGCTCGATCGTCTCCGCGCCGTCCCGCGACAGTCCGGGCGCGTCGTTCACGAAGAACCGGTAGAGCTTCGACGCGATGAAGCGCGAGCACTCGGGCTGCTCGAGGATGATCGACACGAAGTCCTCGCCGCTGAAGTTGCCGCTCCGCCGCAGGATCTGCTTGCCGCCCGCGTCGTGCTGCGCGCGGTCGAAGAAGTACGCGTTCTCGCGGAAGGTGCGGCCGGTCAGCGCCCGCGCGCCCTCCTTGATGTCGCGCTCGCCGTAGCCGTTGCCCTCGCCGAGCGTGAAGAGCTCGAGCAGCTCGCGCGCGAGGTTCTCGTTCGGGCTCGACTTGCGGTTCTCGTCGTTGTCGAGGTACTTGAGCATCGCGGGATCGCTGATGATCCCGCGCGCGAGGTCGGCGAAGTTGCCCGCGCCGTTCGAGCGCAGCATGCCGTTCTGCATCAGCATGTGCCAGCTGTTCTCGATGGTGCGGTAGCCGGTGGCGAAGTGCCCGTGCCAGAAGAGCGTGAGCTTCTCCTGCAGCGGACGCCCGGTCTCGATCATGCGCGCGAGCCACCAGCGCTTCATCGCGGCGATCTGCGCGCGGTCAGCGTTCTGACGCTCCTGCCGCTCGCGCTCGATGCGCGCGATGGTCTCGGCGTCGTTGGTCGCGCGCGCGCGCCGCAGCGTCTCGCGCTCCTCGGGCGTCTGCGCGCGCAGGATGTCGCCCTTGAACTCGAAGCCCTCGTTCGACACGCGCTCGCCCTTGAACTCGACGAGGTAGTCGACCGCGTCGTCGAGGCCGAGCTCGACCAGCGCGCGCACCTGCGCCGGCGTGCCGCCGAAGCCCGCGCGGTTCAGCAGGTGCTGCGCCGCGCCGTAGTCGAAGTCCTTCTTGGCGAGTGGTTGGAAGGGGTTGCCCATTGCGTTCGCCTTCGCTGTCCCGTGCCTCCGCGCCGCGTCGCATCGCCGCGCGTCGCGCGCACGCGCTCGCTCAGTCCGTCGCCGCCGCCGCCCCGATCGACGCCCGCGTCCGCCGCCCGAACAGCGCGACCGCCGCGAGCGGCACGATCACCGCGAGCGGCGCCGCGAGCGTCGGCCCCTCGAGGAACGCGCGGTCGATGATCGGGGTCACCACCGCGAGCGACACCAGCAGCGCCGCGACCGCGCCCACGGTCGGACGCCCGACCGTGCGCAGCGCGAGCGCCGCGTACGCCGGGAAGAGCAGCCCGTACAGCCCGAGGAATCGCATGTACATGTCGCGGTGCGGATCGTAGAGCGCCGCACCGAGCCCGAGCAGCCCCGCCCCGAGTCCGAGCACGAGCCGCTGCCCGTGCGGGATCGCCGCGAGCCGCAGCTCCGAGAGGTGGAGCGCCGCGGTCATCGTCAGCTGGATCGCGAGGTGCGTGCGCACCGCCGGGCTGTTGAGTCCGCCCGCACCCGCGGCCGCGTAGCAGCAGGTCAGCACCAGCATCGACGCGAAGGTCACGCCGAACACCGCGAAGTTGTGCGGCCGCGCGCCCGCGGGCACCTCCTGCCGCGCGCGGTGGAAGGTCAGGTCGAGGTTCGGCGAGAGCGCGAACCCGAACACGATCGTCGGCAGCACGAGCCAGAGCTGCCCCGGCGTCCATTCGCCCCGCGTCTGGATCGCGTGCAGCTCGCTCCACGGCAGGAACGCGAAGGTCAGGAGGCTCACCGGATACGCGAGCGCCGCCAGCGGCCACAGCACGTGCCGCGGCAGCGCCGACAGCAGCACCGCGCCGCCGAAGATCGCCCCCGCGCCGAGCGCGCGCGCGTTCGCCATCCCGGTCGCCATCGACTCGCTGATCGGCGGGCCCCATTGCCAGCCCGCGAAGAACACCTGGTACGCGACCGTCGCCGCGCTGAACACCGCCATCGCGAGCGCGTGGTCGCGCGTCTCCTGTCGCGAGCGCTCGGCGCTGCGCAGGTAGCCGAACAGCGCGCAGCCGAGCACGTTCGGGATCGCGAACGCGAGGATGCCCGGCCAGCCCATGAGCGACCCGATCACGATCGGCGCGAACATGCCGATGCACCAGGTCCAGCTGGTCGCGAGGGCGAAGCCCGACAGCACCATGCGCACGCGTCCGCCCGTCACGGCGCCGCGCTCTCGGCGGCGCGGTCGAGCGCGGCCTTCTTCTCGGCCCGCGCCTTCCGGCGGTCGGCGCGCTCGCGCACCATGGCCTTCGGCGTGCAGTGGAAGGTGATGTTGCAGCGCCCGACGAGGATCTCGTCGCGCTGCTTCACGAGCTTCTGCTGGTAGACCTCGAGCTCGAGCGACACGTTGAACTCGCCGCCCTTCTCGACCTTCTGCTCGACGTCCTCGCTCTTCACCACGCGGTAGACCGCAGGTCCGAGGCACGGCCGCAGGAACCGGTACTGCATCTCCTTGCACACGACCGTGTAGTCGCCGCCGCAGACGCTGAAGAGGTACATGCCCGCCGCCACCTCGGAGTTGCCGAGCAGCGCCGCGCCCGCCATCGCGTCGTAGAAGTTGCGGT
>JBMOGJ010000102.1:0-10087 GCA_049318425.1 Phycisphaerales bacterium | reverse complement strand
TCTCCGAAAGAACACGAACGATGAGCGGACTCGACACGGTGATCGGTGGCAAGGCAGGCAACCCTGAGGTCGTGAAGAAGCACCTCGCCGAGGCGGCGCGTCTCGAGAAGGACCGCAACCGCGAGGGCGCGATCCGCGAGCTCCGCGCCGCGCGCGAGCTCTCCGACGACCCGAACATCACCTTCAAGCTCGCCTACCTCCTCGACCTCTGCGGCGAGGAGAACGAGTGCGTCGCGCTCTACACCGAGATCACCAGCATCAAGAAGCCGCACCTCAACGCGCTGGTCAACCTCGCGGTCATCCTCGAGGACCGCGGCGAGTACGGCCGCGCCGAGCGCCTGCTCCTGCAGGTCGTCGACACCGATCCGAACCACCCGCGCGCGCGCCTCTTCCTCAAGGACGTCCAGGCCAGCAAGGACATGAAGGTCGACGCCGAGCCGAGCGCGATCGGTCCGGGCAACGCCGTCCTCGACACGCCGGTCACCGACTTCGAGCTCAGCGTGCGCGCCCGCAACTGCCTCAAGAAGATGCAGATCCGCACGCTCGGCGACCTCCTCAAGATCACCGAGGCCGAGCTCCTCAGCTACAAGAACTTCGGCGAGCAGTCGCTCGTCGAGATCAAGTCGATGCTCGCCTCGAAGGGCCTGCGCCTCGGCCAGGGCCTCGAGGGCCCGGGCGGCCGCCCCGGCGTCCGCAAGGACATCCTCGACGAGCTCAAGCAAATTGTTCCCGAGGCCGTCCTCAACAAGCCGATCTCCTCGCTGGAGCTCTCGGTGCGCGCCCGCAAGGCGCTCCAGCTCCTCAGCATCGGCACGCTCGGCGAACTCGCCTCGCGCACCGAGGCCGAGCTGATGGGCGTGAAGAACTTCGGCGCCACCAGCCTCCACGAGATCCGCGAGCGCCTGCAGCAGCACGGTCTCACGCTGCGCACGCTGAGCTGATCGCAACGGAAGGTCTCGCGACCTACGGCATGGAGTGCCGGTCCAGTCGCCAGTCCAGATGATCGACGAGAGGGCGTCCGCGAGGGCGCCCGACAACCCACCAAGCCCGCGCCCCCGACGACGGGGCGCGTCACCGAGAGGTGCTGCATGGATCCGCAGACCTTCGATCAGAACCCCCATCGGGGCATCCTTCCTCGGGGCATCCCCGCGCCGCACGACTCCGGTCGTCGCGTCTTCCTTCTCGCCTCCGCGGTCGCGGCCGCCGGAGCGGTCGTCGGTCTCGGCACCGGATGCGACACGCCGCAGGGCATGCGCTCGCCGCGCGCCACCAACGTGCCCGGCCCCGGCACGCGCACCGGGCAGAACCCCGCCGGCATGAACGGCGCGCCCGAGTCGACGCCGCCGCAGGCCGAGCCGCCGAAGACGGCGCCCAAGCCCGCCGACGCGACCAAGGAGCCCGCCGAGAAGCCGCAGACCATCGAGCGGCCCGAGCCGCCGTCGAAGGAACCCGCCATCCGCATCAAGACGCGCGAGGTCCCCGCGACCAAGCCGTTCGTGCGGATCGAGGGCGCCGGACCGAAGGTCTGGATCGTCGAGAAGGGCTCCGGCCGCGGCGGCCGCGTCGTGCAGGGCCCCGTCGAGGCGCGCTGGAGCGCCGGCGCATGGCAGCTGACCGAGGCCGCGGGCACGCGCGCCGCGCGCGTCGTCGACTATCCCTCGCGCGGCACGCTCGACTTCACCGTGCTCTCCGACGAGACGCCGCAGATCAAGGTCGACGGCGTGGTCTGGCCCGGCGCGGTGCGCCTGGTGCCGGCGGGCGCGTGCTTCGACCTCGTGCACGAGGTCCCGATGGAGATGTACCTCTCGGGCGTGATCGCCAAGGAGCTCATCAACGGCTGGGGCGTCGAGACCCACCGCGCGCAGGCCGTCGCCGCGCGCAGCTGGGCGATCTGCGAGATGGAGATCTGGCGCCCGCAGCGCCACTTCGACGTCGTGGCCGACGAGCGCAGCCAGGCCTGGGTCGGCACCACCACGCACCAGAAGAGCCTCGACGCCGTGCGCGACACCGCCGGGCAGGTGCTCGTGTTCGACCGCCGCGTCGTGCCGGCGTATTACTCGAGCTGTTGCGGCGGCGCGCGCGCGAGCGCGCAGGACACGATCTCGAGCGAGCTCCTCCACGACATCGCGCCGCTGCGCGCCGCCAGCGGCCGCAAGGGCTGCGCCTGCACGGGCTTCTCCAAGCACGCGAAGTGGGAGATGAAGCTCGCCGTCCCCGCGGTCTCGCGCACGCTGCCCGCGTGGGCGCGCCTCGAGGGCTATCCGTCGCTCGCCCGCATCGGCGAGGTCCGCCAGGTCGAGGTCGTCCGCCGCAACGAGCTGGGGCGACCCGTGCGCGTGCGGCTCACCGACGCGAAGGGCTGGAAGTGCGAGCTCACCGCCGAGCGGCTCCGCTGGGCGCTCAGCGCGAGCCCCGCGAACCCCGCCGAGAAGAAGCCGCTCGCCGAGCGCGTGAAGAGCGCCAACTTCGAGCCCACCGTGCGCGGGAGCGACCTGCTCCTGCGCGGCGCCGGCTACGGGCACGGCGTCGGCCTCTGCCAGTACGGCTCCGAGGCGATGGCGAAGTCGGGCGTCAAGGCGTCCGCGATCCTCGCCAACTACTACCCGGGCGCGCAGCTCGTCCGCGCGTACGGCTGAGCGCGCGCGCTACATTCCCCGCATGTCGAACGCCTCCCCGAATGCGCGCGCGTGCCTCCATCCCGGCGCGCGCCTCCGTGAATCGATGTCCCGTGGCACCGTCTTCGTGCCCGGCGCCTTCAACGCGCTGGTGGCCCGTTCGGTCGCCCGCGCGGGCTTCGAGGCGACCTACATCTCGGGCGGCGCCACCGCGAATGTGGCGGGCTATCCCGACATCGGCCTGATCACGCTCACCGAGATGTGCCGCACCATCCGCGAGATCGGCGACGCCGCGGGCATCCCCGTGATCGCCGACGCCGACACCGGCTACGGCGAGGTCGAGTGCTGCGTGCGCACGGTGGTCGAGTACGAGCGCGCGGGCGCGGCGGCGCTCCACCTCGAGGACCAGGAGTTCCCCAAGCGCTGCGGCCACCTCGACGGCAAGGACCTCGTGGGCGCGCAGGCGATGGCCGACAAGGTCGCCGCGATGGCGCGGCACCGCCTCTCGCCCGACTTCGTGATCATCGCGCGCACCGACGCGCGCCATGTCACCGGCTTCGATGACATGGTCGCCCGCGCGAACCTCTACCGCGAGGCGGGCGCCGATGTGATCTTCCCCGAGGGGCTCCACGACGCCGACGAGTTCGCGCGCTTCATGAAGGCCTCGCCCGGACACACCCTCGCCAACATGACCGAGTTCGGCAAGACGAAGCACCTCACCCGCGACGAGTTCGCGGCGCTCGGCGTGTCGATCGTGATCTACCCGCTCTCCCTCATGCGCATCGCGATGAAGGCGGTCGAGGACGGCCTGTCCGCGCTGCGGCGCGACGGCGGCTTCCACGGCGTGCTCGACACGATGCAGAGCCGCAAGGAGCTCTACGAGCTGCTCTCGTACCGGCCGGGCGAGCAGTGGAACCATCCGGCGAACCGGCGCTGAGCGTCCGGTGATGCCGCGCGCGCTGCGCGCCAGGGGATGCCGCGCGCGCTTCGCGCGCGGGGACGCCACGCGTCACCCGCCCGTCGACGCGTCCTTCAGCCACCACCACGCGGCGAGCACGGCGCCGAGGATGACGAGCGCCGCGGTCAGCACCGCGAGCGGCGGACCGAGTCCGCGGCGGCCCTGCGCCGGGATCGACGCCGGCAGCGGCCGCACCGACACCATCTCGTAGGCGCCCGTCCACCAGTTGGTCACGCGGAAGCGCGCGCGGCCGAGCGTGCGCGCGTCGGGAGGCGGCGGCAGCGTCGGTCGGCCGGCGGGCAGCGCCGGCTCGGGCGTGCGTCCCTCGCCCGCGGGCGACTCGTCCCCGGTCGCGCGCATCGAGGGCAGGTCCGCGGGGCGCACCGCCGCGGGATCGCCGCCGGCGATCGCGCGGTCGAGGTCGCGCAGCATCTCGTCGGCGTTGGCGTAGCGGTGGTCGAAGTCCGCCATCGCGCGCCGTGCGATCCAGCGCAGGCACTCGGGGCTCGGCTTGCGAAACCCACTCAGCACGCCGTGCGCGGGAAAGGTCCCCTCGAGCACGAAGTGCAGCACCGCGCCCGCGCCGTAGACATCGAAGCGCGCCGCGTCGACATCCGACACGCGCGCCCCGCGCAGCGCCTGCCGCACCATCTCGGGATCGCGGAAGTACTCGGTGCCGTGGGTCGTGAGCGTCATGTGCGACGCGAGCGGCGTCACCAGCCCGAGGTCGACGAGCGTCGCGCGGCCGTCGAGGACGATCGCGTTCTCCGGCTTGATGTCCTTGTGCCAGAGGCCCGCGGCGTGCCAGTCGCGCAGCGTCGCCACGATGTCGCGCACCAGCGCCGCGACCAGCAGGAAGCGCTCGCGGTCGAGCCCGTCGGGCCCCGCGATCTCGTGCAGGCGCCGCGCGAACTTGCCGAGGTCGATGCCCTCGTGGAAGCGCATCACGTAGTGGAAGCGCCGCTCCGAGCTCTCGTGGTCGAGCACCAGCCCGAGCTTGCGCGCCGCGTCGAGCGAGCGCGACTCGCGCAGCATCTCGGCGAGGTGGGTGCCGTCGTCGAAGTCGAAGCTCTTGATCACGACGAAGCCGTCGGCGAGGCCGATCCGCACGCGCGTGCGCGCGTCGGGTTCGCACACGTAGAGCCGCGCGCCCGAGCCTCCGCGCGCGAGCTCGCGCAGGACGGTGTAGCCCTCGAAGTCGGCGCGCGCGCTTCGCAGGCCGCCGCCGCCCGCGCCGCCCTCGCCGAGCGCGGCGGGCAGGCGGGTGCGCACATGGCCGAGCACCGGGCCGAGGCCGACCAGCCGCAGCGGCGCGACGACGAGCGCCGTGTACAGCGCGACGAGCGCCTCGCGCGCCTCGTGTCCGCTCGAGGCGAGTGCCTCGCGCGCGGTCGCGGGCTTGGCGACCACCAGCCGCGCCAGCGCCACCGGCAGGAGCAGCAGCGCCACCACCGCGCCCCCGATGAATCCGACGATGCCGGTGCCGAACTGCTTCGCGCAGCGGCCGATGTGGGCCCCGAGCAGGCCCGCGACGACGCCGAGGCGCCCGAGGGCGAGCCCGGCCGCCACGATCGCCGCGCTGGCGGCGATGGTCGCGAGGACGGCGAGCGTCCACTCGATGCCGCCGCTCACGCGTTGTCCTTCGGATGCCGTCCGCGCGGCGCGGCCTTCGCCCCGGCCCTCGCCTCTGCATTCGCCCCGGCCTTCGCCTCTGCCTGCGCGGCCATCTGCGCCTTCAGGTCGAGCGCGAGGATCTCCTCCTGCGCGCGCCAGACCTCGCCGAGCGCCTCGTCGAACGCCGCGTCGTCGGCCGCGAGGCCCGCGCGGTCGGTCTCGGCGCGCTCGTCGTCGGTGAAGCTCCACTGCTCGATCGCGACCATGAGCTCCTCGCGCAGGACCTCGCGCACGCGCTGGCAGTGGCGCGTCACGGTCGGCTCGCTCACCCCGAGCTGCACGCCGATGTCGCGGCCGTTGCGGTTCTCGAGCACGCGCATGCGGTAGGCCTCGAAGTGCACGAACTCGGCGCGCTTCTGCGCCGCGCGGATCGCCGCGTGCACCTTCGCCGACATGACGCGCCGCTCGTAGAGCTCGTCGGGCTGCGCCTCGCGCGACTGTCCCATCCACGAGTCGTCGAGGCTCGCGCCGCGCCGGCCGCCGCCGCGCTTCAGCGCGTAGCGCCGGTCCATCTCGTCGCCGAGCACGTGCTTCGCGATCGACAGCAGCCAGGTCGAGAAGCGCACGCCGCGCTGCGGGTCGAAGCGCTCGATCGAGTCGGTGAGCGCGGCGAGCGTGTCCTGCGTCAGGTCGCGGAGCGTCTCCTCGCCCAGGCGGCCGTTGCCCCAGCGGTAGAGGGTGCCGCGCACGACCGGCCCGAACGCCTCCCACAGCTCGAACCACGCGCGCTCGTCACGGGCGCGCAGTCGGCGGAGGAAGGCGGTGTCGACCTGGTTCATGGGGGTTGGAAGGACCGCGCTCGTCATCGCGCGCGGCGGTTCGGAAGTTCAGCCGCGGACTTTCGGGGTGCTCTTGCCGCCGGCGGGGGCGTCGTCGCGGTCGTCACCGGCTTCGCCCGCCTTCGGCTTGCGGTCCTTCGGCGGCGGGGGGGCCTTCTTGGGCGACTCGAGCTCGTAGGTGAACTCGCCCGACTTGAGCCTGGTCCACTTGAGCACAAGCTCGCGCGGCTGGAGTCCGCGGGTGGTGATCACGGGCGGGGTGGGGTGGTCCGCCTCGCGCTTCCGGTCGGCGGTGGTCTGGCGCTTGAGGACGGGCGGGATCATGTCGAACACCGGCTGCTCGCGCGCGAGCTCGTCCTTCGGGATCTCGAGCACGCGCTCGTTCGCCTCGATGCGCTCGGTGCGCCCGTGCACGCTGATCTCGGTGGTGAAGTTCCGCTCGCGGAGCTTGGCGAGCAGCTCGTCGAACGACTCGATCCGGATGCCGTCCCGCGACAGCTGCTGCAGGCCCTCGGCCATGAAGGTCAGGCGCATCGCCGCGGTGCCGAGCGACGACGGCTTGGCCTGGCGCGCCCACTCCTTCCACGCGCCCTCGAACTGCGCGAGGTCGTTGGTGCCGAACGCCTGCACGAACGCGCGGTCGCTCGGCATGCCCGCGTGGATCAGCCGCAGGTAGTTCTCGAAGCGTCCCTGGTACTTGCCGCCGTCGGCCCAGCTCAGGTACTGCACGATCGACCAGGACTGCATGTACTGGATCGCCGCGTTCCCGCCGCGCACGTTGGCGTTCCACTCGTCGCCGGTCATGGTGAGCAGGCGCAGGAAGTCGATGGTGCGCCCCTCGTCGATCGCCTTCTTGATGGTCTCGACCGGGCCGATGCTCGCCTGTCCCACCACGAGGCGGCCGTCGATCACGATCGCCTCGCCGAAGTACTCGGCGAGCCCCTCGTTGAGCCACGGCGGCAGCTGGCCGACGAACTTGCTGTGCGCGTACTGGTGGAAGCCCTCGTGCTGGATCACGTGGAACACGCGCGAACGCGGCAGGCTCTCGGTGAAGAACGCGAGCGCCGCGCCCGCGGGCGTGATGAAGAACATGCCGCCGCTGCCCGTGCCGTTCACGCCGTAGCGGTTGCGGAGGACATCGAGGTAGTCCTGCTCCTTCGCGAACATCATCACGTAGGGGATCTCGGGCGCGCGCTGCTCGAGGCTCGAGAGCCGCTTCGCGTACTCGTCGAAGATCAGGTCGAGATGCTGCACGTAGACGCGCGACTCCTCGGGGCTGAGGTCGCTGAGGATGCGGTAGTGGCGCGACTTGATCTCGGGGCCGGGATTCCAGCGGATCGCGCGCGGGGACGGATCCTGCGGCGCGGCGACGGCCTGGTCGGTCACCAGTGCGGGCGTCGCGGCGAACAGGGCGAGCAGGAGGGGAAGAGCGAGGCGCCCGAGCATGGGGCGCAGTCTAAAGGACGGTTCCGCGGTCACTTGCTCGATCATGTCGCGCGACCTCTTTGCGTGGGACATTTGCCGGAACCTCGGCTGCATGGGAAAGCGCCGGAACACCCGCCCCATAACTACGGATCCCCGCGGACTTCCGCAGCAAACTCCTCAAAAAATGCGGAAAACCTTCGCGTGCAGCAACACCATGAGGCACTTTGGCGGAACAATGCCGCGGCTGCCGAAAGGCGGCCCGCGGGTCCGTTAGGGACGGGCTCGTGTTCGCAAGCCTTCGGGTTGAGGGACCTGAAGGCGGGCGGAGGTAAAAAGGGACGGCGATTCGAAACTAGATCGAGTCGCCTGTGAACGGCGGAAAGGGAACCTGCCGCTCACACGCTCACGACCGGGGACGCCCGGGCGTGAGATTTCAGGAGGGACCGGACTCGCAAGAGGCCGGACTACGAGGGATCGCTGCTCGCCGGGAAGCGGGTCAGCGAACTAAAAAGGGGTCCACCGGCGCACCGAAAAGGGAGCGCCGGTGGTCTTTTTAGGGTTGCAGCTTTGGCGGTGCCTCAGTCCGCACCCCCGGCCGCGTGATGCGTGCGGCACCCGCGCCGCGCCTCCGCGCACCCCTCGCGCACCCCTCGCGCACACCCCGCCACGCCGCACCCGTCGATCGCTAGACTCGCGGTTTCCTCGCATCCACGGAGTCCCACCATGAGCACCACCGCCCCCGCCCCGAAGCCTGTCGACACCCGCGGCCTTGCCGGTCAGACCGTCGGCGAGACCTCGATCTGCGCCGTGACCCAGACGGAGCTCATCTACCGCGGCTACGAGATCGCCGATCTCGCCGAGCACGCGTCGTTCGAGGAGGTGGCGTTCCTGCTCCTGGTCGGCCACAAGCCGAGCGCCGCCGAACTCGCCGCCTTCAAGGCCGAGGTCGCCTCGATGCGCGCGATTCCCGCGAGCGTGCGCGACGCGATCGTGCGCGTCGCCAAGGAGAGCCCGAACGCGCACCCGATGTCGATCCTGCGCACGGGCGTGTCGCTCCTCTCGCACCTCGACCCGGACTGCGAGGACAACTCGCCCGCCGCCGGACTCCGCAAGTCGAAGCGCCTGCTCGCGCAGATCCCGACCATCGTCGGCGTCTGCCAGCGCACGCTCGACGGCAAGGCGCCGGTCGATCCGGATCCCTCGCTCGGCCACGCCGCGAACCTGCTCTGGTCGATCACCGGCCAGAAGCCCGACGAGCTCGCCGCGCGCATCATGGACGTGTCGCTCGTCCTCTACGCGGAGCACGACTTCAACGCCTCGACCTTCTCCTGCCGCACGATCTCGTCGACCGAGACCGACATGCACAGCGCCGTCTGCGGCGGCATCGGCGCGCTGAAGGGCCCGCTCCACGGCGGCGCCAACGAGATGGCGATGGAGATGCTCAAGGACATCGACCGCGACTGCGCGGGTGGCAAGATGTCGGTCAACGACTGGATGCAGCGCGCCTTCGCCGAGAAGCGCAAGCTCATGGGCTTCGGCCACCGCGTCTACAAGAACGGCGACCACCGCGCGGGCATCCTGCGCCGCTGGGGCCTCAAGCTCGCCGAGCAGATGGGCCCGAACGCGAAGAAGTGGTTCGACATGGGCGACCAGGTGCAGGCGATCATGCTGCGCGACAAGAACATCCACCCGAACGTGGACTTCCCGTGCGGAATGACCTACTTCATCATGGGCATCCCCGTGCCGCAGTACACGCCGATCTTCGTGGCGGCCCGCATCACCGGCTGGTGCGCGCACATCATGGAGCAGCACGCGAACAACCGCATCATCCGCCCGCTCGCCGAGTACAAGGGCCCGATGCACCTGAAGTGGAACGGCTGAGCGCCGCGGCGTTCCGATTGATCCCGAACGATTCCACGAAGGCCCGGTGCGATGCGCCGGGCCTTCTTCATGCGCGGACGCACACGGAGGCGGCGGGAAATGTCGAGCGCAGCGGCGGTTCGCAGGATGCTACAGTCCCCGCCCTATGTCGACCGTCAAGACCATCGCCGTCATCGGCGCCGGGACCATGGGTTCCGGCATCGCCCTCACCGCAGCGCAGTCGGGGATCTCCGCGATCCAGATCGACGTGAGCCAGGCCGCGCTCGACAAGGCGAAGGCTGGCCACGCGAAGAGCCTCGCGCGCCTCGTCGAGAAGGGCAAGATGGCGCAGGACGCCGCCGACGCCGCGCTCAAGCGCGTGTGCTACGTGACCTCGATGGCCGACGCGAAGAGCGCCGACTGGGTCGTCGAGGCCGCGACGGAGAACGTCGAGCTCAAGAAGAAGATCTTCAAGGAGATGCAGGCGACCTTCCGCGAGGACGTCGTGCTGGCCACCAATACCTCGAGCATCTCGATCACCGACATCGCGAGCGTCGTCGGCAAGGACGCGCCGCGCGTGATCGGCATGCACTTCTTCAACCCCGTGCCGATCATGAAGCTCGTCGAGGTCATCAAGGGCATCGCGACCAGCGAGGAGACCACGCAGCGCACCATCGAGCTCGCGAAGGCGATGGGCAAGACGCCGGTCCCCGCGAATGACCGCGCGGGCTTCGTGTCGAACCGCGTGCTGATGCCGATGATCAACGAGGCGTTCT
>JBMOGJ010000101.1:0-10169 GCA_049318425.1 Phycisphaerales bacterium | reverse complement strand
CTTGTCCTCGATGTCGTAGTTCTGCGCCAGGGTCGCCGTCGCGCCCGTCTTGCCGCCGAAGGTGGCCGAGGTCGCGTCGACGGCCTTGTTCATCGCGAGCAGGATGTAGTCGCCCGACTGGCCGCTGAAGGCGAGGTCGGAGACCGAGCCGCCGGCGATCGGGTTGTAGTCAGCCTGCGCGAAGCTGAACGGCTGCGTCACGGAGACGCCCGTCGCGCCGCCCGTGATCGAGTTGCCCGCGCCGACGGCGAGCTGCACGTTGCGCTTGTTCACGAGCGGGGCCGGGTTGCCCGTCACCCAGGTCGAATCGTCGATCAGGCGGAAGCCCGTGCCGCCGGCGTTCAGGCTGAACGCCACGCCCGACACCGCCGCGTGCGCGCCGACGGCCGAGTTGCCGAAGTTCGTCGCGGGATCGGTGTCCTTGTTCTTCAGCATGATGCCGTAGGCAACGTTCGAGACCGAACCGCCCGAGATCTGGCCGAAGTGGTCGTTACCCGCGCTATCGCGGTTGTTGTCGACGTAGTACAGCCAGTAGCCGTGACCGGTCGAGGTCGACTCGAGGGCGACGCCGTCGATCGTGTTGCCCGTCGCGGTCCACCACTCGGGGGTGGCGACGAGCGGCAGGCTCACCTGGTTGGCGAAGTTCTGCGGCGCCGACACCGTCGAGTACATGATGCCGTACCACGCGGTGCGGTTCTGCGGCGTCGGGGCCATCGAGGTCGCGGCCGCGGCCACGGTGATGGTGTTGTTCACGAGCGCGTAGGGCGACGCGTGGAAGAGGTTCACCCAGATGCCGGCGTAGCGCGCCGAGATCGTGTTGCCCTGGATCACGCGGTCGGCCGCGCTGCCGGCGTCCGAGATGCGGAACGAGCTGAACGCGATGCCGTTGTCGGCGTTGGTGACGGTGTTGTTCGTCACCTTCGCGTACATGCTGTTGCCGAGGCGGATGCCCGTGCCCGTCATGTCCTGGACGAGGTTGTCGTCGAGCAGGATGTTGGTCGAGCGCAGGGCGCCCGCAGTGGTGGCGAAGTAGTTGGTGGTCTGCTCGATGCGGAGGCCGTTGACGGAGTTCTTCGCGATGTTCTTCGACAGGGTGACGCCGTTGAGGCCGTTGCCCTGCAGGAAGACGCAGCGCGCCGCGTCGATCGAGGTTCCGAGCGCGCCGCCGAGGCCGACGCCCGAGGCGGCGAGCGCCGCGTTGTCGCCGTCGACCGTGAAGCCGCGGAACGAGACGCCCGACGAGGTGATCGTGACGACCGCGCCCGACGAGGTGTTGGTCGACGCCGGGACGAGGACTGCCTCGGCCACGCGCGTGCCGCCGTTCGGCGACACCGCGTAGTTCGGGCCGCGCACGTCGACCGCCTTCGCGATCGTGATGTTCTCGGCGTAGGTGCCGGCCGAGACATTCACCACGTCACCCGCGGTCGCGAAGTTGATCGCGGCCTGGATCGTGCTGAAGTAGCCCGTGATGGTGGCACCCGAGACGACCTGGACCGGCGGGTAGGTGATCGGCTGGAACGACGCGGCGCTCGCCGCGACCGCCGTCAGCTGGCCGGCATTCATGCCCAGGACATTCACGGAGACGGTCGAGCCCGACAGGATGCGCGCGATGAGCGCGTCGAGCGACGCCGCGTCGGTGAACGACGCCGAGGTCACGGTGAAGGTGCCGAAGAGCTTGTCGCTGCCGCCGAGCGCGAGGACCTGGTCGAGCGTGGTGTACTCGCTGCCCGCGCGGTTGACGACGAGGATGTTCGCGTCGCTGAAGGTCAGGCGCTCGACGCCGGTGACGCCGTCGGTGCCGTCCTCGGTCGTGGTGATCGAGAGGGTCGACGAGCCCGAGATCGCGCCCACGCACGAACCCGCGTAGACCGCGGTGTCGATGCCGGCCGCGCCCGCGACGGTGTCGTCGCCGGAGCCGCCGTTGAGCGTGTCGGCGGTGGCGCCGCCCGCGAGGCTGTCCGCGCCCGCGAGCGTGCTGATGGTGCGGACCGCGGTGATGTTGGCCGCGGTGACGGTGTCGTTGCCGGCGGTGCCGAGGATGTCGACGGTGCCGAGGCCCGACACGGTGATGCCGTGCTGCGCCGCGTTGATCGAGAGGGTCGCGTCCGACGCGATCGAGCCGCTAAAAGCGAAGCCCGCGGTCGTGAGACCGCGGAAGTTCGTGTTCGCCGAGAGCGCGGCGGTGGTGATCGAGGTCGAGCCGGCGCCGGTGAGGGTGCGGCCGTCGCCCTGCGCGGCGGTGAGCGTGAGCGTGGCGTTCGCGTCGACCGAGCCCGGGATGTTGAGCAGGCTCGCGATGAGCGTGAAGTTCGCGTTCGCGGCGATGTTGCCGAACACCGAGGTGGTGCCGGTGCCGGCGATGGTCTGGCCGTTGGCCTGCGCCGCGGTGAGCGTGAAGGTCTTGCCGAGCGCGATCGAGGTGCCGGTCACGCCGTCCGCGTCGAGCGACACGGTGGCGGAGATGTCCTTGATGGTGACGTCGAAATCGACGGTGCCGACGAGCGACACCGTGCCGGTGCCCTCGATGGTGTAGCCCGAGGCGCGCTCGGGGTAGAGCGACAGGAGGCCGCCGGTGCCGACCGAGAAGAACGGAGCCGTCGTCGGGAAGGTGAGTCCCGCCGTGGTGATCTGGGTGAGGTCCGCGCTGGTCCCGAGCGCGTCCGACTTGATGGCGACGGTGCCCGCGCCGCTGATGATCTTGCCACCGGCCTCGGCGGCGGCGAGGGTGAGCGTCTTGCCCGCCGCGAGGTTGGTGATGGTGTCGATGCGCGCGATGTTGGCGACGAGCTGGTCGAGCTGCGCGTTGGTCATGCCCGACGCGTTCACGGTGACGTTCGCGTCGAGGCACACCTTGCCGAGCAGGTTGCCCAGCGGGGCGTCGGACACGCCGTTCGTGATGGTGAAGGTTCCCGACACGCCGTTCGCGGCGATGTAGGGGGCGTTGTTGCCGAGCAGCGACAGCTGCGCCGCAGACATGCCCGTCGCCGTGGCCGTGACCGGCACTCCGCAGAGCGTGCAGCCGGCGTTGGCAGGATCGGCCGGATCCGCGGCCGCGAAGCCGAGGGCGGTGAAGATCTGCGTGGTCGTGTTCGCCGAGGTGACGTGGTTGGCACCCGTCACGCAGTCGGTCGCCTGGCGGGCGAATGCGCTGCCGGCCGAGAGGCCGAAGGCAATGATCGCCAAGGTCGACACCGAAACGGCGCGGAACGCGCTGAGCACAGAGATATGCATGTCTTGATCCTCAATCAGTCTCGGACGCCTGGGGCCCGCCGACGGCGGCTCACCTGATCAACCCCGGGCGTCATCGAATGTCACCACCTCCGGGACGGGAGGCAGCGCTTCAAGATCGACCCTGACTGGATGCCGAGCAAATGAGGTTGCGGAGATTGAGCAAATCTTCTTCGGAGCAGGGATTACGCCCGTGGAAGCGCAAGATTCTAGGACGTTGCGATCATCTTCATGTTCCAATAATGTGCGCTGCATTCACTTTGAATCGCGTTTCTGTGGCCGCGTGCGCCGCGCGGCGAGGTGCGCGCGCGGTGTCTCAAGCGCCGCGGCGGACTTCGCGCTGTTTTGGCGGATCGACTTGCAAGGCCAAGAGTTGCGCGGCATGGTGATGGCGGCTTGCGCGCGTCGCACCCGCGAGCAGGACGACCCGGTGAGAAGTGCGATCGTGCCACCACGACACGGACAACGAGAGAGATGACTCAGTCACGACACGCCTGCGCGTCGCTTCTTCTGGCGTCGCTGCTCACGCCGTGCGCCCTTGCGGGTGCGTGTGTCGTGTCGTTGGATGACGCCGGGGGTGCGGCTGTGGCTTCGATCGCAGCTCCGGCCGAGCGGGCCGACCCAGTGGCGCAGGAGCACCTCCCGCGGGTCCTGGCCCGTGACCTTCCGCTCATCGATCGTGTTCTCGGACTCGATGCCGCACAGCGGCCGATCGTCGAGGCGTTGCTGTACGACGTCGAGCTTGGGTCCGAGGCCGGCCCCGCATCGCGCGCATCGCTGGCCGCCTTCCGCGACAACCTGCTGGCGGTCCTGACCGACGGGCAGCGCGCGCGGATCGGCGAGGTCTGGGCCGCGGTCTACCGCGAGCGCATGGAGTCGGCCGGCGCGATCGGCGGCGAGGGCCTCGACCTCGCGGCGCTCGCCCGCGCGGCGCTGCGCGGCGAGGTCGCGGAGCCCGTCGAGGCGGCGGTCGCCCGCTACCGCGCCGAACTCGATCCTCTGCTTGACGCGCGGACCGCCGCCGAGGCCGCGGACCGCGCCGCGCTCCGCCAGGTCCGCATCCAGATCCGCGCGCTCAACGAGCGCAGCGTCGAGTCGTTCGCCGGCGCGCTGCCGCCCGCGATCGCCGCCGACTTCCGCAGGGAAGTCGCGCGCAAGTCGTATCCGACGGCGGTCGCGCCGAGCGCGGCGCTCGGATCGCTCGACCTCGTGCTCGTCGAGCTCCCGACCGACGCGCTGCGTGCGCTGCGCGCCGAGGCGGCCGAACGCTACGACGCCCTCTGCCGCCGCGGCATCGCCGCCGTGCGCGCGCGCGACGATGCGGGGCCGCCGGGAGAGGGCGGCGACGCCGCCGAGCCCGCCCGCGCCGCCGCAGCCAAGCAGATCGAGGAGGCCGAGCGCGCCTATGACGCCTTCGAGTCCTGGCTCAACGGCCGCATCGTCGAGTGCGCCACCGCCGAGGCGCTCGGCGCGACGCGCGCGGGGCGTGCGGTGCTCGAGACCGTGCGCCAGCTCGGGCAGGGCGCCGACCACCGATGGACCGACCGCGCGGCCACCGTGCAGCGCTTCGACACCGACGGCGACGGCGCCGTGCAGGGCAACGAAGCGACCTCCGCCCTCGAGGCGTTCGCGCGCAGCGTGGGGCGACAGCAGCGCCGGCGCCTGTGAGCGCGCCAGGGGGTTGATCCGATTGGAGGTCGCGAAGCAGCCGCCGAAGAGTCGGCCGAGGTTCGGCGTCCGAAGAGTCGGCCGGGGTTCAGCGTCCGAAGAGCCGCCCGAGCACGCCGCCGCCCGACTTCTCGTGCTTGATCAGCATGTCGAGCTCGCCCGCATCGAAGTAGATGCCGCCGCAGGCGGTGCACTGGTCGATGAGCACGTTCTCGAACTTCTTCTCCGCCATCTTGCCGCCGCACTTGGGGCAGCACATCCAGTGGGCGGCCTTCGACGCGGCGCCCGCCGCAGCCTGGCGCTTCGCGTCGAGCTCGGCGCGGAGCTTGGCGAGCTGCTCCATCTCCTGCTTCTTGAAGGCGGCGTCTTCGTGGTTGTAGCCAGTCGGTTCGATGGTCGAGCTCATGGTTGCGTTCCCGTTGCGTGCGCGGGGCGGATGCCCCGTGGCGAGCGTCCCGTGATGGAGATCCCGCGATGGAAGTCGTCGGGGCGCCGAGGATAGCGTCCAAGCCCGCCCCGTGCCGCCCGGGGAGATCCGCAGGCGCGGCGGGGTTCCTCGACGTCGGTGCCTCAACGCGGGGTCGCTCAACGCGGGGTACTTCAACGCGAGCACCTGAATTCGAGGTTCTTCAACGAAGTCCCGAGAACCTGCTTGCCTTCGGCAAAGGCGCGATTAGCGTCCCGTTGTTTCAGGGTTTCTTCAGAGGTGTTCGAGTTGTCACTTCCCAGCGAGGGCCGTCGCTGTGTTGGATGGACTGCGATATCGACCTGACTGGTGGCCCGTCCGCGCGCATGCCGCGCGGGCGCGTGGCGGCCGTCTTCCTGCATGCGCCGCTCCGCGCGACCGCGCTGCGCTCCCCATCCGCATGTTTCCCCTCGCGATGGCGTTGCTGGGCGCCGTCGCGCACGACGCGCGCGCCCAGGGCCTGTACTCCGAGGAGGCCCTGGCGCGCGGCGTCAACTACTTCGTGTCGCAGGGGGCGTTCGGTGGCACCGGTCAGTTCGGCTGCGGGGTGGCGCTCGTCGATCTCGATGGCGACGGCGACGACGACATCGTCTGCACCGGCGCGGTCGACGACCGGCTCGGGTTCTTCCGCAACGACGGCACGGGTCACTTCGTCGATGTGAGCGCGAAGACGGGCCTCGGCACCATCACCCGTGCCTCGGGCATCGCCGCGGGCGACTTCGACGCCGACGGCGACCTCGACCTCGCGGTGACGCGCTGGCTGAAGGCGACCGCACTGCTGCGGAACGACGGCGGGTTCCACTTCGCCGACGTCGCCGCGGCCGCGGGCATCAGCGGCGTGGGAGCCGGCGCGGGCTGCGCGTGGGCCGACTACGACGGCGACGGCTGGATCGACCTCGCGGTGTCGAACCGCGCGCAGACGCTGTTCAACTTCACCCGCAACAAGCTGTGGCGGAACAACGGCGACGGCACCTTCACCGAGAGGGCGGCGGCGCTCGGCGTCGACAACGGCGGGTTCCCCGCGTTCATGGTGTCGTGGTGCGACGTCGACCTCGACGGCGACCAGGACATGTACGTCTCGAACGACAAGGGCACGAGCAGCCCGTTCTGGAACCGGCTGTACCGCAACCGCGGCGACGGCAGCTTCTTCGAGGACACGGGCTGCCGCGCCGATGTGCGCGGCGACGCGATGGGCCACGCCTTCGGCGACCTCAACCAGGACGGCGTGCCGGAGATCTTCGTCTCGAATGTCCACCACGGGAACTTCCTGCTCGCCTCGCAGGACGGCGGGTTGAACTACGTCGAGGTCGGCGAGGTCGCCGGCGTCACGGCCAACACCACCTGCTGGGGCGCGGTCTTCTGCGATCCGCAGAACGACGGCGTGCCCGACCTGTTCGTCGCGTCGCAGACGAGCGCGAACCACATGTTCGTGCAGGGCGCGTCGTGGCCGCTGTTCGACGCCGCCGAGGTGTGGGGCCTCGCCGATCCCGGCGCCTCGTACTGCGTCGCGATCGGCGACATCGAGGGCGACGGCGACGAGGATCTCCTCGTCCAGAACCATCAGGACACGGTGCGGCTGTTCGTGAACCACATCCCGGGCTCGGCCGCACGCCGCTGGATCGACCTGCGCGTGCAGGGGCGCGGCGCGAACACCCATGCGATCGGCACGCGGATCACCGCCCGCGCCGCGGGGCGCACCCACTGGCGCGAGGTCGCGGCGGGCAGCGGCTACAAGAGCCAGAGCAGCTACCGCCTGCACATCGGCGTCGGCGACGCGGCGGTGGTGGAGGAGATCGTGGTCGCCTTCCCCCGCGCGGGCGAGCTCGCGGCGGCCGTGCGCGTGCTGCGCGGCGTGCCCACGAACCTCGACACCAACATCGAGTGGCCGGTCTGGCCGCCCGAGGCGCTCGGCGACGTCGATGGCGACGGTGTCCGCACCGACCTCGACCGCACGGCGGTGCAGGGGCTGGTCGGCACGCCCTGCACGCCGGCGCTCGCGCGGCTCGACCTCGACGGCGACACCGAGCTCTCCGAGGCGGACCTCGCCGAGTTCGACCGCGTGCAGTGCGACCTCGACGGCGACGGCGTGGTCGGCCCGCGCGATCTCGTGATCTTGCTGTCGAATCTCGGCGGCGTGCGCGGCGACTTCGACGCGAGCGGCACGACCGACCAGGCCGACCTCGCGCGGCTGCTCGACCGTTGGACGCGGTGATGGCTAGAATGCGGGGATGCGCGCAGTCTTCGAGAAGCTCATGCATGTCCCCGTGGCCGTTCCCGTGGCTGTTCCCGCGGTCGTTCGCGTCGTCCTTCCCGTCGTCCTTCCCATCCTCGTCGTCGGGCTCTCGACGCTGCACGCGCGCGGATCGGCCTTCGGCGCGGCGGATCGCGCGCCCACGCAGGCCGAGCAGCGGGTCGCGGGGAGCGAGGCCGCGCAGGACGGTGCGAAGCCCGGAGGCAAGAGCGGCGCGACGCCGGACACGAAGCCCGACGGAACGGGCGCCGCGACCGACGGCCCGCGCGACTTCCCCGGACTGCACAACGTCGTCGACTTCCGCGGGCAGGGCGCCGACGGCTTCTACTCGGGCTCGGTGCCCGAGGGCGATGCGGGGTTCGACGCGCTCGTCGGGCTCGGCGTCAAGACGGTGATCTCGGTCGACGGGGCGCTGCCCGACCTCGCGCGGGCGAAGGCGCGCGGGCTGCGGTACGTGCACCTGCCGATCGGGTACGACGGCTTCGACGACGTCCGCAAGGCGGAGCTGGTGCGCGCGGTGCGCGACCTGCCGCGGCCGATCTACCTGCATTGCCACCACGGAAAGCACCGCAGTGCCGGCGCGGCCGGGACCATCGCCGTGTCGCTCGGTTGGATGACCAACGCGCAGGCCGCCGCGCGCATGAAGGTCTCGGGCACCGCCGAGGGATACACCGGACTCTGGTCCTGCACCGCGAAGGCGGCGCCGATGGTGGCGGCGGCGATCGACGCCGCGCGCGCCGACTTCCCCGAGGTGACCGCGCCCGACTCGATGGTGGCCGCGATGGTCGCGATCGACGAGGCGCTCGACCGGATCAAGCTCGTCGAGAAGAACGGGTGGAAGGTGCCCGCGAGCCACCCCGACCTCGCGCCCGCCGCCGATGCGGGCCGGATCGCCGACCTGCTCCGACTGCTTGAGCAGGACGCGCATGTCGAGCGGCTCGACGAGGCGGCGCGCACCGATTTCCGCGCGCGCCTGTCGCGGAACGCCCGCGAGGCGTCGGCGCTCGAGGAGCTGCTCCTTCGCGAACTCGCGCCTGGCGGCGACGCCGCGAAGCTCGCGCCTGCGATGAAGGCGCTCGGCGCGGGATGCAAGGACTGCCACGTGAAGCACCGCGACTGAGTGCTACACTCCGCGCCCGTCAGTCCGCGCGAGCCGCTCGCGCCCGAGCCCGTGCACGCCTCCGTGCCTCCATATTGGGGAAGAGAAGATGAGACCGTCCGTGTCCGCGCCGTCGTCGATCCACGCGCCCGCATCCCGATCCATCCGCGTTCTCGATTCGGCGCGCGCGCTGTCGGACGCGCTCTGCGAGATCCTGGTCGCGCACCACCGCGGCGCGCCGTTCGACTTCGGGCGCACGATGGTGCTCGTGCCCGGTGCAAGGCTGGCGGGCGCACTCGAGCGCAACCTGCTCGCGCGGGCGAAGGACGCGGGCCAGCCGCTCATCGCGCCGTCGATCGTGACGCCGCTCATGCTCGCGAGCCGCTTCGTCGAGCCCGAGCTCCCGGTGCTGACGCCGCTCGCCTCCCGGCTCGCCTGGCGCGAGGCGCTCGAGCGGACGCAGGCGGAGGACCCCGCGCTGGCGGACGAGGTCGCGCGGGTGTTCGGTGTGCGTGTCGGTGCCGCGGGGAAGGGCGATGGCGGAAGCGCGGGCGAGGCAGGCGATGAGGCCGCAGGGCCGGACGCCGGCTCGGACGCCGCCGCGATGGATGGCGAGATGCGCGCGCGGTTCGCCCAGCGCATGCATCGGATGGCGGCGGAGATCGCGGCGTCGATGCATTCGTTTGATTCGGTGCTCGAGGCGCTGCGGGTGGAGCGCGAGGGCGCGCAGGGTGGGGATGCGGTCGACGTTGCCGCGGGGGATTCCGCCGAGACGCGCGGCGTCACCGAGTCGCGCGGCGTGGTCGATTCGCGCGGCGGGCACACCCTCCGAAACATCGCCGTGCTCGCGCGGCTCGCCGCCCGGCGCGACGCGCTGCTCGAGACCGAGGGCGTGGCCGATCGCGACGCCGCGCTGCGCGATGCGGTCGCGGGCGGTCGGCTGCTCGCTCCCGACGAGGCGCACGGGGCCGACCGCGTGGTGGTGCTGCTCGCCGATCCCGAGCCGGTGCAGCGCGCGCTGCTCGAGCGCCTCGGCGAGTCCGGCGTGTCGGTCGAGGTCTGCGTGCACAGCGTCGAGTCGATCGATCGCGCGGGATTCCCGCAGCTCGGCGCATGGGAGTCGCGGCGCTTTCCGGTCGAGCGGATCCCGTCGTCGTCGATCCGCGTGGCCGAGGGCCCGGCGGAGGCGGCCGACGCGGTGGTCGAGGCGATCCGCAGGCTGCCGGCACCGCGCCGGAGCGACGCGATCGCGGTGATGGCGCCCGACGACGAGTCGCGCCGCGCCATCGAGCGCGCGCTCGCGCTGGCCGGTGCGCCGGCGACGCGCGTTGCGTCGCGCGGTTTCCCGGTCACGCGGCTCGGCACGCTGCTCGCGCGGCTCGGCGATCTCCTCGGCGAGGGCACGCTCGAGTCGCTCGCCGCGTTCGTGCGGCATGACGACGTCGCCACCTGGCTCG
>JBMOGJ010000100.1:0-10260 GCA_049318425.1 Phycisphaerales bacterium | reverse complement strand
ACCAGCGGTTCGACGATCGAGGGGTGCCCGGCGAACACGCCGCGGTTCGCGGTGAGCTCGCGGCCGCGGCTGAAGTCGAGCGGCCGCCCGTCGACATCGCACACGCGCGCGCCGGCCTCGGTGGCGACGAGCGCCCCGGCGGCGTGATCCCAGATCTTCTCGCGGTAGTCGGCCTTCACGGGGAGGCGCATGTAGATGTCGGCGCCACCACGCGCGACGACGACGTACTTGCACTGGCTGTCGAGGCGCGCAGGCTGCCCCGGGGCGCCGATGGCGGCAAGCAGCTCGACCGAGAGGTCCTGCTTCGAGTGGCCGCTCTCGACCGACTCGCAGGATCGGACCGGTGCGCCGGCGCTCCAGGCGGCGATCGCGAGGCGCGCGGGCGGTGCTGCGTCGCGCTCCATCCACGCGCCTGCGCCAAGCGCCGCGTAGGCGATGCAGCCGAGCGGATCCGCGGCGTCGTAGTCGGCCGGATCATGCGCGGGCAGGTTCGGGCAGCCGACCACGCCGAGCGTCACCGCGCCGCCCTCGATGAGCGCGAGCGAGATCGCGTACTGCTGCCGGCGCAGGAACCCCTTGGTGCCGTCGACGGGATCGAGGGTGAAGAAGCGCGCGCACGGCGCGGCACGGCCGGAGTCGATCGCCTCGAGGCACTGCGCGCGGGTGACCGCACGGCCGAGCGCGTGGCTGCTCGCCTCGACGACGCGCGCAAGCAGCGGCTCGCTCGCCGGCGCACGCAGGGCCGCGGCGTCCTCCTCGCCGACGAGCGCGATCCCGCCACCGAGCGTCATCGCAACCACCGCCTGGCTCGCCCAGTCGGCGATGGTCACCGGCGAACGGTCGTCCTTCGAGATGCCGTCGAGCGCGGTCGAGGACTGCACGAAGCGCGTGGCCCGTGCGGCAAGCGCGACGGCCTGGCGCATGGTGGCGAGCGTCTCGTTCCGGGATGCATCGGTCGATGGAGTCGTCACGCGTGGGATCCGTTACGGCAAGGCGGGGAGGGTGTGCGCGGGCATCTGCAGCCAGATGCAGGTCAGCGCCACGACGCCGGTGAGGATGCCGAGCGGGAGCCCGATCCGCACGAAGTCGACGAAGCGGTAGCCGCCCGGGCCCTGCACCATGAGGTTGGTCTGGTAGCCGATCGGCGTCGCGAAGCTCGCACTGGCGCCGATCATCACGACGAGCGCCGCGTCCTTGGGATCGAAGCCCTGCGCCTGCGCCGCCGCGACCGCGATCGGGAACACGAGCGCCGCGGCCGTCGCGTTGGAGAGCAGCTCGGTGAGCACGAAGGTCACCAGGTAGACCGCGACCAGCGTGCCGATGGGCGTGCCGCCGCTCCACGCGATGAGCTGGTCGGCGAAGGCCTTCGCCACGCCCGTCTTGGCGAGCGCGGTGCCGAGCGCGAGCGAGCCCGCGATGACGAAGATCAGCCGCGCGTTGAGCGCCTTGCGCGCCTGCGGTCCGGTGCAGCAGCGCGTCGCGATCATGGCGGCGGCGCCCGCGAACGCGGCATGGAACATGGTGAAGCCGAACGGCTCGAAGGCCGCCACCGCGATCACCGCGAGCAGGATCAGTGCCGCGATCGGCGCGCGCTCGTGGCGGACGGGCGCCGAATCCTCGAGCTTGCTCACGAGCAGGAAGTCGCGCGACTGCGTGTAGGCGTTCACGAACGCCTCCTGCGTCTCGAGGAGCAGCACGTCGCCCGCGCGGAGCACGACGGTGCCGAGCTTGACGTTCGAGAGCCGCTCGCCGTTGCGCGACACCGCGATCACGACCGCGTCGTAGACGCTGCGGAAGCGCGATTCGCGGATGGTCCGTCCGAGCAGGGGGTTGGTGTCGCTGATCACGACCTCGACCAGGAAGCGCTTGTAGCGCTCGCTGCCGAGCTTGCTGGTCTGCTCGCGCGCGGCGGCGAGGCCGCGCATCCGCTGCAGGGAGACCACGCTCGCGACGTCGCCGATGAAGAACAGGCGGTCGCCCTCGAGGATGCGGGTGGTCGGCTCGACCGGCGCGATGATGTCCGAGCCGCGCTGGATCTCGGAGAGGTAGAGCCCCTCGAGCCCGCGCAGGTTGGCCTCCTCGACGGTGCTGCCCGCGATCGGCGCGCCCACGGCCCGCATCTCGACCGAGTACGAGCGCGGGTCGACGCCCGCGTGCGACGCGCCGCCGCTCGCCGGCAGCAGCCAGCGCCCCGCGATCACGACGTACGCAATGCCCGCGAGCGCGACCGGGATGCCGACGGCCGAGAGGTCGAACAGCGAGAAACTGGGATTGCCCGCCTTCACCCACATCTCGTTGACCACGAGGTTGGTGCTGGTGCCGATGAGCGTGCAGACGCCGCCGAGCGTGGCGGCGAAGGTGAGCGGGATGAACAGCTTGCCCGGCGCGATCCGCGAACGGCGCGAGAACTCCTGCACCACCGGGATGCACATCGCGACCAGCGGCGTGTTGTTGATGAACGCCGAGATCGCGGCGACCGGCAGCATGAGCCGCAGCTGCGCCACGAACACGTTGGTGGTGCGCCCGAAGATCGCGGGGCCGATCCACTGGATGAGCCCGGTCTCGATCGCGCCCTGCGAGACGATCAGCAGCAGCGCGATGGTGAGGATCGACGAGCTCGCGAGTCCCGCGAACGCCTCCTCGGGTCGCAGGATCCCGGTGAGGACCAGCAGTCCGATGCCGCCCGCCATCGCGAGGTCGGCGCCGATGCGGCCGCGGATGAGTGCCGCCAGTGTGATGGCGACGCAGGCGATCGCGGTGATGCCCTGGGCGTCGAACGGCATGGATCAGTTGGTGGCGGCCTGGGCGGTCGTCCGCGTGGTTCCGGCGGCGGGCTGCGTCGACGCACGGCGGAGGTGGTTGATCGCGGCCAGCACGACGTCCTCCTGCATCACCTTGCAGTCGCCGGCGCCGCCATCCTTCACATTGTTGCACCAGACGGCGAAGGAGATGGCGCGGGACGGATCGCGCTTGAGCCGCACCACGCCGCTCAGGGTGCAGGTGCCCTGGATGTAGCCGGTCTTGCCGAAAATCTCGACGGCCTCGGCGACGGCCGCGGAGCGGAAGCGCGGGTCGTCGAAGCGCTTCCGGAACGTGCCCTCGCCGGGCGCGGCGAGGCTGGTGATGAAGGTCTCGCGGAACTCGGCGGGGATGCACATCGTTCCCGAGGGCACTTCGGTGGTGCTGAAGGCGCGGATCCAGGAGGTCATCAGCCGCGGCGTGACGCGATTGCGGTCGTCGAGGCCGGAGCCGTCGTGGAACTCGAACTCGCGGCGGAGCGCGTCGGGAGTCATGCCGAGCACCTGCTGGAGGAGCAGCTCGATCGCGACCTTGGCGTTGTCCCACGATCCAGGCTCGAATCCGGCGTCGCCGGGTTCACGCACGGGCCGGCCGGCGCCACTTCGGTCGGGTGACGGGCGGTTCGCGTGCGCCGCGCCGACCCGCTTCGCGAGCGCCTCGGCGTAGAGGTTCGCGCTCTGCTCGTTCGCGTTGCGGAGGACGCACAGCATCGGGCTCTCCAGGATCGGCTCGACGAGGAGCGAGCCCGCCGCGCGCGGTGTATCGCCGGGACCCGCCGTGCGCGCGGCGTCGATCGCGACGCCATGGCGCGCGAAGGCCTTGCGCAGCGCGCTGGCGCCGTCGGTCACGGGATTCGTGGTCGGCGCGAGCTCGGGGCCGCGCTTGCTGCCGGCGGGCGCGCCGCCGATCTGCATCGCGACGTTGGCGCCGAGGTTGATGCCGAAGACCGGCACCGCGTACGAGCCGCGGCCGACGTTCGACATCCACTTGCGGCTCTCGGAGGGGATCGTCTCGTCATCGAAGATGCGCGCGTCCATCACGAGCTCGGCGATGCGGGTGATGCCCCTGGCGCGCAGTGCCGACGCCCAGGCGCCGACGGTCGCGTCGAAGTCATGGCACACGCCGCCGCACTCGGCGATCTTCGGGTCGAAGAGCGACGGGTCGCCGGAGCCGACGAGGGTCAAGCGGTGGGCGTTGCCGACGGGAGTCAGGACGAGGTAGGTCTTGAAGCGCCAGTTCGGCCCGAGCTGCAGCAGCGCGGCACCCGTGGTGATCACCTTCATGTTGCTCGCGGGGATGAAGGGCTCGGCGGCGCGGATGTTCACCAGCTCCGCGCCGGACGCGCAGTCGCGCAGCGAGACGCCGACGACCGCGTTTCCCAGCCCCTTGGCGCCGCGGAGCACCGACTCGACCTCCCGCTGCAGCTCGTTGCCTGCGTGGACCGCGCGGTGTGCAAGGAGCGCTCCGGCAAACCCGAGAACGGCGGCAAGCGATCGAAGTCCAAGAAACATGCGGTCCAGCTCCTGCGACGCATTCCTTGAGGCGGACTCGGGCGTGCGGATCCTCCGCGACGCGCCCGAACGACGGTGAGGCGGCAGTATCGGCCATTTGCCGAAGGTTCGATAAGTCGTTTGTCCGGTGGATCTTGGAAGAACTGCAAGTCCATGATTTGACATGACTTAGGTCTGTACTAGAGTCGGGGCGTGCATCGCTGTCCGTGTCGACAGCGGACGCGCATAGACCGCACTTCCAAGGGTAAGAAAAAGATGAAGACCACAGGCCTCGCTATCGCTGTCGCGCTCGGTGTTTCCGCCGCTGCTTCGGCCAACACCATGACGCTGACCTTCCTTGGCTTCGGCGACTCGACGACCACTGGCATTCGCTACAACAGCAATCTCAGCTGGTCGTCCCGCTCGTCCTCGAGCCTCACCAACATCACCGTCGGCGTGCACCGCTGGGGGATCTACGGGCAGGAGCGTTCCTCGTTCTGCACGCAGCTCTTCGAGGGCGTGACCGTGGGCCAGACCTACACGTTCAACGTGGTCGCCCCGTCGCAGGTGCCTGAGGCCGACGAGCCGTACAACGCGCCCGGACCGATGGGCGCGATCAAGGCGACCCTGGTGAACGACCTCTACCGTCGCTACTACGCGGATCTCGCGGGCGCCGGCCAGATCGGTGCCTTCCAGCTCGCGATCTACGAGATCACCCACGAGAACCTGACCGCGACCTCGGCCTCTGCGGCCGTCTCGCAGCTCGCGCTCGACAAGGGTGCGTTCCAGGCCGGCAAGTCCGGTGGTCTCTACGCGACCGCCGCCTCGATGCTCGCCTCGCTCGGTCAGGGCGGCTTCGGCACCATGGGGCCGAACCTGCTCGGTCTCTCGAACGCGTCGGCGCAGGACCAGCTCCTGGTCGTGCCGATCGGCGCCCCGGCCGTCCTCGCCGGCTTCGGACTCATTGGACTCGGATTCATGCGTCGCCGCATGAAGTGACTCAAGGCTCGCATCGCTCTTGACGAACGTGGTCTATTCGGGCGACCGCCGGTACGGAACGGCGGTCGCCTCTTTTTTCCGTCGTGCGGCGGAGGCGCGGAGATTTCTCTGCGGCGTCGGGGCGGAGTGGTCGATATCACTGCCCGCGGATGACTTGAACCGCATCTCCCGGGTTTCACCTTGAGCACCATGGCCTTTCCATCCACATCGGGCGGACGTGCGGCGAACGCCGCCGCGGATCTGCGGCCGCGATTCCTGCAGGCGGGCGTGCCGCGTGCCGACCTCGCGTCGTGCGCGGGTGCGGGCGCCACGGTCGATCCCCTCGGGCTCGCGACGGTGCTCGCGTTCGGCTACGCGCTGGGCACCCGCACCGTGCTCCAGGGGGTTGAGACCGATGCGGTCGACCCCGTGGCCCTCGTGTCGGGGCGGGTCCCGAGCGACGATGATCTGCTGGAACTCACGATCGAGGCGGTGCGGCGTCATGTCGGCTCGGAACGCCCGACGGTGCTCCTGAGCGGCGGCCGCGACTCGCGGCTGATCCTGCTCGCGATGCGGAAGCTCGGCAGGCGGCCGGGGCGCATCCTCACGCTCGACCAGCGTGGCGCTGCGTCGGACGCGGCCATCGCCGAGCGTGTGGCTGCGGCGATCGGCGAGCGGGTGGAGCGGGTCTCGCCGCTGCCGTTCGACGGGGCACGGGAGCTCGACCGCCACGCGGCGCAGGGCTTCCAGTCGCTCGAGCATGCGTGGTTCGTCGCGATCGCGCGGCGGGTGCGGGACCTCGAGGGCGCGGTGACCGACGGCATCGGCGCGGGTGTGCTCTCGACCGGTTCGCTGCTGCATCCCGAGGCGATCGCGCTGTGGAACGCGCGTGATCTCGCCGGGCTGTGCGCGTGGACGGAGGCGCACGGTGGGCATGTCTCGCCGGGCTTCGTTGCCGCCGCGCGGGCCGAGGGGATTCCGCTCGCGGAGCCGGGGGCGGTGGTGGCCGAGTTCGAGGCCGCGCTGCGCGCGCTCGCCGCGACGCCGAATCCGCTCGGCATGTACAGCCTCCTGCACTGGACGCGGCGCGGCATCGGCGCGTCGGCGTACGGCCTGCTGCCGCGCGACCGGGTGGCGACGCCGCTCTACGACCGCGAGCTCTGCGCGGCGGTGGCGGCGATCCCGATGGAGCAGGCGATGGCGCGCGACTGGCGCGAGATCGTGCTGGCGCGTCTCGACGACACCGGCGTGCCGTTCTCGACCCACGAGGGCGGCGTGCTGCCGCGCTGGCTGCGGCATCCCTGGCGGACGCTGCAGTCGCGCGCGGGGTGGTCGCGGTTCGTGGCGGAACTCCCGGCGCCGCTCGCGCGGCTTGCACGGGTCGCCGACGAAAGTACCGGCATGCGGCGGACGTTCGATCGCGGTGCGGTCGGGCTCCTCGCGGCGCTCGACCGACGCACGGGGTTCATGCAGCGCTGAGCGCCGCCGGCGCAGCGACAGGCGTGGTGTGCGTCTGCGTCTGCGACGCAGGGCCGATCACCGCACGCAGATACTCGACGAGCCGCTCGGCCTGCGCGCGGCGGGTGAATTCGCCCGTCCACGGCGCACGCGACGAGCTAGCGAGCTCGTCCGAGCGCCACATCGCGTGCAGTTCGCGCAGCTTCGCCGCGATGTCGGCGCTGTCGACCGGGTTCGCGACGCGCGAGCGCGGATCGCGGGCGATCCAGTCGCGTGCGTCGCCCTCGGGGCAGAGCCCGAGGATCGGGCGTCCGGTGCCGAAGTACTCGTAGAGTTTGCCGGGCACCATACGTGCGCGCGCGCCGCGGGGGAGGCCGTGCATCGGCAGGAGCAGCGCGTGCGCGCCGGCGATGAAGCGGGCGCTCTGGTCGTGCGGCAGGTAGCCGAGCTGCGCGACCGCGTCGGCGCAGCCGCTCTCGTCGATGATCTGCTGGGTCTCGGCTTCCTTCGCACCCGCGAGCTCGAGCACGAAGTCTCGGCCGATGGCGGCGTCGGCGCCGCGCGACTCGCGCAGCGCGCGGATCGCCTCGAGAAGGAAGAGCGGCGAGCGTCCCCGCTCGTCGATCACCTCGCCGCGGCCGCGGAGCCGCGCGCGCAGGCGACGCAGCAGCGAGCGGTCGCGCATGAAGCGGCACACGAAGGTGCCGGCGAAACGGATGCGGAACTTGTCGCCCTGCGGCACATCGGGGGTCGACGCGAAGTCATCCTCCTCCCAGCCGTTGGTCACGACGCCGTAGGGCGTGAGGCCGCGGCGCGGTGCGATCGCCTCGGCGGCGGTGCGCGCACCGGGCACGTTCATGACCACGCCGTCGGCGGCGCCGAGCGCGCGCTGCATCGCCTCGAGCGAGCGGCGCCACGCGAAGTGATGGCGGTAGGTGTGCCAGCCGTCGAGCGCCCACGGATCGCGCAGGTCGAGCACGACGGGCATGCGGAACTCGTCGCGGAGTGCGAAGCCGATCTCCGCGTGCTCGAACGGGCTCAGGGTGACGACCACGACATCGGGGCGATGCGCGCGCACCGCGTCGCGCGCCTCGCGCAGGAGCGCGGCGGTCCAGGTTTCGCCAGGCTCGGCGCTGGCGCGGCGGATGGTCGCGCCGCTCGCCGTGCGGGCGAGCAGGGTGCGGTCGGCGGGGTCGTAGGCGCCGCGCTTCGCGTCGTCGACCTGGCGGCAGACGACGGTGGTCTCGCATCCGAGCGCGGGCAGGTGCTGCGCGAACGACGCGGGACGCTGGCTGCCCGCGCCGCCGTCGGGCGGGAAGTAGTGGGCGACGAGCAGGACGTGCATCAGGCGTGTCCTCCCTTGTCGGCGGGCGCGATGCGCTCCCACGCGCGGGTGGATTCGTTCCAGCGGCGCAGCGGGCGCGCTGGCATGCCGGCGGCCATGGTGAGCGGGGGGATGTCGCTGCAGACGACCGAGTTCGCGCCGATCACGCTGCCGTTGCCGATGCGGACGCCCTTCAGGACGGCGACGCGCTCGCCGAGGAAGGCGCCGTCCTCGATGACCGTCGGGGCGGCGACGACGCCTTCGCGCGCGCGGTACGGATCGAAGGGATCGCCGAAGTCGTGGTCGTGGTCGAGGATCGTCACGCCCGAGGCGATCATGCAGTTGCGCCCGATGAGCACGCGCAGCGCGGCGCCGGCGTGGAAGTCGTTGCCGATGTGGGTGCCGGAGCAGATGGTGATCTGCGCCTGCCCCCGTTCGGTGAGGTGCGTCTCGAGCCGTGCGCGGCGGCCGATGTTCACGCCGTCGGCGATGTTGAGGCCGGTGAGGCCGTAGAGCTGCGCGTTCTTGCCGAGGTGCACGCCGCGGCCGATGTGGGCGCCGTGCGCGCGCAGCCAGAGGGCGTGGAGCTCCGCGCAGAGCCGCCGCCACGCGCGTGCCGCGAGGGCGCCGCGCCGGTAGCGGGTCATGAGGCGAACCTCGCCGGGCTTCAGCGGGCTCGGCGTCGATGCATCGGAGTTGGTCTTCCCGGCGGCGGAATGGGCGTCGGCTGGCTTCATGGGTTGCTCGCAGGACGGGACGCCTGTTCATCGGCGCTTTTCCCGCGGGACTCGGCTCGGAGCGGCGGGTTCGCGCACGCTTCCCGCGAACGCGGACCCGCCCGCGCAGTCGGCGCGGTCGGCACAGGGTGAACGCGCACCGACGTTCGGCGGCGACATCGCGGATCCTCGGCCCGCATGCGCGCGTTCAGCCTCACGGCGGCCGATCCGACGGCCGATAGGGCATCGACCACGCCATGGACTTCGCCGCAAGCAGCTTCGAGTACGTGAACCAGAACACGGTGCATCCCGTGGGCCTGGCGGCGCTCGCGCTCGCCTGCGCGCTGATCGCGTTCGGCCCGCTGCGGATGATCCCGCTGGTGCTGCTCGGACTCGCGGTCTACATCCCGAGCGCGCAGCGGCTCGTGCTCGCCGGCGCGGACTTCGCGTTCCTCCGGCTCGGCATCATGGTCGCGCTGGTGCGCCTCGGCACCACGGGACGGCTGCTCGACTTCCGCTTCGGCTGGATCGACGGACTGGTGGCGGCGGGAACGCTCGCCAAGGTCGCGCTGATGCCGGTCACCACGGGGCAGATGGGCATCCTGATCCAGCAGATCGGCAGCGCCTTCGACACGCTCGGCATGTACCTCGTCGCGCGGGCGACGCTGCGCTCGATCGAGGACATCGGCCGCCTCGCGGTGCAGTCGCTCGTGCTCTGCCTGCCGGTCGCGCTGATCTTCGGCATCGAGAAGGCGACGGGACGCAACATGCTCTCGGTCTTCGGCGGCATCCCGCTGCTGACCGACGTGCGCGAAGGCAAGCTGCGCTGCCAGGGCGCGTTCGCGCACGCGATCCTCGCCGGATGCTTCTTCGTCGCGCTGCTGCCGCACTGGCTGGCGTCGTGGCGCGCGCGCGGCCATGCGAAGTGGGTGGCTCCCGCGGGATTCCTGCTGACGGCGGTGATCGTCGTCTGCTGCGCATCGAGCACGCCGGCCGCGGCGCTGCTGTTCGTCCTGGCGGCATTTGCGGTGTACCCCTTCTGGATGCACCTGCGGATCGTGTGGATGGGCGCGCTCGCGCTCGGCACCGTGCTGCACTTCGTGATGAACCACGGCATCTGGCACCTGATCGCGCGCATCGACCTGGTGGGCGGCAGCACCGGATACCACCGGTTCCACCTGATCGACAAGGCGATCGCGCACTTCCACGAGTGGTGGATGGTCGGCACGATCTCGACCCGCCACTGGGGCTGGGGCCTGCAGGACGTGACCAACCAGTACATCCTCGAGGGCGTTCGCGGCGGCGTGTGGGCGATGATCGCGCTGATCGTCGCCATCGTGCTCGCGCTGCGTGCCTGCGGTTTCTGGCTGCGGCGGCTGCCGGCGGGATCGCCGCAGCACCTCGCGGTCTACGGGATCGGCGCGTCGATCTTCGCGCAGATGGCGATCTTCCTGGCGGTGAGCTACTTCGGGCAGACCATCATGATCTGGTACCT
>JBMOGJ010000099.1:0-10311 GCA_049318425.1 Phycisphaerales bacterium | reverse complement strand
ACGCTGGTCACGCGGGGGGCCTCCGAACGGTCGACGCGGCGGATAAATAAGTCAGATCCTTTGTGCTAGGGCTGGCTGGTGACGGGCTCGTTGGTGAAGTCGATCGCAGGCCGCGCGTCACCGACGCGGGGGCGATTCCAGTTCGCAACTGGCAGGGCGTTCGTGGCCGAACCGACGCGATGCAACGGACCTCTGGTCGAGGCGGTTGTCATGCGAGGGGGTTCAGGACGAGCGGCATGGCGGAAACCATAGCACTTTCCGCGGTCGAGGGAAGGGGAAAGCCTCGGGATGGCGGGTTTCGGCGCGGTCGCGCGCGGCCGCCGCGGGTCAGGGCGCGGGGGGACCGAGGTGCTCGTAGCGGATCCGGAGGCGGGCGAAGCCGGAATTCTCGAAGTACTCGAGGCGCAGCGGCACATCCCGGCGCTCGTGGATGGTCAGGTCGACCGTGTCGGTGGTCGGGACATGGATGTCCCAGCGCTCGAGCGCGAGCGCGCCGTCGACCCAGAGCCGGATGCCGTCGTCGCTCTCGACCTGGATCCGCCAGCGGCCGGGGCGGAAGGCGAGCGTGGTCTCGGCGGTGAGGCCGAAGCGGTCGTTCCCGAAGGCGAGGCGCTCGACATCGGGGTCGGGGACCGCCTTCGAGGGGCCGGCGTTGGCGAAGTCGAAGTCGATCGCCTTCAGGACGAAGACATGCTTCGCCGCGGCGGCCCGGGCGCGGAACCCCTCGGCGTCGGGGACATCGCCGAGCACGGGCCCGTCGCCGCCGTCGAGGGGGAAGATGCGGGTTTCCCAGGCGGCGGTCGCGATCACGCCGGTGGCGGAGGCCTTGCTGGCGCGGTCCTTCTCGCGGAGCTGCACGGTGAACGGCGCGACGAAGCCGGTGAGGTTCGAGGCGACCTCGACCGTCTCGCCGTCGGCGCCGATGCCGGCGAAGAGCGGCGCGTTCCCGATGACATCGGCCGAGTGGACCGCGCGGAAGCCGAGCGCGCGGAAGCGCGGACGCACCTGGTCGGATCCGACGGGGACGACGAGCGGCCGGTCCCACGCGTAGGGGCCGAACTCCTGCATGACGATGCGGTCGCGGCCGCGCAGCGCGGGGCGGAGGCCGATCGCGGGGCGCTTGCCGGGCAGCGTGGCCTCGAGTTCGGCGCCGGGCGCGCGGATCGTGTCGGCGGCGAGTTCGCGCGGTGCGGGGAGGGTGGCGGTGCCGGTCGAGTCGCGGTCGGCGACCGTCGCGGCGCAGTCGAGGAAGAGGTTCGCGGCGAGCGCGGTGTCCTTGGCGGCGAGCAGTTCGACGGCGGTCTTCACGCGGGTGAAGGTGTTGTCCTCGATCGCATTGCCGGCGGCGCCCATGCCGTTCGCCGCGCCCCAGGGGAGCCGGCGGATGTGCTCGTCGGCATCGGTCCAGAGGCGCACGCCCACGGGCTCGTCGGTGAATCGGTTGCCCAGGATGTGGTTGCGCTGGCCGTGCTCCATGTTGATGCCGCCGCGCTCGGCGCCGTAGCCCGCGCCGCCGTTGCGGGCGAAGGTGTTGTCGAGCACCACCGTGTCGCGGGCGTAGCCGCCCCAGATGCCGCAGATCGCGTTGGCTTCGAGCGTGTTGCCGATGATCCGGTTGCCGAAGCTGAAGGTCATCTCGAGGCCGTGCGCCGCGGCGAACGACAGGTCGTTGCGGAAGAACAGGTTGTCGTTGCAGCCCTTGCGGAGGTGGGCTGCGGTGGGGTCGGTGGTGCCTGTTGCTGCACCCTCTGCTGCACCCTCGGCCGCGCCCCCGGCCGCGCCCTCACCGAGTGCCTCGCGTCCCGCGAAGCCGAAGATGCCGTCGCCGCCGTGGGTGATGCTGTTCAGCGCGATGGTGTTCGACGAGCACTGCTCGAACATGAGCAGGCCCGCCGAGTCCTGGCCGCGGTTGTAGACGCCGTGGGAGTAGCCTCGGATGCAGAAGTCGAGGCTGTTGCGGCAGACGGTGTTGTGGCTCGAGCGCCACATCGCGATGCCCCAGCCGGAGAGGAAGGAGCAGTCGTTGTCGTAGATCCGCGAGTGCTCGACGCGGTCGAGGACGATGCCGTTCTGGGTGCGGTGGCTGGTGATGCCGCGGATCTCGATGTCCCGCGCGCGGGCGACCGCGATGCCGGCGCCGTGCTGCGTGATCCACTCGCGGCCGTCGTTGCGGTGGGGGTAGAGCCAGTCGCGTGCGTCCTCGGCGCTCGCGGTCGAGCGCAGGCGCTGGGCGTAGTTGTCGCTGGTGTCGAGGTCCTCGAGGATGAGGCCGTCGCAGTCCTCGGCGAGGATGCCGACCTTGAAGCCGCGCACGGCGCCGTTGCGGAGCGTGACGTTTCGGCCGGTGATGACGATGCCGGTGCCGGTGAAGGTGTCGGGCGCGGCGGCATCCGCCCTCGACGCGGCTCCTGCGAGCGTGGCGCCCCCGAGATCCACGACGATGCGTGCGCCGTCGTCGCGGCCGGTGATCTGGAGGACGCCGTTCTGGTTGGCGTCGGCGATGGGCGTGACCGACACCTCGATGCGGCAGGAGGCGCGCACGCGGACATCGTCGCGGCCGACGGTCACGACCGCGGGCGGTGCGTCCTGCTGCGCGCGGGCCGGCGGCGCGGTGGCGACGAGCCACGCGGTGCACGCCGCGAGCGCGGCGAGGTTGGTGCGGAGCTGGACGCGCGGATGGCGGTGCATGGACATGGCGGTCGCACGATAGTGTGGAGTTGCGCGAATTCCGCGGGGATACGCGGAGTTCCGCGCCAAATGGGACGGCCACGCCGCCGAGGGCGATGGCGTGTCGGTCGGTCCCCCCGTGCGGATGCACGCCGTCAATCCGCGACCGCGTCGTCGCTCGCCGTGTGCCGCCACGCCGCTCGGCGGCGGAGGAGCTCCCGCACCCCGAGCCCGCGCACACCCGCGGCGCGCTGCGCTGCGCCGATGCGGAACGCCGCGCTCCAGTGCTCGCGCATGATGCGCCACGCCCGCAGCGCGCCGAACGATGGGTCGTACATGTTGGTCGACTCGCTCGTGATCCCGTTCGCCTCGAGGATGGCGCCGCCTTCGCCGCGCCGGCACGCGTCCTCGTCGGGGAAGCGTACGTCGAGCCGCCCGTAGTGGAATCCACGTGCACCCGCGCCCACGCAGGCGCGCACGACCCACGCCTCGAGCGCGGCGGTGCGCAGGCGCTCGCCGTCGAGGAAGAGGCAGCCCTGGGCGTGGTTGCCGGCGTTGCCCATGCGGAGCGACGCGCCGGCGGGAAGCACCTCGTCGAGCCGCGGTTCGAAGCGCGCGAGGAAGACCGACTCCTGCAGCCGGAGCCGTCGGTCGCGCGTGATGAGCTCGCGGAGCGTCGAGCGCCCGTCGCCGACGACATGCTGGAACCGCTTGTCGCAGATCGAGAACAGTCGGCCGGGTGCCGATGGATCCCAGGTCGCGCCGGGCTCGCGGATGAAGAAGAGCCCGACCTCGCAGGCGCCCGGCTCGAACCGCTGCACGACGAGCGCCGCGCGGGCCGCGCCGAGCAGCGCGCGGAACGCGGCCTCGTCGCGCACGACCTTCACCGCGAGTCCGCGCAGGCCGGCGTCGGGCTTCACGACCACCGGATGCGTCCAGCGCGCCGGATCGGCCCCGGTCCAGCCGGTGGCGGCGAGCGCGCGGACCGCCGCGTCGACCGCGTCGCCGCCGAAGCGGCCGTCGGCGCCCGGCGACACGCGGAAGCTCGGCGAGACGAACTCCGGGTCGAAGGCGTCGAGCCCAGCCTGCTTGCTCTCGCCGATGACGCCCGAGTCGGGCCAGCAGGGATTGACCGCGGTGAGCGTGCGCGCGAATCCGAAGCGCATCGACCGCCACGCGGCGAAGGGCAGCAGCGGCCCGTAGATGGCCCAGTTCGGCCAGAACTCGAAGCGCACGGCACGCGCGCAGCGGATCGCGAGTCCCCGCCGGTTGGTGAGCGCGAGGATCGCGACCTGCATGACCGCCACGACGGCCACCGCGATGAGGAACCACGCGATCCAGCCGGTGCCGACGGTGCGCTCGGCGAGCGCGGTGAACGAGCGGCCGAGGAGCGCGGTCGCGCCGACGACGAGCGGCGTCCACACGAGCACCGCGAGGAAGGTCCAGCAGGCGAAGCGCGCGAACCCCGCGCCGACGAATCCGGCGCCGAGGTAGACCGGCAGCCGCGAACCCGAGACGAAGCGCGAGAAGACGATCGCCTTCCATCCCGACGACGCGAACCATTGCGAGAGCCGCGCGAGTCGTGCGGCCGGGAGGCGTCGGTGGATCCAGCCGGTGCCGCGCGCGCCACGCGCCGCCGCCGCACCGAGCGCGTAGAGCCCGAGATCGCCCACGAAGATGCCGATGCCGGTGCCCAGCATCGCGGTGGGCAGCGAGATCGTCCCGTGATGCGCGAGCAGGCCCGCGGCGATCGCGGTGGTGTCCTCGAGGATAAGGGTGCCGAGGGCGAGGATCAGGCCCTGCAGCCACGGGCTCATGTCGGCGGCGATCTCGAAGCCGCCCGGGAGTCCGCCGGTCGCGAGGACGGCGAGCAACGCCGGGATGGACGCGTCGAGTGGCGCCGCCAGTGCCGGGAGCGACGCGCTCATCGGCGGTCGAGCTCGAGGGCGTGTTCGGGTCCGAAGCCGTCGTCGCCGTCGCGCAGTGCGTGCGCGAGTCGGACGCGGACGGCGTCGACCTCGATGCGCGTGTGGCTCACGGTGCGTGCGCCGTCCCGGTCCATCAGCACGCTGAGCGGCGCGCGGTCGGGCCAGCGGTGCAGGTGGAAGCGGCGTTGCGCGTCGGTGCGCTCGGCGGGCGCGGCGGGGGCCACGCACTGCGCGAAGAGCTCGGCGCGCGGGCCGCGCACGAGGTCGTCGCCGAGTCCGCTCGAGGTCCGCAGGAACGGCGCGTCGAGCGGTGCGCGCGAGATCGACGCCTCGCCCGCGCCGCCAACGGCCTCGAGCACCGAGACGCCGTCGGTCGCGACGAGGCGGAAGCCGCGGGTCACGCGCGCGGCGAGCGCGTCGAGGCGCGACGCGACCTCGTCGAGCGCCGCGGCGTCGGCGAGTGCGGGCACGATCGAGCCGCGCGTGGTGCCGTCGGTCCGGCCGTCGGGGATCCCGGGCTCGTTGCGGTTGAGCAGCGCGAAGGCGAGGCCGGCGTCGTTGACGGCGATCCAGGTGCCGCCCGCGAGCCCGTCGGCAGGGGCGATGAAACGCCGCGATGTCCCGTGCATCGAGGGTGCGAGCACCGAGGCAGCGCGCACCGACGGCGGGAGTTCCGCACGCGTCGGGTGCTCATCGCGGTTGAACGCCAGCACGAAGGCACCGGGGGCGGGCGCGATGATCGTGAGGGTGCACATGCGGGGCGGGAGGGGGCGTGGGCGGGGGCGGGAGGGGGCGAGGGCGGGGATCGGCGGAGGAGGTCGCGGAACGGACGGCGGGCTGCGGATCCACGGCGGCGACCGTCACGCCGCGGCATTCACCGCGCTGCGTCGTTGGCGAGCGTGGCGGGCGCGCGGCCCATCGCGGGGTCGGGCTGGATGGCCATGTTCGTCGCCTGCGCCGACATGAGCGCGGCGTGGTGCACGGTGTGGTGGAAGACGTAGACGACCTCGCGCGCGACGGTCGAGTCGAATCGCATCGTCGGCGCGCCCGGGGCCACGAGCACCTCGACCACGATGGTCGAGTCGAGCATCGCGTCGCCGATCGACCGGACGAGCTCGGCGCGCTCGGCGGCGGCGGCGAGCCCGGACGCGCGCTCCCGCTCGATCGCGGTGCCGCGCTCGCGGCGGTCGTACTGGATCTCGCCCGAGGCGATGCCGTTGAGGAGCGCATCGACGTGGTCGATGCAGTGGCGGACGTGCGCGCCGAGCGGGCTGTGGAAGCCGAATGCGAGGCCCGAGGCGTAGACGCGCTCGTCCGCCTTGGCGGCCAGCGTCGCGAGCGACTCGAGGGCGCCGGCGAGCGCGGCGCGCGGGTCGGCGAGCGCGCCGAGCGGAGGCGTGGTGGACGACGTGGCGGACGACGGGGCGGAGTGCATGGACGGAGTCGGGATCTCGGGCATGGCGTCACTCGGCGGGCGGAGGCGGGGCGCAGGGGCGGGTCGCGGTCGACGCGGGTCGGGCTCACCCGATCGCCGCGGGCCGTGAGGATAATGCAACGCACGGTCGCGGGCGCGAACTCTTTGTATCGTGCGGTCTGCATGTCACCCTCCCTCGTCGAGTTCATGGTCGAGTCTGCGGCGATCTACGCGGCGCTTGGCTTCGTCTTCGCGATGGCCTTCGCGTGGTGGGGTGCGGCGGTGGTCGATCCGGTCGCGCATGGGTCGACGCTCGGGTTCCGGGTGCTCGTCCTGCCGGGGGCGGCGCTGCTCTGGCCGTTGCTCGCGGTTCGCTGGTGGCGCGCGGCGATGGGCGGCGCGCAGGTGCCGGGCGAGCGCACCGAGGCCTGGCAGGGCGCGTCGGAGCGGCTTCGGCTGCGGGCCTGGATCGCGTGGATCGTGCTTGCGCCGCTGATCGCGCTCTCGCTGGTGGTCGCGCTGCGCGCCCGCGCGGGGCGACCGGAGGAGTCGCGCGACGCCGCGCGCCTTCCGCAGCCGCCGGCCGAGCCCCGGCCTTCGGCGGAGGGAGCGTCGCGATGAGCGTCTCCTACCGCGCGGTGCAGTGGAACGCCGCGAAGAAGGCGTACGACCGGCGGCTCGTCCTCGCGGTCGCGCTGTATCTCGGCGGGTTCGTCGCCGCGTCGTCGCTTGCGTTCGAGCTGAGCCCGCTGATTCTTGCCATGCGCGCGTTCGGCACCGGGGCGGCGCTGCTGCTCGTGCTGATCCTCTCGATCGGGCCGCTGGCGCGCTTCACGCCGCGGATGTCGCCGCTGCTCTACAACCGGCGGCACCTGGGCGTGACGATGTTCCTGATGGCGCTGGCGCACGCGCTGCTGGCGACGGTCTGGTACCACGGCTTCGGCGTGCTCGATCCGCTCACGAGCATCCTGTCGAGCGGCGTGCCGTTCGAGGGCGCGGCGCAGGTCCCGTTCCAGCCGCTCGGGCTGGCGGCGCTGGTCATCCTGTTCGCGATGGCGGCGACGAGCCACGACTTCTGGCTGCGCAACCTCTCGCCGCGCACGTGGAAGGCGCTGCATCTGTGCGTGTACCTCGCGTTCGCGCTGATCGTCGCGCATGTCGCGTTCGGCGCGCTGCAGGACGCGGTCTGGCCGGGATACGCGTGGATCACGGCGCTCGCCGCGGCGTGGGTCGTGGGCATCCATCTCGCCGCCGGACTGAAGGAGTTCCGCGCCGACCGCCGCCGCCGCGCGCTCGCGGCCGACGGCTGGGTGCGTGTGGGCGAGGTCGGCGAGATCGAGGAAGGCCGCGCGAAGGCGGTGAAGCTCGGGCCCGCGCGGACGGTCGCGGTCTTCCGCCATGCCGGCGGATTCAGCGCGATTTCGGGCGTGTGCGCGCACCAGGGCGGACCGCTCGCCGAGGGGCGCATCGTCGATGGCTGCGTGACCTGCCCGTGGCACGGGTACCAGTACCTCGCCGAGAGCGGGCAGTCGCCGCCGCCGTTCACCGAGCGGATCCCGACCTACGAACTGCGCATCGAGGGGCGCACGATCTTCGTGCATCCCCAGGCGAAGGCGCCGGGAACGCCAGTGCCACCGTGTGCGCCACCGTGCGTCGCGCGCGATGGGGGTGCGGCGTGAACGAGGCGCGCGACTTCTACGTGGGCTACCTGCCGACGCCGGCGCGCGATGCGCGGTGGACGCGCGTGTTCGTGGTGCTCGTCGTGCTGGCGGCGCTCGGGCTGGCGTTCGTGTTCAACGCGTTCGCGCGGCCCACGGGGCGCGGCGTGTGGGACACCGGGCAGGAAGTGACGCTCGAAGGCGAGCTGATCGCGCGGCCGTTCCCGATGCTGCGCGTGGCGCGCGGCGACGGCACGGTCGAGCGCATCCTGCTGGTCGAGATGGGCAAGCACGGCGCCGACGCGCGCGTCGCGCCCTTCGCGAAGGCGGACGGAACCCGCGTGGCGGTGAAGGCGCGCGGCTACCTGATCGCGCGCGACGGACAGCGCATGCTCGAGCTCTCCGACGACGCGCCGGTCGAGGCCGGCGGCGTGCTTCCTCCGGGAGGGCAGCCCGAGCGCATCGGCACGGTCGAGCTCGAGGGCCAGATCGTCGACAGCAAGTGCTGGCTCGGCGTGATGAAGCCCGGCGACGGCAAGGCGCACCGCGACTGCGCGACGCTGTGCATCCGTGGCGGCATCCCGCCATCGATCGTGTGCCGCGCGCCCGATGGATCGACGCGCCGAGCGCTCGTGGTCGGGCAGGACGGCGCGCCGCTCTCGATCGAGGTGCTCGCGCCCTGGATCGCGCGGCCGGTGCGCGTGCGCGGGCACGCGGATGTGCTCGACGGGATCGCGGTCGTGCGGGTGATCGAGCTTGGAGAAGTCGAATGAAGACCACCATCGTCGGAGTCTTGCTGGCCGCGGTCGCCGCGGCGACCGGATGCGCGACGGAGCGCACCGTGCCCCTCGAGACCATCTACGGCGCGCGCGCGCGGGCGACCGCGACCACCCGCACGCCGGTGGTGGTGGTGCCGGGCATCCTCGGCTCCAAGTTGGTCGAGCGGGGGACGGGCCGCAAGGTGTGGGGCGCGTTCCAGTTCGGCGCCGTCGACCCCGACATCCCGGGCGACGCCCGCACCTTCGCGCTGCCGATGCGCGAGGGCGTGCCGCTCGCGCAGCTCACCGACGAGATCGAGGCGCCCGACGCGCTCGACACCGTGAAGCTCGACATCGGCCTGCTGCGCGGGCTCGAGCTCGGCGCCTACGTCGACCTGCTGCAGGCGCTCGCCGCCGGCAAGTACCGCGACAGCGCGCTCGCGCCGCCCGACGAGCAGGCCGTGAAGTACGGCGGGCTGCACTACACCTGCTGGCAGAATCCCTACGACTGGCGCCGCGAGATCTCCGAGAACGCACAGGCGCTCGACGCGCGCATCCGCGAGCTGCAGGACACGGTGCGCCGGCAGCGCGGGCTTCCCGCCGACGCGGAGGTGAAGGTCGACCTCCTCTGCCACTCGATGGGCGGACTGCTCGGACAGTGGTACCTGCGCTACGGCGCGATGCGGCTGCCCGAGGAAGGCCCCGCGCCCGAGCCCACCTGGGAGGGCGCGCGCAACATCCGCAACTTCATCATGGTCGGCACGCCGAGCGGCGGATCGACCAACGTGCTGCCGCGGCTGCGCGATGGCCTCGACCTGAACCCGCTGTTCCCCAACTACCGGCCCGCGATCGTGGGCACGTTCCCCGCGATGTACCAGCTGATCCCGCCCGACGACCTCGCGCGCGTGGTCGACGCGTCGGGGTCGCCGATCGCGATGCACGATCCCGCCACCTGGGAGCGCCTGCGGTGGGGGCTCGCCGATCCCGGGCAGGACGAGTACCTCTCGTGGCTGCTGCCCGAGGTCCCCGCGGCCGCAGACCGCCGGCGCATCGCGCTCGATCACCTCGCCAAGTGCCTGGGCGCGGCGGCGCGGTTCCACGAGGCGTTGCGGCGGCCATCGGTGCCGCCCGCGCACCTGCGCCGCGTGCTGCTCGCGGGCGACGCGATCATGATGCCCTCGGTGCGCGAGATCCGCGACGACGGCACGCTGCACATCCGCGAGCACACGCCCGGCGACGGCGAGGTCACGCGCGCGAGCGCGCTCGGCGATGCGGCCGTGGCGAAGAATCCCGCCGCGCCCGCCGAATACTGGCTCGACTTCGACAAGGTCGTCTTCCTGCCGTACGAGCACCTCGAGATGGTGGGGCAGCCGCTGTTCGTCGACAACCTGCTGTACGAGCTGCTCGAGCGGGAGTGATGGCGCAGCGTGATCAGCGGCCGGCGGGCTTCTTGCGCTCGGCCTCGAACGCGGCGGCGTCGGTCTTCGCGAGCTTCGACCAGCCCGAGTCCGCGGCCGTGACGGTCTTCTTCGCGCCCTCGGCCTTGAGCTTGTCGTCCCACTTCTTCTTCGCGTTGCCGAGCCAGCCCTTGTAGAAGAGGTAGACGCGGCCGTCGATGACCTCGTAGTTCATCGGGTCGATCTCGACCTTGTCGCCGTCGATCACCGCCCACGCGCACCAGCCGCCGTAGGGCGGCTCGTACTTGGCGGGCTCGGCCTCGAATTTCGCCTTGTTCTCCGCGGTGGCGAAGCGGTAGGTGATGCCGCGGTGGACGAGCGCGTGCTCCTTCTTGCCCTCCTTCGGCCCCGCCTTGTCGAGGTACGAGATCGGGTCGTAGCCCTGCAGCGCGAGGCCGGTCTCGTCGACGTTGAAGCTCTTGCGGCGGA
>JBMOGJ010000098.1:0-10517 GCA_049318425.1 Phycisphaerales bacterium | reverse complement strand
GCCGCGCGGCGCGAGCCGCATGCGCATCGACGCGAAGTGCTCCGCGACGTCCATGTAGTCGGCGAGGTGGCCGAGCGAGTTGTCGAGGTTGATGATGCAGTCGAAGTCGGCGCCCAGCTCGTCGGGCGGGCGCCGCATGTCGCCGACGAGCGCCCGCGCGCCGCGCCGAGGCAGGCGCTTCGCGGCGAGCGCGATCGCGCTCTCCTCGAGGTCGGATCCCGCGACCTCGGCGCCCTGGCGGCTGAAGTGCTCGAGCCAGAGCCCGGGTCCGCAGGCCGGATCGAGCACCCGCAGCGGACGGCGACCGAGGTGCTTCCGAACGAGGCGGTCGATGGAGCCACGGATCTCCTCGTTGGGATTGAAGAAGGCTGCGTAGAGCTCGCTGCGCTGATAGAAGGCATTCATCGGGGCACGGAGACTAGCAGGGGATCGAGGCCGAGTCCGCCTGCCGCCGGGTTCACAGATTCGCCATTTGGCAGTATTGACGAAAGTCGTTAGTCTGCGCCCACGCGGCCCGAAGATCCGCGTTCTGGGGAACATCATGGACGAAGCGAATGACGGCCGCCGATCGGACTCCGCGGCCGAGGCGAAACAATCGGCATCCGCATTGAAATCCTCGAACCGCGAACTCTCGCTTTCGGCAAGCATCGTCTGGGAGGCGTTGCGCTCGCCGCTCCGCCTGCAGATGCTGGAGGCGATCGGCTCGAGCGGTGGCACCGACGCGCGGCGACTCGCCGAGGCGCTCGGCTCCAGCCCTCCGCGGCTCTACTACCACCTGCGGATCCTCGTCGACGCCGGACTTGTGCGCGCCGTCGACGAGCCCGCGCGCCGCGCCGGGCGCGGTCCCGCCGCGGTGACCTATGAACCCGCGCTTCCCGAGCTGCCGCTCGAGTTCTTCACCCGCGACGGCGTCGCGCGCGAGCGCTCGGCCAAGCTCCTGCACGCCGTCGCCGCGGCGGGCCTCGAGGCCGTGGTCCCCACCAACGGCCATGCGCGCGGCGTCGCCGACTTCCGCCACGAGTCGCTCACCGAGAGCGAGATGATCGAGATCCAGCGGCATGTCGAGGGCATCCGCCACATCCTGAACCAGGCGCGCGGACGCCGGCGCAAGCGGGCGGCGCTCGAGGTGGCCACCGCGTTCGTCGGCGTGTGCGTGGCGCCGCTCAGCCAGCAGACGCTGCCCGACCATCCGATCCAGACGGGTGGCGGGAACGGGCGGGCCTGAGCGCCTGGACGGGCGGGCCTGAGCGCCTGGACGGGCGGGGCTTCACCCGCGGATCCTCGGTCCGGACGGCGGACCTGGGCCTCGGCGCAGAACCTCCGCCGCGAAGCCTCGGCCGTCGTCCACCGCCGCCGATTCCGTTCTGAACGCGACTTGCGAACCGCCAATCCGCGGATATAGTTGTCCGAAATTCTGCGGGCGCGCAAAATTCCCCGCGTCCGCCCGGAATCGGACCGTTGCAGTCCGTGACCCGCGCTTCGCCCGAGGACAGCCACCATGTACGGAAAGCAGACCGAGACCGCCATCGCCGCCCTGAGCCGACTCGCCGAGGTCTGGGACGAGGGACGCACCCGCCTGTCCGCCGCCGAGATCGCCGACCAGCGCGGCCTTCCGCGCGCGATGGTCGCCAAGATCCTGTCCGCGCTCTCGCAGGCGAGCCTCGTGAGCGGCTCCCCCGGCCCGGGCGGCGGCTACGCGCTCGCGCGCGCGCCGCACCTGATGCGTCTCCGCGAGGCCTACGACCTCTTCGAGCGCGAGGACATCAGCAACAACTGCCCCTTCGGTGGCGGCATCTGCGGCGTCGGCGATCCGTGCGCGATGCATGACCGCCTGCGCACCATGCAGGGCGCGATCCGCAAGCTGCTCGAGGACACCACCTTCGAGATCTTCCGCAAGGCCGTCCAGGAGGACGGGCTCCAGCCCGTCGCCAAGGGCGTCAAGCCCGAGCAGCCGCGCGAGACCTACCGCGCGCCGCATCCGCGCCGCAAGCCGGTCTGAGCGCGCTCGCCTGCACGCACTGGCCTGCACGCACGGACCTGCACGCACTGGCCTGCGCGCACTGGCCTCGGTGCGCCGGGCACCGGCCCCACGCGTCACTGCACGCTGATCATGCCCGCCGCCATCGCCGCGATCCCGCGCGCGTCGTCGGCGGTCTTGCCGTGCGCGAGCACCACGCCCATGCGTCGGTACTTGCGCGTCGACGGCTTGCCGAACAGGCGCACCTCGACCGACGGGATCGCGCACGCCGTCTCGACGCCGTGGTAGCGCGGCGCGCGGTTGGACTCGCGCATGGCCAGCACCACCGCCGAGGCGGTCGGTCCCGCGTAGCGGATCTCCGGGATCGGCAGGCCGAGGATCGCGCGCAGGTGCAGGTCGAACTCGGAGAGGTCCTGCGAGCGGAGCGTGACCATGCCGGTGTCGTGCGGACGCGGCGAGAGCTCGCTGAAGATGACCTCGTCGCCGCGCACGAAGAACTCGACGCCGAAGATGCCCGCGCCGTCCGGGCCGGCGAGGCGCGCGACGACCGCGGCCGCCATCTCCTGCGCGGCGCGCTTCGCCGAGGGCTTCATCGGGCAGGGCATCCACGACTCCTGGTAGTCGCCGCGCTCCTGCCGGTGCCCGATCGGCTCGACGAACTTGATGCCGCCGCCGAGCGACGCGCGCTCCTTGATCGTCAGCTGCGTGATCTCGTAGTCGAAGTCGATGAACTCCTCGACGATGACCACCTTGCGGTCGCCGCGCATGTTCTCGATCGCGTAGCGCCAGGCCTTCGCGATGTCGGCCTTCGTGCGGAGCACCGACTGGCCCTTGCCGGACGAGCTCATCGTCGGCTTCACCACGCAGGGCAGGCCGGTGCCGCCCGCGCCGAGGATCGCGTCGGCGAGCTGCTCCGCGCTCTCGGCGTAGGCGTAGCGCGCGGTGCGCAGGCCGAGCTCCTTCGCGGCGAGGTCGCGGATCGCGTCGCGGTTCATCGTCATGTGCGCGGCGAACGCGCTCGGCACCACCGAGTGGCCCGCCTGCTCGAGGCGCAGCAGCTCGCTGGTGCGGATCGCCTCGATCTCGGGCACGATGAAGTCGGGCCGGTGCCGCGCGACGCAGCGCGAGAGCGCCGCTCCGTCGAGCATGTCGATCACCTCGAAGGCGTCGGCCACCTGCATCGCGGGCGCGTCGGGGTAGCGGTCGACGGCGACGACGCGGCAGCCCATGCGCTTGGCGCTGATGACGAACTCCTTGCCGAGCTCTCCCGAGCCGAGCAGGAGGATCTTCGGCGTCGCGCCGGGCGCGGGCTTCGCGGCGCGCGGCGTCGCGGGCTTCGCCGCGGACGTGGTCGCGGGCTTCGCCGCGGACTTGGGCGACGCGCGCTTCGCGGTCTTGCTCGCCGCCTTTTTCGCCGCCTTCTTCACCGTCTTCCTCGCGGCGTTCTTCACCGCGCGCTTCGCGGGCGTGCGCGCGGGCTTCGCGACGGACTTCGCGACGGACTTCGTACGGGTCGTTCGGCTCACGGGACGGTCTCTCCTTCGGGCGCCGGCGGCAGCCGGGGCGGATGGGTCTCGCGGAAGGCGGCGAACGCGACCTCGAAGTCGCGCACGAACTGGTCGGTGGTCTTCTCGTCGAGCGCGCGGCCGTAGCGCACCACGCGGTTGCCGACGGGGAAGTCGACCCACATGCGCACGGTGCGCTCGCGGTTCTCCGCGGGCTCGTCGACATCGACCTGGATGAACGCCGCGCCGTCGCCGTAGTAGACGCTCTGGGTGTAGAGCAGGTCGATCTCGCCCGTGCGGCGGTCGACGCGCGGGCGCTCCTTGCCCGGCTCGACGCGCGCGGGCATCACGCCCTGGATGCGCAGGATCTCGACGGTGTCGCCGAAGACCTCGTCGGCCGTGCCCTGGATGCGCACGGAATGTCCGCACGCCGCGAGCGAGGCGGCGGCGAGGAGGGGCGCGAGGACGCGGGCGACGAACGCGCGGACGGTCATCGCCGCAGCGTAGCGCAAGCCGACGCGGGCGTTCACTGCCCGAGCGCCCGCAGCAGCACCGTGGCGTACGCGCCGCGCGGGAGCTCGAACGAGACCTTGCACGCGAGGCGCGCGGGGCCGCCGCCGGCGTACTCGTCCGGCTCGGGCGGCGAGATCGAGACCTGCCGCGCGCGCGCGATGAACGGGCGGTCGCCGCCGCCGAAGTAGGGGCGCGCGAGGCCGGGGATGCGGAGCTGCTCGAGCGCGACGCCCTCGTCGGCGAGGATGCCCGCGACGATCTCCGAGAGGCACTCGGGCATGATCGCGCGCGGCGACGGCATCGGGATGCCCATCTCGCGGAACACCGGCGTGATCGCCGCGGCGCGCGGGAAGATCAGCGGTCCGAAGATGTCCTCGGCCTCGAAGGCGCTCTGCGTGACCGTCTCCGACAGCGCGTGCGCGAGCTCGCGCGCGATCGCGTTCCAGAGGTGCGACTGGTAGGCCTCGACGCAGATCTCCTGCGTGAACTTGGGCAGCGCCGCGAAGGCGTCCATGAACGAGCCGCCGCGCGCGAGGGTCTCGACCGCCGAGCGCTCGGGCATGCGGCCGAACGCGGCGAGCGCGGCGTTCCAGTCGCCCCAGTGGGTGGCGAGCGCGCGGGTGAGCGCGCGGGTCGGGCCCGAGTCCTTGCGGGCGGGCGTGCCGATCGCGAGGCGGAGCGCCTTCTCGAAGTCGCCCTCGATGAGCGCGCGGCCGACGAAGCCCTCGCCGTGCCGCGCGCTGCCGAAGCGCTGGTCGCCGAAGTAGTTCACGAAGAGCAGGCTCGAGACGGGATCGTGCCCGCGCGCCGCGCCACCGGCGTCGGAGCCGTCGGGACCGCCGTCGGTCATCGCGAGCAGCGTCGCGCGGCGGACCATCTCGTCGGACTGGCGCTTGTCGAGCGCGCGCACGACGAGCGTGAAGCGGTTGGCGGCGATCGCGGTGTGATCGGCCGCGCGCGGCACGAAGCCGAGGCGCACCATGCGCCAGTGGTCGCCCTCGGCCCAGCGCGGCGCGGGCCCGCGCATGGCCGCGGAGTCGATGGTGATGACCTGCGAGGTCACCGCGTGGCGGTCCTTGAGGCCGGCCGCCGACACCGCCGCGCGCGGGATCCGCAGGTCGCGCGCGATGAAGCCGAGCGCGTCGGGCGTCGCGAGCGATGTCTTCTCCAGCCGGTACGCGGCGAACGGATTCGACGGGATCCACTCGGGCGAGAGCGATGCGCTGAATGCGCTCGACGAGAGCTCCTCGACGCGGAAATCCTCGGGTGTGCGGCGGATCACGGGACGGGCACTGTATCCTCCCCCGCGTGACGCAACGCGCGACGACAACGGTGACCGGGTCCGAGGGGCCGCAGGTCCTGCGGGTGATCGAGCCAATGCTCCGCGGGCCGAGCGGGCACTACGCCGAGTTCGTGCGCGCGCTCGCGGCCCGCTCCGAGGGCGTGTTCTCGCGCATCGAGGTCGTGGCCGATCCGCGCGCGGAGGGGTTCCTGCCGTCGCTCGGCGGGGCGGTCCCGGTCGCCGCGCACGCGCTCCCGCGCGGGCCGGCCGGCGAGCTGCGCGCGGTCCGCGCCGCGCTCGCCGACGGGCACCGCACGCTCGTGCTCACCGCGAACGCCTCGCACGCGTTCCTCGCCGAGACCGCCGCGTTCGTGGGCGGCGATGCGCTCGCGCGGCTGTCGCTCTTCGTGCACTGGCCGCTGGTCAAGCCGCAGGCGCGGCTCGCGCTCGCCCTCGCGCGGCGCGTGCGCGCGCGGTCGCTCTTCCTCGCGCCGACCCGGGGCGTGCGCGACGCGCTCGCCGAGGCCGACTGCGCCCGCGCGCTGCAGGTCGCCTATCCCGCGACCCGCGCCGCGGGCTGCCGCCTGCGCGCGCCGTTCCGCCACCTGCTCATGGCGGGCGCGGCGCGCATCAACAAGGGCCTCGATGTGGTCGCGGGGCTCGCCGAGCGCCTCGCGCGCGACGGGCGCGACCTGCCGCTCCTCGTCCAGGTCTCGCCGAAGCATGTCGACCGCCACGGTTCGCGGGAGGACGCCGTCGTCGCCCGGCTGCTCGCCGCGCGCTACCCGGGGCTCGTCGCCGATCCGAAGGCGCCCGACCGCGGCGAGTACGCCGCGCGCTTCGAGGGCGCGCTCGTGCTCGCGCCCTACGAGCGCGCGAAGTTCGCCGACGGCGTGAGCGGGGTGGTGCTCGACGCGCTCCTGCACGGCGCGCCCGTGATCGCCACCTCGGGCACCTGGGCGGGCGATGTCGTCGAGCGCTTCGATGCGGGCGTCGTGCTGCGCGAGCGCACCGCCGAGCAGCTCGCGGCCGCCGTCGACCGCGTGATCGCGCGCTGGGACCACTACGCCGCCTGCGCCGCCCGCGCCTCCGACGCGCTCGCCGCCGAGCACGACCCGCGCGCGCTCGCCCGCGCGATCGCGGCCGCGCCCGCGCCCGCTACAGTGCGCGCTTCCCGCGGAGGCCTCTGACGACATGGCGAACATCATCTGCATGAAGTGGGGCACCAAGTACGGGCCCGAGTACGTGAACCGCCTCGCCAGCATGGTGAAGCGGAACATGACGATCCCGCACCGCTTCGTGTGCATGACCGACGACCCGACCGGACTCGACGCGGGCATCGACGCGCGGCCGCTGCCGGACTTCGACGATCCCGGCGGTCCGGAGCGCGGCTGGCGCAAGATCTCGACCTTCCGCCGACCGCTGTTCGACCTCGAGGGGCCGACGCTCTTCCTCGACATCGACATCGTGATCGTGGGCAACATCGACTGCCTGTTCACCCACCCCGGCGAGTTCCTGATCATCAAGGACTGGGCGCGCCCGTGGCGGCCGACCGGCAACTCGTCGGTCTACCGCTTCGAGGCCGGCGCGCACCCCGAGCTGCTCGCGAAGTTCATGAAGGAGCACGCGCAGATCCGCCGCGAGGTGCGCAACGAGCAGGAGTACATCTCGCGCGAGCTCTTCAACGCGGGCAAGCTCTCGTACTGGCCGAAGGAGTGGTGCGTCTCCTTCAAGTACGGCTGCATGGCGAAGTTCCCCATGAACTGGTGGGTCGAGCCGAAGATCCCGCAGGACTGCCGCATCGTGGTGTTCCACGGTCATCCGAATCCGCCCGACGCGATCGAGGGCATCACCAAGAAGATCACGCGGCACGTGCACAAGACGCCGTGGGTCGCCGAGCACTGGCGCTGAGCGCGGGGCGTCGCGGCGCGTCTCGTCGTCGCGGCGCGTCACGTCGTCGCGGCGCGTCACGTCGTCGCGGCGCGTCACGTCGTCGCCGCGCGTCTCGTCACGGCGTGCGGGCGAGCGGGAAGCGCGCGCTCTCGACGTAGGAGCGCTGCGCGGTCGCCGCGAGGCGCGCGACGATGTCGGGGTGCGCCGCCGCGAGGTCGGTCGTCTCCTTCGGGTCGCGCGCGAGGTCGAAGAGCTGCCACGCGGGCGCGGGCGAGCCTTCCTTCGCGGCCTTCGCGAGGTCGCGGCGCACGAGCTTCCAGTCGCCCTCGCGCACGGCCTCCTGGCCGCCGTAGCCGGGGAACGGCCAGTAGAGCGCGCGTGCCGGGAGCGGCGCGCGTTGCAGGAGCACGGAGCTCAGGTCGATGCCGTCGGTGGCGGACGCCGCGCCACCCGCGAGCGACGCGAAGGTCGCGCGCAGGTCCGGGCTCCAGGCGGGGGTGTCGGTGGTCGCGCCGCCGGCGATGCGTGACGGCCACCAGGCGATGCCGGGCACGCGGATGCCGCCCTCCCACACCGAGCCCTTGCGGCCGCGCAGTCCGGCGGTCGAATCGAAGAACGCGGTGTCGACGCCGCCGACGTCGTGCGTCGGGCCGTTGTCGCTGGTCACGAAGATAAGCGTGTTCTGCGCGAGGCCGTGCTTCTCGAGCTCCGCGCGCAGCGCGCCGACCTCGGCGTCGAGGCGCGAGATCATCGCGGCGTAGCCCGCGCGCGGCGTCGGGTGGGGGAGATAGCCCTTGCCGCCGACATACGGCGTCTCGTCGAACTTGAGGTCGTATGGCTTGAGATCCGCCGCCTTCGGCTGCATCGCCATGTGCGGCAGCGTCGAGGTGTACGCGAGGAAGAACGGCTTCTCCTTCGACTGCGCGATGAAGGCGCGCGCCTCGGCGAGCATCAGGTCGGGCGCGAAGATCGACTCCGCGCGCGCCTTCGGGTCGTTGCCCTCGAGGGTGACCTTGAGCGCATTGCGCCAGAGGTGCGTCGGATAGTAGTTGTGCGCCTGGCGCTGGCAGTTGTAGCCGAAGAAGAGGTCGAAGCCGCACGCGTTCGGATCGCCGTCGGTGCCGACGAAGCCGAGGCCCCACTTGCCGATGCACGCGGTCGCGTAGCCGGCGGCCTGGAGGTCGTGCGCGAGCGTGCGCGTGCCCTGGGGCAGCGGTCCCTGGCCCTCGGGCTCGACCTCGGAGTTGTCGCGGATCGCGCAGTGCCCGAGGTGCTGCCCGGTCATGAGCGCCGCGCGCGACGGCGCGCACACCGGCGCCGCGGTGTAGAACTGCGTGAAGCGCAGCCCCTCGGCCGCGAGGCGGTCGATGTTGGGTGTGTGGATCTTCGCCTGCCCGTAGCAGCCGAGCTCGCCGTAGCCGAGGTCGTCGGCGAACACGAGGACGATGTTCGGTCGCGCGGGCGCGGTCGACGCGCACGCCGAGAGCAGCGTCGCCGCCGCGGCGGCGGCGAGCGTCAGACGTCGCATGTGTCGATCGCCTCACGCAGGCTCGTCATCGGATCGCGCCGCGGGATGAACTCCTGCGCGAGATAGCCCTTGAAGCCGGTCTCGACGATCGCCTTGCAGATCGGCGGGTAGAAGAGCTCCTGCGTCGCGTCGATCTCGTTGCGGCCCGGGTTGCCGGCCGTGTGGTAGTGGCCGAAGTACTGGTGGTTGTTGCGGATCGTGCGGATGACATCGCCCTCCATGATCTGCATGTGGTAGATGTCGTAGAGCAGCTTGAAGCGGTCGCTGCCGACGCGCTTGACGAGCTCGACGCCCCACGGCGTGCGGTCGCACATGTAGTCGCCGTGGTCGACGCGCGAGTTGAGGAGCTCCATCAGGATCGTGACGCCGTGCTTCTCGGCGATGGGCATGACGCGCTTCAGGCCCTTGGCGCAGTTCTCGAGGCCGACGTCGTCGGGCATGCCCTTGCGGTTGCCCGAGAAGAGCATGACGTTCGGCACCTTGTTCGCGGCGGCGATCGGCAGCAGGCGCTCGCACGCGGCGACCACGCGGTCATGGTTCTCGACGCGGTTCATGCCGTCGCCGATCGAGGTCGGGCCGTTGCCGAGCGAGCACACCATGCCGTACTTGAGCGGGGTCGCCCAGTCCTTCTCATCGAGGAGGTCGATGGCGGAGATGCCCATCGCCTTGCACTCGACGCAGAACTGGTCGAGCGGCATGCCGAAGCACCACTTGCTCACGGAGTGGTTGATGTTGCCCTTGCGCGGCATGCTGCCGGCCGCGGGCTTCGAGTCCTGCATCGCGCTCGCCATGCCGTTGGCTGCAAGCGGGAGCGAGGCGGCTGCGGTCATGGACGAGGCGAGGAAGTCTCTGCGCTGCATGTCGCGCAATCTAGCGGAGAACCGCCTCGACGCGCCAGGAATACTCGCCGATCTCCTGTCCCGCGCGCTTGGCGGTGATCTCGATCTTGCGGTCGTTGCGGTCGTACTTGCCCGTCAGCGTGATCGAGCCGCCGGACGCGGAGATCGTCGCGGTATCGGTGTGGCGCATGCCGAGGGGGTCGATCGAGACCGTCGCGGTCGAGCTGCCTGACTTGAACTTGAAGTCGAAGCCCTTGTTGAAGGCCGCGTCCTTCGCCTCGACCGAAAGTCCCGCGGGCGGCGTCGACGGCAGGGGCGTCAGGGCCGAGGCGCGTGGGCCGGAGACCAGGAGCACGGCCCCGAGTCCGATGGCGAGCAGTGGAACCGATGCGGCGATCAGTGCGTGGCGCATGGTGGGAGGCTACCCGAAGCCCGCCGCGCGGCGACAGAGGTATCGTGGCGGAATGACTGAGATTGCAGCGTCCGCGCCGACGAATGGGCCGTCGAACTCTCCCACGAACTTGTCCTCGAACTCGTCCTCGAATCCGCCCTCGAATCCGCCCTCGAATCCACCCTGGCCGCTCGCCGCGCGCGTGGCGTTCCGCTTCGCCTGCGTCTACTTCGTCGTCTCGTTCTTCTCGGCGATCCTGCAGCTGGTGCCGCTCCTCGGCATGGTCGGCGCGTGGCACGACGAGGCCGTGAAGCCGTTCTACGTGTGGATCGGCCGCGCGGTCTTCGGCGTCGAGATCACGGTCTTCCCCAACGGCTCGGGCGACACCACCTACAACTGGGTGCTGTTCGCCTCGCACCTCGCGTTCGCGCTCGTCGCGACGGCCGTGTGGAGCGCGGTCGACCCGCGCCGCCCGTCGTACCCGTGGCTCAAGGACGGCCTCTGGATCGCGATGCGCTTCACGCTCGCCAGCGCGATGTTCGGCTACGGCATCAACAAGATCTTCGGCCTGCAGTTCCCCGAGCCCGG
>JBMOGJ010000097.1:0-10607 GCA_049318425.1 Phycisphaerales bacterium | reverse complement strand
CGCTTGTGCTGGAGCTTCTTGAGGATGCGCTGCGCGCCGCGCTCGAGGCGCATGAGGCGCTCGACGGTGCGGAAGCCGCCGTCGGTGAGCGGAACGCTCTTGATGGTGAAGGTCACAGTGCCGGTGTTCGGGATCGTGCTCATGCAGGGCTCGCTTTGGAGAGTCGGGAAAGATACACGAACCCCACCCTTACGGCAAGCCGCTTGGGCGGAACCGCGGCGCGCCGCCTGAGGCGACCGACGCCACGCCGCCCGAGGCAGACCACGGCGGGCTCGCTGCAGGTCGCGCGGCCGAGGTGCCCAACGACCGCGCCCTTCGAGCGCGGGGCTTATCGGTCGCGATACAGGAGGTAGACCCCCTGCGTTCCCTTGCGGCCGTGTCCCGCGGCGACCAGCGCCTCGTAGCGGGCGAGGCAGAGTTCCACGAGCGGCAGGAACTCCCCGAGCTCACCCGCGTCGTCGCGGGCGATACGGAGGTCCTTCACCAGGTGCTCGACGATGAACCCGGGCTCGAAGTCGCCGTTCAGCACGCGCGGCGCCAGCACCTGGATCGACCACGACGCGGCCGCCCCGCCGCTCACGGCCGCGAGCACCTTCTGGGTGTCGAGTCCCGCCCTGGCGGCGAAGTGGAGCGCCTCGCACATACCGAGCGTGTTCGCGGCGACGAGGATCTGGTTCACCACCTTGGTGCGCTGCCCGCTGCCCGCGCCGCCCTGGTGCACGATGGTCTTGCCGAGCTTCGACAGGACAGGCATGACGCGCTCGACCGCCGGCGCGTCGCCACCGACCATGATCGAGAGCGTGGCGTTGCGCGCGCCGATGTCGCCGCCGGAGACGGGCGCGTCGACGGCCGCCGCGCCCCGGGCCGCCGCCGCCTCCGCCACGCGGCGGGCGAAACTCGGCGGCGAGGTGGCGAAGTCGACGAGGATCTGCCCCGGCCTGGCCACCCCGAGCACGCCGCGGGCACCGAAGTAGACCTCCTCGGCCTCGGCGGGCATGCCGACGTTCGAGCACACGAGGTCGGCGTCGGCCGCCGCCTCGGCGGGACTCTCGGCCCACGAGGCGCCCGCGTCGAGCAGCGGCTGGGCGCGCGCCTTGGTCCGGGTGTGGATCCGCACCGCGTGGCCCGCGCGCAGCAGGTGCCCGACCATCGACGAACCCATGATGCCGGTCCCGATGAAGGCGATGCGGGACGATGCGGAGAAATCGGGGGCGGAGGTCACGGTCGGAATCCTCGTCGAAGGGGCCGGTGCACGGGTCGTTCACGCGCGGCGATGCCACCCCGGCGCCTCCGGAATCGATCGAGGATCCGGCCACCGAAGCATGACGGACGGGAACGCCTCCGTGCATCCGTCGCGCGCCACGCGGTATACCACGACCCGCGGCGCCGCGCGCGAGGACGCGCGTCGCCCGCCGCCTCGCATCACGACCGACCCCGTTCCCGTACCCTCCCCGCTCCCCGATACCGGAGCGCAACCCCTATGGCAACCGCATCACGAGACATCGCCGCCATCGAGCGCGAGGTGACCGAGAAGAGCCGCCCCTTCCGCCTGCTGCAGGACGAGATCCACCGCGTGATCGTCGGCCAGGACGAGCTGGTGCACGGACTCCTCCTCGGCCTCCTCGCCAACGGCCACATCCTGATCGAGGGCGTCCCCGGCCTCGCGAAGACCACCGCCGTCGCGTGCCTCGCGAGCGGACTGCAGACCGCGTTCCAGCGCGTGCAGTTCACGCCCGACCTCCTGCCCGCGGACCTCGTGGGCACCATGGTCTACCGCCCCGGCACCGCCGACTTCGCGGTGAAGAAGGGGCCGATCTTCACCAACATCGTGCTCGCCGACGAGATCAACCGCGCGCCCGCCAAGGTGCAGTCGGCGCTGCTCGAGGCGATGCAGGAGCGGCAGGTCACCATCGGCAGCGAGACCCACCGCCTGCCCGAGCCGTTCCTCGTGCTCGCGACGCAGAACCCGGTCGAGCAGGAAGGCACCTATCCCCTGCCCGAGGCGCAGGTCGACCGCTTCATGCTGAAGATCCTGGTCCGCTACCCGACGGTGCGCGAGGAGCGGCAGATCCTCGACCGCATGTCGCGCGCCGCCGCGCCGACCACGGTCTCGCCGGTGATGAAGCCCGAGGACATCGCCGCCGCGCGCGCCGTCGTCGACGAGATCGCGATGGACGACCGGCTCAAGGACTACATCGTGAACCTCGTGGTCGCGTCGCGCGACCCGCGCTCTGCGAAGGTGCCGCTCGAGGGACTGGTCGCGTTCGGCGCGTCGCCGCGCGCGACGCTCGCGCTCTCGCGCGCCGCGCGGGCGCACGCGTTCCTCGACGGCCGCGGCTACACCGTGCCGCAGGACGTGAAGGACGTCGCGCCGATGGTGCTCCGCCACCGGCTGGTGCCGAGCTTCGAGGCCGAGGCCGAGGAGAAGAGCGGCGACGACCTCGTGCGCATCCTCCTCGAGCATGTGGCCGTGCCGTAAGGCGACGCCCGGGCCCACCGCATGCTGCCGACCGAGATACGCCGGAAGATCCGCTCGATCGAGATCCGAACGAGCCGCATGGTGAGCGATGTGCTCGCCGGCCAGTATCGCTCTGCGTTCAAGGGCCGCGGCATGGAGTTCGAGGAGGTCCGGCCGTACATGTACGGCGACGACGTCCGCTCGATCGACTGGAACGTGAGCGCCCGCGTCGGCGAGCCGCATGTCAAGGTGTTCCGCGAGGAGCGCGAGCTCACCGTGATGCTCGCGGTCGACCTGTCGGGCTCGCTCGCCTTCGGCACGCGCGCGCAGCTCAAGCGCGAGCTGGTCGCCGAGATCGCGGCGACGCTCGCGTTCTCGGCCATCCGTTCGAACGACCGCGTGGGCATGCTGCTCTTCACCGACCGCATCGAGGCGATCGTGCCGCCGAAGAAGGGCTCCCGCCACGTGCTGCGCATCGTGCGCGACCTGCTCGCGTTCCGCCCCGAGGGACGCGGCACCGATGTCGCGCGCGCGCTCGAGGAGCTCGACCGCACGCTGTCGAAGCGCTCGGTGGTGTGCGTGGTGAGCGACTTCCTCGTTCCGGATGCAGCGCCCGCGCGCGGGCCCGGACCGCAGCGGACCGCGTCGGCCAACCGCGGCTGGGAAGGCGCGCTCGCACGGCTGCGCCGCCGGCACGATGTGATCCCGATCATCGTCGGCGACGCGCGCGAGCGCGAGCTGCCCGACGTCGGCATCATCGACCTCGAGGACCTCGAGACCGGCGAGGTGATCGCGTTCGACACCGGCTCGCGCTGGGTGCGCGAAGGCTGGGGCGAGGTGGCCGTCGAGCGCGCCGAGGCGCGGGACCGGCTCTTCCGCAAGGCGAAGGCCGAGCCGCTCGCGATCGAGACGGGCACCGATTTCATCGTGCCGCTGCGCGCCTACTTCCAGCGCCGCGAGGCGAGGCGGAGGGGCGGATGAGCGCGAGGGCACCGGCGCTGGCGACGACGATGCTCGCGTCCGCGATCGCGGTCGCTGTGCCGCATGCGGTGGTCACGCGGCCGGTCGCGGGTGCGACCTCAGGTGCGAGCTCAGGCGCGGTCACGCGCGCGTTCGCGGCCACCGCCGCAGGCGCCGTCGCGGACGACCCGTCTTCACCGAAGGAAACGCGGCTCGACGGCCTCGTCGCGCGCGTGAGCGCGCGCGCGCCGGCGCGCGGATTCGAGGTCGGCAGCCCGATCACCTGCACGATCGAGTTCGAGGGCGACGGCGCGGCGTCGGTCTCGGTCGCGCCGGCGGAGAGCCTCGGCGAGTTCGACGTGCTCTCGATCTCGCCGGTCGCCGCGGCGCGGTCCGGCGGCGCCAACACAGGTGGAGCGGCCCCGACCTCGGCATCGACGCGCGTCGCCTTCGACATCGTGCTGTCGACACTCGCGAGCGGCGAGGTGACGCCCGACGCGATCGAGGTGCGCTGGATCCACGACGGCGCGGAGCGCTCTGGCAAGGTGGCGTTCCCCGCGCTGCGCGTGACGTCGCTGCTCGGCGAGCAGATCGACCCGTCGCAGTTCCGCGACATCGCGGGCGAGATCGTGCTCGTCGGTCCGCTCGACTGGTGGCCGTGGGCCGCGGGTGCCGCGGGGCTCGTGCTCGCGGGCGCGGTCGCGTGGTGGATGCTGCGCGGAAGGCCGCGCGCGCCGCTCGCGCCCGACGCGTGGGCGCTCGCCGAGTTCCGCCGCCTCGAGGGCGCGGGACTGCCCGCCCAGGGCGACTTCGGCCGCTACTACGACGAGCTCACCGGCATCGTGCGACGCTACGTGGCGCTCCGCTACGCGATCCCCGCCGACCGGCAGACCTCGCGCGAGTTCCTCGAGGCGACGCGCGCGCACCCCGACTTCCCCGCCACCGAGGCCGAGCGCCTGCGGGCGCTGCTGCGGCTCGCCGACCTGGTGAAGTTCGCGAAGGCCGAGCCCACCCGCGCCGAGTGCGACGCGAACCTCGCGGAGGCGCGCGGATTCGTCGAGCACACGCGGCCCGTCGCGGCGGACCGCGGTGACGCCGCATCGAACGGGCCCGCCGCCGCCGCGCCACGCACGGAGGGCGCGCGATGACCTTCCATCCCTCGTCGTGGTGGCTGCTCGTCCTCCTGCCCTTGGCGCTGCTGCCGCTGTGGCGCGCGCGCCGCGCCGCGCGGGCGACGGTGCGGTTCAGCGCGCTGCACGCGGTCGACCACGCGCCGCGCGGCCGCATGACCCGACTGCGCGCGACGCTTCCGCTCCTGCGCGCCGCCGCGCTCGCCTGCCTCGTGATCGCGCTCGCCCGCCCGGTGCTGCCGAACGAGTCGACGCGCACCCTCGTCGAGGGCGTCGCGATCGAGCTCGTGGTCGACCGCAGCGACTCGATGCGCGCGCTCGACTTCCAGCTCGACGACAAGCCCGCGAACCGGCTCGACGCGCTCAAGGACGTGGCGACGCGCTTCATCAAGGGCGGCGAGGGATTCGCGGGCCGCCCGAACGACCTCGTCGGCATCATCGCCTTCGCCGGCAAGTCGGACAGCATGGTGCCGCTCACGCTCGACCACGACGTCACGGTCGAGGCGCTCGCGCAGATCGACTTCCCCACCCAGCAGAGCGAGATGGGCACGGCGATCGGCGATGCCGTCGCGCTCGGCGTCGACAAGCTCAAGGACGCCGCCGACCGCGCCAACCGCGACGGCCGCGCGCGCATCAAGTCGCGCGTGCTGCTGCTGTTCACCGACGGCGAGTCGAACGCCGGCGAACTCTCGCCGCAGGAGGCGACGGCGCTGGCGCAGTCGACCGACGTGCGCATCTACGCCGTCGGCCTCGGCACCAAGGGCTTCGCCAACGTGCCGGTGCAGACGCCGTTCGGCACCCGCATGCAGCGCGTGCCCGTGTCGATCGACGAGAAGACGCTCACCGAGATGGCCACCGCGACCGGCGGCCGCTACTTCCGCGCGACCGACAGCGACAGCCTGCGCCAGATCTACGAGACCATCGACGCCCTCGAGAAGAGCGGCATCGAGGAGTCGAAGCGCACGCGCTACCGCGAGCTCGCCGTCGAGGGCTTCGCGGTCGCGCCCCCGCTTCTCGGCGCGCTGCAGCTGCCCGGCTTCGCCGCGATCGCGCTCATCCTGCTCGCGGTCGAGACGCTCCTTGCCTGCACCCGGCTCAGGAGCCTCGCGTGATGGACACGGTCGGCACCGGCTTCGAGTTCCTGCGGCCCGACGCGGCGATCTGGCTGGTCGCGGCGTCGGCCTGCGCGCTGCTGCTCGGGTGGCTGACGGTCTGGCGTCGGCGCGCCCGCGCGCGGCTCGCCGACGAGGCGACGCTCGCCCGCGTCGCGCCGTCCGTCGCGCGCGCCCGCAGCGGCACGCGCGCGCTGCTCCTCGCGGCCGCGATCGCGGTGCTCGTGCCCGCGCTCATGGACCCGCGCATGGGCGCCGGCACCGAGACGGTCGAGCAGCGCAGCATCGATGTCATGGTGGTGGTCGATGTCTCGCGCAGCATGCTCGCCGAGGACGCCGCGCCGAACCGCCTCGCGCGCGCCAAGCAGTTCGCCTCCGACCTCGTCGAGGGCGTCGGCAGCGACCGCGTCGGACTCATCGAGTTCGCGGGCGTGCCGTCGCTCCGCTGCCCGCTCACCTTCAACCACCGCGCGTTCCGCACCCAGCTGGATTCGCTCTCGCCGCAGGCGACCGTCCGCGGTGGCTCGATGCTCGGCGACGCGATCCGCCTCGCCGCGTCGAGCCTCGCCGGCACGGGCGCCGACGGCGTCGCGAAGGCCGGCGACGGGGCGGGCATGGCGATCGTGATCTTCTCCGACGGCGAGGACATGCAGAGCGAGCCCGTCGAGGCCGCGGCCGTCGCCGCGAAGGAACAGGGCATCCGCGTGGTCACCGTCGGCGTCGGCGATGCGCGCGAGGGCGCGCGGATCCCCGTCGACCAGGGCGCGGGGCGCCGCTACCTCGTCCACGATGGCCAGGAGGTCTGGACGCGCATGGACCCGAAGCTCCTGAAGGAGGTCGCCGACGCGGGCGAGGGCTACTTCGTCGAGGCGGGCGTCGACCAGGCCGACATGGGCCAGCTCGCCGCGCTGCTCGCCGCGGGCCTCGAGAAGCAGACCCGCGAACGCACCGACGTGTCGACCAAGCAGCCGCTGTTCCAGGTGTTCGTGGGCCTCGCGCTCGCGCTGCTCCTCGCGGAATCGCTGCTCGCGCCGCGCCGCCACGGCGTGAAGGAGGAGATCCGCCCATGACATCGGCCACGCTCACCGTGCTGACGACGCTGATCCTCGCGCAGGCGCCGGAGGCGAGCCCCCCCGCCACGCCCGACGCTCCGGCTGCGGAACGCTCCGCCGCCGACGACGCGCGCCGCCGCGCCGAGGCGCTGCTCGAGGATCGCGCCGCGGCGCCCGAGCTCGTCTACAACGCGGGCGTCGCGATGTACCGCGCCGGCGAACTCGCGCTCGCCCGCGAGCTGTTCACGACCGCGGCGGGCCGCGCGAAGGCGGGCGTCGCAGCGCGGTCGATGTACAACCGCGGCACCTCGAGCTACGCCGAGACCATTCGCGCCATGCAGGAGGCGGGCGAGGCCGCGCAGCCCGATCCCGCCGCGCAGCAGGCGGTCGTCGAGTCGCTCGAGCGGTCGCTCCGCGAGCTCAAGGACGCCGTGCGCGCCGATCCCGGCAACACCGACGCGCGCGCGAACGCGGAGCTCGCCTATCGCGTGCTGAAGGACCTGAAGCAGCAGCAGAAGCAGGATCAACAGCAGAAGCAGGATCAACAGCAGCAGCAGGACCAACAGCAGAAGCAGGACCAGCAGCAGAAGCAGGATCAGCAGCAGAAGCAGGACCAGCAGCAGCAGCAGGACCAACAGCAGAAGCAGGACCAGCAGCAGAAGCAAGATCAGCAGCAGAAGCAGGATCAGCAGCAGAAGCAGGATCAGCAGCAGAAGCAGGATCAGCAGCAGAAGCAGGACCAACAGCAGAAGCAAGACCAGCAGCAACAGCGCCAGCCCGACCCCTCGGAGGCCCGCCAGGAGCGCAAGCCGATGTCCAAGCAGGAGGTCGAGCGCCTGCTGCAGAAGATCCGCGACAAGGAACGCGCGCGCGTTCTCGATAAACTCGAGCGCGAGCGTGCCCGCACCAAGCCGGCACCGAAGGACTGGTAGCCCCACCGCAGCTCAGACGGACAGCGCCCAGACAGCCCTCGCCCATCCCCATGCACCGCCTGCTCCTCATCCTCCCGCTGATCGCCGCGCTCGCCGCGTCCGCGTGCGCGTTCGCGCAGGGCGTGACCGCGCAGATCTCGAGCCAGCAGGGCTTCGTCGACGAGCCCGTGCGCGTGGTGGTGAAGGTGCTCAACCTCGACGCGTTCGACGGCCCCTTCGTGGACGAGGTCGACGGCCTCGAGATCAAGCGCCTCAGTGGCGAGCAGACCTCGAGCAGCTCGACCTTCATCAACGGCCGCAGCGTGACCCAGCGCACGGTGGCGATGTCGTTCGAGGTGACCGCGCTGCGCGAGGGCTCGTTCACGATCCCTGCGTTCCGCGTGGAGTCCGAGGGGAGCACGTACCGCACGCAGCCGATCCCCTTCAAGGTGACTCCCGCCGACAAGACCGTGCTCGCGATGGCGCGCGTGGTGGGCGAGCCGTCCGCCATCTACGTCGGACAGAGGGGCGCGATGAACCTCGAGATCCTGGTGCGGCGGTACAGCGACCAGGCGCTCGGCATCACGCTCGACGAGCAGTCGATGTGGTCGCTGGTCGACCTGCAGTCCTCGTCGTGGGGCGTGTTCGGCCCGAAGCTGCAGGAGATGCTCTCGCAGAACCGCCGTCCGCGCGGCGAGCTGCGCGTGATCGACGGCGTCGAGTACTTCGTCTACACCATCTCGCGGCCGTTCGAGCCGATCGCGATGGGCACGCCCACCGCCGGCGACGTGCGGATCCGCATCGAGTACCCGCTCCGCCTGCAGCGCGACAACAGCTTCTTCCAGCAGAACCGCCTGTCGCTCGCGCAGTCGCGCACGCTCAGCGTGCGGCCGGCGTCGGTCGACGTGAGCGTGCTGCCGCTGCCCGAGGGCGGCCGGCCGGAAAGCTGGAACGGCGCGGTCGGCGACTTCGAGCTGCTCGTGGTCGCCAAGCCGCTCGAGGTCGCGGTGGGTGATCCGATCACGCTCACGATGCGCCTCACCGACGGATCGGGCACGGCCTCGCTCGAGGGCCTGCAGGCCCCCGCGATCGGCGCGCAGCCGCGGTTCGCGTCGGGCTTCCGCGTGCCCGAGGAATCGGTCGCGGGCACGGTGGAGTCGCGCAGCAAGATCTTCACCCAGTCGATCCGCGCGCTCGGCGAGACGGTGCGCGAGATCCCGCCGGTCGAGTTCTCCTTCTTCGATCCGACCACCGGCGAGTACCGCACGGTGCAGAGCGCGCCGATCGCGCTCAAGGTCCGGCCGAGCGCGGTGGTGCGGGTCGACGCCGAGCTGCCCGTCGAGCGCGATCCGGCGAAGCCGGCGTTCACGAAGGTCGAGGGCGGGCTGCTCGCGAATGCGTCGACCGCGGAGTGTGCCTCGAGCGGCACGGTCACCGCCGGCACGCTCGCGCTCGGCATCGCGCCGCCGCTGGTGTTCCTCACGCTCGGCGCGCTCGGTGCGCGGATGGGCCGCGCGCGCGATCCGCGCCTGCAGCGCCGGGCACACGCGCTCGCGGGCTTCGTGCGCGGGATCGCGGCGCATCCCGACGCCGCGTCGGTCGAGTCGCGGCTGCTCGCGTACATCGCCGCGCGCGTGGGTGCACGCACCACCGGCTTCGCGCGGCGCGACGCGCTCGAGCAGCTTGCCGCGCACGCCGTCGAACCGGCGTTGATCGAGGAGACCGACCGGTTCCTGCGCGGCTGCGAGAGGGCGCGCTACCACAGCGGGGCAGGCAGCGACGCGGGCGTCGACGCCGACGCCGCGCGCCGGCTGGCGGAGCGCCTGGAAGAGGCGACCGCCCGCGTGACGCTGCGGCCGATCGCGGCGAACGACGGCGATCTCCACGCCGACGATGATCGGAGCGCCGCATGACGCGCCGACTCGACCTCTTCGCGGTGCTGTCGCTGACCGGCGTGGTCGTGCTCGCGCTGCAGCTCGCGCTTCCCGTGCTCGTGTCGGGGCGGCAGGTGGACGACGAGTCCGCGCTTCGCGCGGCCGAGGCCGCCTACGACCTCGGCGTCGAACGCGTGTCCCGCGACAATGACGGCGGCGGTGGCGACGGAGGCGACGCGGACACCGCGCGCACCCACTTCCTCGAGAGCGCGGAAGCCTTCGCGCGCGCAGGCGGCGCAGAGCCGAGCGCGGCGCTCCTCTACAACCGCGCGAACGCGCTGCTGCGCGCGGGCCGGGTGGGCGAGGCGATCGCCGACTACCGCGCCGCGCAATCACGCGCACCGGGCGACGCGCGCATCACCGCAAACCTCGCCGAGGCGCGGCGCAAGCTCACGCGACCGATCGCGGCGCCGGCTCCGTCCGCACTCGATCGGATCGCGGGCAGCTGGAGCTTCCTCGGCGAATCGACGCGGCTTACGCTGGCGATGCTGCTGCTGTGGACGACCGTGGCGTGCGTGCTCCTGCGACGCGCGAACGGCGGCGCGGAGCGCACGCCGACGAGCGCCATCGCGCGCCGTCTCGCGTGGCCCGCCGGCGCGCTCGCGGCGCTGCTCTCGGCGACGGTGGCCGCCGACCTCGTGCGCCGCACGACCCTCGAGGCCGCGGTCGTGCGCGAACCGACGATGCTCCGCAAGGGCAACGGCGACGGCTTCGAGCCCGTGCTCGGCGAGGAACTCCCCGAGGGCACCGAGTGCATCGTCCACGAGTCGCGTCCGGGCTGGACCGAGGTCACCCTCGGCGACGGCACGCGCGGTTGGCTGCGCGACGGCGACCTCGTGCGCGTGCGCTGAGCCTCGTGCGCGTGCGCTGAGCCGCGCGCCCGCCGCGCAGGCCCGTCATCACCCGCTGAGATCAACGAAAAACCCGCGCTCGCCGAAGGCGAGCGCGGGTTGATCATGAAGCGGAGAGGGTGAGATTCGAACTCACGAGTAGGCGAACCCACTACTAGTTTTCGAGACTAGCTCCTTCAACCGCTCGGACACCTCTCCG
>JBMOGJ010000096.1:0-10958 GCA_049318425.1 Phycisphaerales bacterium | reverse complement strand
CCCGCGGGCATCACGCTCGCCGCGCCCGCGTCGCGCAGGCGCACCGCCATGATCGGGTCGTCGCTCGAGTAGCAGAGGACGGTGAAGCCGTCCTTGACCAGCTCGCGGCAGGCCTCGAGCGTGCCCACCGGGTCGGGCAGCAGCGTCTTGCGGTCGCCGAGCACCTCGAGCTTGACCCAGCCCTTGCCCGGATTGTCGACCGAATCGAGGATCTCGCGCCCGAGCCGTGCGACGCGCACCGCGTCCTCGGCGCTGAAGCAGCCGGCCGTGTTCGGCAGGATCGTGTAGCGCGCGAGATCGAGGTGGTCGAGCAGCGACCGTCCCTGCGCGTCGACGAGGCGCTCGCGGCGCACCGCCACCGTGACCGCGTCGCACCCGCTCGCGTCGAGCGCGCGCTGCATGGTCTCGTAGTCGCGGTACTTGCCGGTGCCGGTGACGAGCCGGCTGCGGAGCTGGAACGCACCGACCGTGAGCGGCGGGATCGCGAAGGCTGCGGGCGTTTCCATCGGGCTGGTGCTGTTCGGGTTCATCGTCGGGTGCAGGGGGTTGCGTGGGTCGGGCTGGCGGTGGCGGGGCTGTGCTCTCTCGTCGCGTTCGCAGGCTGCATGGTCGTTCACGGTCTCGGCGTTCGCAACATCACGGCGCGTTCAGCCGCCTCCGACGAGGGTCACGATCTCGATCCGGTCTCCCGCCGACACCGTGCGCGTCGCGTGCTCGCGTCGAGAGACCACGGTGCGGTTCACCTCGACGGCGAACGCGCGGGCGTTGGGAAGGGTCCGCGCCACCAGATCCGCGAGCGTGGTGCCCGCGTCGACGGAGGCGGGTTGGCCGTTCAGTTCGATGGTGATCGCGCCGGGATTGCTCACAGGGCGCGATGCTACGCGCTCCCGCGCCTGCGTACACTCCCGCCCCATGCGAATCCCGCGCGCCCTTCACACCGCCCTCGCCCGAGTCGCCACCCTCGGCGGCGCCGCCGCCGTGGTCGCCGTTTGGGCGCTGGGGATCGTGTCGTTGACCGGGTGCTCCAAGCCCAAGTACGACACCTCGACCCCGACCGCGCTGCTCGACGCCGTGCAGAAGGCCGTCCAGGACGGGCGCCCCGAGGATCTGCCGCTCTTCATCGAGATCGCCGCCCGCGACATCGAGTTCGACGACGGCGTGACCGAGGCCAGCGCCATCGGCGACGTGAAGGGCAAGCTCTCCGACATGCTCGGCCAGCTCGGCCGCGTCTCCCGCAAGCTCAAGTCCCTCTACGCGAAGGACCTCGGCAAGAAGAAGACCGAGCTCGACCGCGTGTCCGACCGCTTCGGCTTCGGACCGATCGTCGAGCGCGCGGTCACCGATCCGTTCGCCTTCCTCGACGAGTCGCGCGCCAAGCTCACCGCCGAGGACCTCGGCGACGGCACCGCGGCGCTGCTCTACGACGACAAGCCCGTCGCGGGCGGCTTCGTCGCGCTGGTCGAGACCGGCGACGGCTGGCGCGTCACCGTGCCGATCGAGCTCGTGCAGTCGAACGAGTACTGGCCGCAGACCCGCCACGAGTGGGCCGTGCTCGCGAGCATCATGCTCGGCGTCGAGAACTCCCTCTCGATGTTCGAGGGCGAGCTCGACCAGGGCCGCTTCAAGACGCTCGACCAGGCGAGCGAGCGCGTCGGCCGCCTCCTCGGCGAGAGCGTGATCGTGCAGAGCGTGATCTACGCGTCGATGAAGGACAAGCGCTGATCGCGGTCCGTCCCCGCGGCGCGCGCGGGACGCACGGAATCCGCGGTGCTCGCCGCCGCGCTTACGGGAACACGAGCTCCGCCACCGCGAGCAGCGGCACCAGGATGCCCACCGACCACGCCATGTAGCCGAAGAAGCTCGGCATCGCGACGCCCTCGCCCTCGGCGATCGCCTTCACCATGAAGTTCGGACCGTTGCCGATGTAGGTGTTCGCGCCCATGAACACCGCGCCGAGCGAGATCGCGGTGAGGAGGTCGGTGCGGATCATGCCGCCCGCGACCGCGATGTACGCCTCGTCGGGCACCTGCGGGAGCGTCTTCGCGATCTCGAAGAACACCACGTAGGTCGGCGCGTTGTCGAGGAAGCTCGAGAGCGCGCCGGTCACCCAGTAGAACGCGTACGGCGACGAGATCCCGAGGTCGGCGCCCTTCGCCGAAAGCACCGCGAGCGGCATCTGCATCGAGATGAAGATGCCGATGAAGATGGCCGCCACCTCGATGATCGCGCCGAACTCGAAGCGGTTCGCGTGGCGGACGCGCTTCGGCGTGAGCGCCCAGCTCGCGGCGCAGAGCGCGAGCAGCACGCCCTCGCGCAGGAACGCGGGCGCCACGAACTCCGTGCCCGGGACCGTGCTGCCCGGCACGACGAGCGCCACCGCGGCGATGGCCGCCGCCAGCAGGGGGATGTTCACCGCGCCCTCGACGCGGAACCGGCGGTGGTCGTCGGCCGCGCGCACCTCGCGCGACTCCCGCCGGTGGAGCAGCGTGTCGATCACGGCGTACGCGACCAGCAGCATGCCGTTCACGATCAGCCATTCCCTCCAGAGCGAGAGCGTCCAGCCGAAGGGCACGCCGCGGAGGTAGCCCATGAACAGCGGCGGATCGCCGATCGGCAGCAGGCAGCCGCCGCAGTTGCACACGATGAAGATGAAGAACACCACCGAGTGCGCGCGGTGCTTCCGCCGGCGGATCGACTCGAGCAGGGGGCGGATCAGCACCATCGCCGCGCCCGTCGTGCCGACGAAGCTCGCGATCACCGCGCCCACCGCGAGCAGCGAGAGGTTCTCGCGCGGCTTCCCGTCGAACGGCGTCTCGATGCGCAGGCCGCCCGCGATCACGTAGAGCGCGAACAAGAGCGACATGAACGGCACGTACTCGGCAGGCACCGCGTGGTGCAGCGCGTCGCCGATGGCGGCGGCACCCTGCGCCACGCCGATGTACCCGAGCGCGAGCGCCGCGACCACCAGCGACACCAGGTAGCGGTTCAGGTTCGAGTGCCACCAGTGCGCGATCGGCGGCAGCAGGGGAAAGACCGCGATCGCCCCGAGGAGGCCCGCGAACGGCAGCACGCCAATCCACCAGGTCGCGGGCACCGCGCGCGGCGTTCCGTCGCCGTGCGGCGCGAAGAGCAGCAGGAACAGCAGGGCGAGCGATCCGACCACCGCGAGGGCGCGGGCGATCCGGGGGGGCGCGGGAGTCTCACCGCCGCTGTGCGCGTGCATCGTCATGGTGGGCGGAAGGTAGCAACTTCGAGGGTGGCATCGGTACACTCGCCGCATGACGCTCGGAACGCCCGTCCTTGCCGCCCTCGCCGTGACGCTGTCCGTGTCGTCGGGCGGCGAGTGTCCGAAGGGCGCCGACTACCTGGTGACCATCCCCGACGTGCTCGGCGCCTGCGCCGTGGCCTTCGACGGGAAGAGCATCCTGGCCTGCGCGCCCGAGCAGGTCGCCGACGGCGGCGAGCGGCAGGTCGTGCGCGCCCTCGCGATCCCCGGCCGGCCCGATCCCGAGGTGAAGCTGCTGCCGAGCGGCGCCGGCGCCGCGGTCGACATCGATGTCTCCGCCGACGGCACCGTGGCGATCGCCGACGCGACCGGCGCGGTGCGCCTCATCTCCCGCGACGGCACGCCCCGCACCATCGGTGAAGCCTTGCTGCGGCGTCCCTCCGGCGTCGCGTGGATCGGCGACCGGCTCGCGGTGAGCGACGCGGCGCTGCGATGCGTGTTCGTGCTCGCGGCCGACGGCACCGAACTCGCGCGCCTGACCGCGCCCCGCATGGTGGAGCCCGCCGGGCTCGACGCCGCCTCCGACGGGACGATCTTCGTCGCCGATCGACTTGCCGACTGCATCTGGGCGTTCGCGCCCGACGCCGCGGGTCGCGCCGGTGGTGGATTCGGCGCCGCGCGCGCGCTCGGCGAGTCGGGCGCGAATCCGGGGCAGTTGCGCGCGCCGGGCGATGTCGCGGTGCGTGAGGTCGACGGCGTGACCTGCCTGGTGGTGGCCGACGAGCTCAACCACCGCATCCAGATCCTCGATCCGAAGGGCGCGTTCGTCGGGTTCTTCGGCATGCACGCGCTGATTCCGCGGCAGGGCGAGGGGCGCATCCACTATCCGCGCTCGGTCGCGCTCGACGCCGAGGGCAAGACCCTCGCCGTCGCCGAGGCGTTCGAGGACCGCGTGCAGGTCTTCCGCCTCAAGCCGGAGGCCGACGAGGTCGATCCCTCGGCGCGGGGCGGGACCGAGTTCATCACCAGCCACTTCGGCGCCGACATCGCCTGCGCGGAGGATCTCCTCGCGCTCCTCGACGAGGAGACGCAGGGCGTCGCGCTGCTCGATGCCCGCAACACGCCGCCGATCCACATGGCCATCATCGGCGGATCGGGCGCGCTGCCGATGCGCTTCGGCAAGGTGTCCGCGATCGCGATCGAGCCGGGCAACGCGCGCGTCTGGGTCGCCGACAGCGTGCGCGCGACCATCGATGTCTTCGACACCGTCTGGGACCGCAGCGCGCCGCCGGTCGTCGACATGTTCATCCCGCGGCTCGCGCGCTCGATGGACCTGCGCGCGTTCGAGCGGCGCCTCGCGGCGGCGGGAGCGGGCGCTGCGCCGGCGCGCACGCCGGAGATCACCGACATCGCGTTGGTGAGGCGACCGGCCGTTGGCGCGGGCACGGATACGTCGGGTTCCGGAGCCGCGGCGCCGGCCGGAGCTCCGACGCTCGAGGTCCTGCTGCTCGACGCCGCGAACCGCGCCGTGCTCCGCACCGATGCGCGGCTCACGCAAGGCGCATGGGATCCGCTGCCCGCCGGCTGCGCGATGCCGACCGAACTCGCGATCGCGGCCGACGGTCGCATCGCGGTCGCCGATCCGATCGCGCGCCGCGTGTTCCTGCGTGCGGTCGACGGGTTGTGGTCGACGCTCGAGCGACTCGGATCCGTGCGGTTCCTGCGTCCGTCGGGCGTCGGCTTCGGTGCCGACGACCAGCTCGTGGTGAGCGACAGCGCGCGCGATGGCTGCATCGTCGCGAGTGCGGACGGTGGCGCGACCGTCGTCGGCGAGCGCGGCATCCTCGACGAGCAGTTCTTCGATCCGCAGGCGATCGCGTCGTCGCCGCTCGGCGTGATCGTGGTCGACCGCGGCAACCACCGGTTCCAGCGCTTCGCGCCCGCCGGCGACGACCGCTTCGCGTGGAACCTGACCGGCAGCATGGGGCGCTACTACGACCGCAAGCGCAAGGGGTCGCCGGGTGCGGCGCCTGCGAGCACGCCGGAGACTCGCGATGCGGTGCCGCGGCCGGGTGCGGTGCCGCAGCCGGGCGCCGCATCGCCAACCAAGCCCGCGCCGGCGCAGGGGACCGAATCATGATCGCCCGCTCGCTCAGCATCGGAGCTCTGTCGTTGTCGCTGCTCGCGTGCGACGGTGCGTCGCAGCAGACGCCGGCCGGCACGCAGCCCGCGACATCCTCCGGCTCACCCTCCGAGGCGGCGTCCGCGTCCGATGCAGCATCCGAGCGCGCGGGAGCGGGGGCGTCGAGCCCCGCGCCCCCGCAGATCGCGGCCCCGCCATTCCGCATGAGCGATCGGGCCATCGAGGCCAAGTCCGCCGACGGCACCTATGTCGTGCGCTGGGAGCCGGTCGGCGGATCGATTCCCGACGCCGAGCCGTTCGAGATCCGCTTCGCGTTGCGGCGCACCGACGGCACAGCGATCGGCGCCGACGCGCGCTTCCTCGTCGATGCCGAGATGCCGCAGCATGGCCACGGCATGAACCTGATCGCCGGCACGCAGCGCGTCGCCGGACTGGTCGAGGGCGAGACGCAGGTGCTGGCGAGCAACATCCTGCTCCACATGCCCGGGCGCTGGGTGCTGGCGATGGACATCGGCGAGGGCGGGATCTTCGAACGCGTCCAGTGGTTCATCGATGTCGATTGACGCCGTCATCCTCGCGACGCTGCTCGGCGCGGCCTCGACGCGCGCGGCTGCAACAACGACTGCAACAACGACTGCGACAACGGCCGCAGCCACCGCCGCAACCGCGGTCTCGCATGCGGCGCCACCGATTGCGCGCGACGCGCTCCCCGCCGAGCTCGCGCACCTGACCGACGAGGAGGTCGCGCGGATCGCGCGCATGTCGCCGCTGCCCGCGGTCCCGGCCGATCCGAGCAACCGGTTCGCCGAGAGTGAGGCCGCCGCCGAGTTCGGCCACGCGCTCTTCTTCGAGACGAGGCTCTCGCCCAAGGGCGTCTCCTGCGCGACCTGCCACGATCCCGCGCGCTACTTCACCGATGGCAAGCCGCTCTCGGTGGGGATCGGCACCGCACGCCGCAACGCGCCGACCGTGGTGGACGCCGCGCGCCGCCGCTGGAACGGCTGGGACGGCAAGTTCGATTCGCTCTGGTCGCAGGCGCTCTCCCCGATCGAGCACCCCGACGAGATGGGCGGCGATCGGGTCGCCATGCTGCGCCTGGTACGCGACGACACATCGCTGCGCGCGGCATACGAGCGTGCGTTCGGTCCATTCCCCGCGGCGTTGGCGCGCGGTGGCGGCGATCCGCTCGCGCCGGGCGATTCGCGAGACCCCGCGCCGGAGGGCGCGCAAGACCTCGCGCCGAAGGGCGCGCAAAACCCCGCGCCGAAGGGAGCGCAAGATCCCGCGCCGACAACCGCACGCGACACCCACGCGCAGCGCCTCATCGACGCCACCACCGCGCAGGTGCTCAAGGCGCTCGGCGCCTACCAGCGCCGGCTCGTCTCGAGCACCGCGCCGATCGACGCCTTCATCGAGGCGCTCGGCTCGCGCGGCGAGCGGGGGAGCCTCGACGCGCTCGAGCCCGCGGCGCGACGCGGCCTCGCGACCTTCGTCTCCACGGGCGGCTGCTACCAGTGCCATCGGGGACCGAGCTTCACCGACGAGGAGTTCCACGCCCTCGGCCTCACGGGTGCGAACGGCCGCGTGCCCGACGATCCCGCTCGCCTCGCGGCCGTCGACTTCGTGCAGGCGAACCCGTTCAACGCGGCCGGCGCCTTCAGCGACGCGCGCGAGTCGTCCAAGGCGAGCATGGTGCGCGGCTTGCGCCGCTCGGGCGAGCTCTTCGGCCAGTTCCGCACGCCCGCGCTGCGCGGCGTCGTGCTCACCGCGCCGTTCATGCACGACGGCCGCTTCGCCACCCTCGACGACGTGATCCACTTCTACGACACGCTCGAGGGCGCGAGCCCGGTCGGCCACCATGGAGAAATGGTGCTCGAACCGCTCGGGCTGGGCGAGCAGGGGCGCGCCGACCTCGTCGCCTTCCTCCGATCGCTGTCCCCCAATTTGGCCGACCTCGGAAAGTGGGCGAATCCGCCTGTGCCGCCTGTGCGTACCGCCCCCGAACCCACGGAGCGGTAACTCGGCGTCGACTTGTCGCGAAATTGGACTTCCCGTCAGACGATCGCCGCTCGTGGGTTATGTTCCTGCATCCGAGCCTCGGCCAAGGCCCACGCCCGCCGACCCGCTCGGAGTTCACGCGCCCCGTTGTTCGCCTCTTCAGCCAGCCCCAACATGAAGACCAGCACCGCCAAGTCGTGGCTTTCCGCCATTCTGAGCAACGCCCTCGGCACGGCCCTCGCGACGGCCACCGTCAGCGCGGCCGTCCTTGCCATGGGCATCGCGATCCCTGCGTTCGGCCACGATGACGACGGCAAGATCCGCGACCGCCAGAAGCCCTACCGCGGGGCGGGCTGGCGCGAGATCGACGGCAAGCCGATCGAGGGTTCCGTCGCCGGCACCTTCGACTCGAACGGCGTGCTCCTCCGCAGCTGGCTCCCGCTGGCGAACCTCTCGGCCGCGGCGACCAGCGCCAACTCCTGCTGGGGCTACGTGGCGCCGAACGGCAACGAGTTCGCGATCATCGGCCTCTCCGACGGCACCGCGTTCGTCGACATCACCAACCCCGGCGCGTCGGTTCTCAAGGCGTTCGTCGCCGGCCCGACCAGCCTGTGGCGCGACGTCCGCACCTACGGCACCACCTGCTACGCGGCGTCCGAAGGCGGCGGCGGCGTTCAGGTGATCAACATCTCGCGCCTCCACATCGACGGCACGGTCGCCCTCGCCGGCGCCGTGACCGCGCCCACCACGACCACGGCCGCGACGCACACGCTCGCGATCGACGAGGTCAGCGGCTTCCTCTACCGCGCGGGCGGCGGCGCCAACGGCATCCGCATCTACGACCTCAACCCGAACCCGCTCACGCCGACCTATGTCGGCACCTGGACGCCGGTGTACGTGCACGAGCTCCAGATCAAGACCTTCACCAGCGGTCCCAACGCGGGGCGCCAGATCGCCTTCTGCTGCGGCGGCGCGAACGGCGGCAATGCCAACACCGGCCTCTACATCGTCGATGTGACCACCAAGAGCAACCCGATCCAGCTCGCGTACATCTCCTACCCGGGCGCGCGCTACTGCCACCAGGGCTGGCTCGATGAGGAAGGCAAGTACTTCTACATCAACGACGAGCTCGACGAGGGCGCGACCGTCACCACGACGACCACCATCGTCATCGACGTGACCAGCCTCGCGGCGCCGACCTACGCCGGCAGCTTCACCAACGGCAATGCGGCGATCGGCCACAACCTGTTCGTGCGCGGCCAGAAGCTGTACGAGGCCAACTACCGCTCGGGCCTGCGCGTGTTCGACCTCGCGGCCAACCGACTCAATCCGCCGGAGGTGGCGTTCTTCGACACCTACCCGGGCTCCGACACCGCGCAGTTCAACGGCCTCTGGAACATCTGGCCCTACTTCCCGAGCGGCACCGTCATCGGCAGCGACATCGAGCGCGGCCTGTTCGTGTGGACCGTGGCGCAGCCGATCGCGACCTTCAACGTCGCCTCTGCGCCGGCGACCATCAACCCGCAGGGCGGCAGCACGGTCGACGTGACGATCGCTCCGGCGGCGGGCCAGACGCTCAACGCGGGCTCGGGCACCATGACCACCACCTGGGGCGCGACCGGCACGGCGACCACGCCGCTGGTCAACGTCGGCGGCAACACCTACCGCGCGACCTTCCCCGCGGTGCCGTGCCTCGCCACCGCGACCTACAAGTTCGAGATCCGCAACACCGCCAACGAGGCGGCCGTCGACACCGCGACCCGCACCACCTTCGCGGCGATCGGCCAGGCCGACATCTCGGTGAGCAACTTCGAGCTCGCCGACGGCTGGTCCGGCGGCGTGGCCGGCGACACGGCGACCTCGGGCCTCTGGGTCCGCGTCGACCCCGTCGGCACCCTCGCGCAGCCTGAGAACGACAACTCCGCCGTCGGAACGCAGTGCTGGGTCACCGGCAACGGCGTCGTCGGCGGCACCGACGGCGCGGCCGATGTCGACGGCGGCTTCACCACGCTGCTCTCGCCCGTGTTCAACCTGACCGGCCTCGACGAGCCCATGATCGAGTACTACTTCTGGTACTCGAACAACCTCGGTGGCGCGCCGAACGCCGACTCGATGCCGATCGAGATCTCGAACAACGGCGGCACGACCTGGACGCTGCTCGCCGACGTCGCGGTCAGCAACAACGCCTGGACCCGGCACCAGTGGCGCGTCCGCGACTTCGTGACGCCGACCAACAACGTGCGCGTGCGCTTCGTCGCCCGCGACCTCGCGACCGGCTCGCTCGTCGAGGCGGCGGTCGACGACTTCCGCATCTTCAACGTCGACTGCACGGCGAACACGGTCCCCGGCGACCTCAACGCCGACGGGCTGGTGAACGGCGCCGACCTCGCGACCCTGCTCAACGGCTGGGGCACGACCGGCATCACCGACATCGACGGCAGCGGCAACACCGACGCGGCCGACCTCGCGGTGCTGCTCAACAACTGGAGCTGATCGTCCCGGCGATGCGACGGCCGATCGGTGCGACGGGTTGATTTTCCTGCAGGCGCCCGCGACAATGCGTGGCGCGATGCAGAAGCCCGAACCCCGTCGTTCCGTCAGGATCCCCGAGAGTTCGTCCCCAAGCCGGCTTCTGCGCGGCGGAACCTGCGACGGAACCTCCGACGGAAAGAGCGTCATCGAGCGAACCTTCACGAGCGGCGTGCCCAGGCACGCCGCTTTTCTCTTGGCCGCCGGCCTCGTGAGTGGTCTCGCCGCCTGCGCGACCGCGGCGGAGACCGCCGTCAGCGCGAGCGCTCCGTCGACCACGCCGGGCGCTGCGGCGTCGGCGCCCTCGGATGAGTCTCCCGCGGCCGCTGCGCCTGCGACGGTCGCGCCCGCGACGGCCACTCCCGCGCCGGCGCCCTCGAACGCCGCCGCCGACGAGGCCTTCAAGCAGCCCGTCGACGGCTGCACCTTCGTGATCGACCTCGTGCCGTTCAGGAACGCCAAGGGCGAGACGCTGCATGTCTCGACCACCGAGATCCCGTGGGAGCTCTTCGACGTCTTCGTCTACGGCTCCGACAAGGCCGACGGCAAGAGCACCGAGAAGTCCGACGCCGTCACCAAGCCGACCAAGCCCTACATCGGGATGGACCGCGAGTTCGGCCACGTCGGATTCCCCGTGATCTCGCCGTCGTTCCTCTCCAGCAAGCAGTTCTGCGAGTGGCTGAGCGCGAAGACCGGACGCGTCTACCGCCTGCCCACCGCCGAGGAGTGGAAGGCGCTGTGCGAGCAGTCCGGCATCGACCCGAAGAACTGCGGCGACCACGCCTGGGTCAAGGAGAACGCCGGCGAGAAGACCCACAAGCTCGCCTCGAAGAAGGCCGACAAGCTCGGGCTCTTCGACCTGTTCGGCAACGCCTGCGAGTGGATCGACGACGGCTCGAAGCTCGGGTCGGTCGCCGGTGGCTGCTACCTCGACTCGATGGCCGACCTCGCCTGCGGCGCGCTGCAGCCCTGCAAGCCCGTCGAGTGGAACGAGATCGACCCGCAGTTCCCCAAGAGCAAGTGGTGGTATTCGAGCGGAGGCTTCGTCGGCTTCCGCGTGAT
>JBMOGJ010000095.1:0-11176 GCA_049318425.1 Phycisphaerales bacterium | reverse complement strand
CAGAACGTGAACAAGGTCGCGACGGCGGTGCACCTCATCCACCTGCCCACGGGCCTCGAGGTCCGCATGCAGGAGACGCGCTCACAGGGCCAGAACCGCGAGAAGGCCTGGCGGCTCCTGCGCGCGCGCGTGTACGAGCAGCGCAAGCGCGAGGCCGACCTCAAGCGCAGCGCCGAGCGCCGCTCGATGATCGGCTCGGGCGACCGCGCCGAGAAGATCCGTACCTACCGCTTCAAGGAAGGCATCTGCGTCGACCACCGCGTCGAGCAGTCGTTCGCGCTGCAGAAGCTGTTGTCGGGCGACATGGACGCGCTCCTCGACGCGCTCGCCGAGAAGGATGTCGCGGAGCGCCTGGCCGGCCTGTGAGCCGCGCGCCTCACGGGGTCTTCGCGCCCCGCCGCTCCATCTCCGCTTCGAGCCACAGCGCCTCGGCGCACTTCGCGCCGAACCGCGCGGCGACGTGCGCGTGCAGCCGGCCGATCTCCTCCGCGTGCGCCGGCGCGGCCTCGCGCTGCACGAGCACGCGCATGAGCGCGACCCGCGCCTTGAGCGTGTCCGCGTCCTCGGCGCCGTAGCGTCGCGTGAGGCGGCCGACCACGTCGGCGAGAACGCCCTGCGCCTCCTCGAGCCGGCCCTGCTCCGCGATGGCCATGCCGAGCGTGACCTGCGAGCGCACCGTGCCGACGCCATCCTCGCCGAGCGCCGTGGCGAACGACTCCATCGCGCGCCGCGCGATCGGCTCGGCTTCGGCCGCGCGCCCGACCTCGATGAGCGCCGCGGCGTAGTCGCGCCGCAGCCCGAAGAAGCGCTGGTCGTCGGCGCCGAAGTGCTGGTCCGCGCCGCGCAGCGCCTCGCCGAGCACGTCGACGGCCTCGCTGCGCTCGCCGCGCACGATGAGCAGGAGCCCAAGCTGCTGGCGCGCCTCGACCCGCTCCGGCGAATCCGGACCGAACGCCTCGGCGCGGATCGCATCGGCCTCCCGGAACCGCGACTCCGCGAGCGGGAGGTCGTTCATGCTCCACGCCACGAGGCCCGCGAGCACGAGGCTCGACGCGACATCGGGGTGTCGCGGCCCGAGCTGCTCGGTACGCGTCTTGAGCGCCGCCTCGACGTTCGCCTGCGCACGCTCGAAGTTGCCCATCAGGTGGTAGCGGCTGGCAACGGCATGGCGCAGCGCGGCGGCCGCGAGCGGCAGGTCGGCGAAGTCTGTGTCGATCGCCTTCTCCGCCGGCTCGAGGATTCCCTTCACGATCACCGCAGCCCCGACGGCGTGCTTGTCCATCACCCGCATCGGGCGGTTGAACGCGAGCCGCTGCTCCTTGAGCTTCTCCGGATCGGTGTACTTCGACTGGATGTGCGCGTCGCCGAGCCGGTAGACCTCGCCGATCGCGTACGCCCCGATCCACGCCGGGTCGATGCCGTCGATCAGCCGCGACTGGTAGTCGGCCACGCGACGGGCCTCCGCCGCGCGTGCGTCGGCCTCGGCGCGGGCCGCGTCGGCGCGGAAGGCGAACGCAAGCGACACCGCCGTCGCCGCCACCAGCGCCACCGCGACCACCGCACCGGCCGCCACCTGCGCGCGGTTGCGCCGCGCGTAGCTGCGGAAGCGGTACGCCGCGCTCTCGGGCGCCGCGAGCAGCGTGTCGCCCGAGAGGAACCGCCGGAGATCGCGCGCGAGCTCCGCCGCGCTCGCGTAGCGCTCGGCGGGATCCTTGCGGAGCGCCATCTGCAGGATCCAGTCGACCTCGCGCGGGAGCGCGGCCGCGCGCGCGCTCGGCGCGACCACCGGATCGCGGCGCACCGCCCGCAACAGCATCGCGCGCGACATCGTGGTCGACTCGCCGCCGCCGAAGGGCGGCTGCCCCGTGACCAGCTCGTACAGCACCGCGCCGATGCTGTAGACATCCGAGCGCGTGTCGACGTCGGGTCCGTCGGGATCGGCCTGCTCCGGGCTCATGTACTCCGGCGTCCCGAGCAGCTGTCCCGCCTCGGTCATGGTCAGCCCGCGGTCCGACGCGTCGTCGACGAGCTTCGCGATGCCGAAGTCGATCACGCGCGCCGCGGCGCGTCCGTCGCCGTCGCGCATGGCCAGGATGTTCGACGGCTTCAGGTCGCGGTGGATCATCCCGCGCGCATGCGCGTGCTGCACGGCGTCGCACACCTGCGCGAGCAGCGCGATCCGGGCGCGAACGTCGAGCCGCTCGGCCGCACACCACTCGGTGATCGGCCGCCCCTCGACGTACTCCATGACGAAGTACGGCCGGCCGTCGGCCGCGAGCCCCCCGTCGAGCACGCGCGCAATGCCCGGGTGGTTCATCACCGCGAGCGCCTGCCGCTCACGCTCGAACCGCGCGACGACCGCGCGCGAGTCCATGCCGAGCTTGAGGAACTTCACCGCCACCCGCTGCACGAACGGCTCCCGCCGCTCCGCAAGCCACACGCTGCCGTAGCCACCTTCGCCGATCGGCGAGAGCAGCGTGAACGCGCCGACGCGTCCGCCGGCCACCGGCGCCCCGCTCATGCCTCGACCGTCTCCTCGCTCGGGCGCCGCGCGCCCCACTGCTTCGGCTTGCGCCGCTCGGGGGCCCAGCCGCCGCGCACTTTCACGCGGTCGGCGCCCACCAGCCCGCGCAGCGCCTCGAGCAGCGACCGGTCGGGCACCACGCGCAGGCGGTGCGACTGCAGCGTCACGCGCCGCGCGTCGGTCTCGAGGTGCACCATCACGTCGACCGACTTGCCCTGCGCGAGCGCGGCCGAGTTGGTCGCCTGCTTGAGCAGCCCCGCGAGCATCTCGACCGTGCCGTTCGCCGCGGTCTCGAGCTCGCCGCCGCACTCGACCGACACCTCGAGCAGCGTGCCCAGGTGACGCTCCGCGTCCTCCAGCGCGATCACGCGCTCGACGATGATGTTCGGCTCGCCGCGGTTGCGGTCGACCGAGCCGATCAGCACCACCGGCTTGTCGTTCACGATCAGGTCGCCGAACTTCGCGAACGCGTCGGTGAAGAGCACCGCGTCCATCGTCGCGTTCTTGTCGGCGAGGCCGAGGATCATCATCTTCGAGCCCGGGTTCTTGCCCTTCTGCGTGACCACGATGCGCGACCGCGCCACCAGCCCGGCCACGACGCAGGGCGTGTCCTGCGGCAGGTCCATGAGCCTGCGCACATCCGCCGTGCAGAACGCCTTGATCTGCTCGCGCCAGCCGTCGAGCGGGTGGCCCGAGACATGGAAGCCGAGCGCCTCCTTCTCGAAGCGCAGCGCCTCCATGCGGTCCCATGGCGCGACCTTCCGCAGGCTCGCCGCGGGCGTCGCCGCCGCGCTCATCTTGGGCGCCGCGGCCTCGAACATGCCGAAGAAGTTCTCCTGCCCGCCCGCCTTGTCGCGCGCGAGGGACTGTCCCGCGCTGATCGCGCTCTCGATGCTCGCCGTCACGCTCGCGCGGTTCTCCGCGCCGTGCAGCGTGTCGAAGCAACCCGCCTTCACGAGGCCCTCGATGCCGGCGCGGTTCACCAGCTTCGAGTCGACGCGCTCGCAGAAGTCGAACACGCTCTTGAACGGCCCGCCCTTGCGGCGCTCCTCGATCACCGCGCGCATCGCGCCCGCGCCGATGCCCTTGATCGCCTTGAGCCCGAAGCGGATGTGCCCGCCCCACGCGCTGCGCTTCTCGCCCGGCGCGTAGACCACCGCGAAGTCCTCCTCGGAGAGGTTCACATCCGGCGGACGGACCTCGACGCCGATGTGCGGCTTGCGCGCGTCGTGGTCGGGATACACGAGCCGACGGCAGTCGTCGAGGTAGACCGACCACTCCTCGATCTTGCGCGCCTGACTCTCGAAGCTGAGCACCGCCGACATGTAGTGCGCCGGGAAGTAGGTCTTCAGGTACGCGGTCTGGTACGCGATGATCGCGTAACCCGTCGAGTGCGACTTGTTGAAGCCGTATCCCGCGAACTTCAGGATGAGCTCGAACAGCTCCTCCGCCTTCGCGGCGGCGAGGCCCTTCTCGCCGGCACCGCGCACGAACGCCTCGCGCACCTTGTTGATCTCGTCGATCTTCTTCTTCGAGATCGCCTTGATGAGCGAGTACGCGGCGCGCAGCGGCACGCCGCCGAGGTGGTGCACGACCTGCATCACCTGCTCCTGGTAGACCATGATGCCGTAGGTCTCGGCGGTGAAGCGCTCGACCACCTCGTGCACCTTCGGGACCTCCTGCTTCCCGTGCTTGCGCGCGTTGTAGTCGGGGATCAGGTCCATCGGACCCGGCCGGAACAGCGCGTTCGCCGCGATCAGGTCCTCGAGGCGGTCGGGCTGCATGCCCGCGAGCAGCTTCTTCATGCCGCCCGATTCGAACTGGAACACGCCGTTGGTGTCGGCGCGGCAGAAGAGGCCGAGCACCTTCTGGTCGTCGAGCGGGATGCGGTCGAGGTCGAGCGGATCCGCGGACGGGCCCGCCGCCGCGTCTCCCTTCCTCGGCATCGCGCGGCCGACGGCGCGATGGATCTCCTCCTCGGAGAGCGTGTCGCGGATGAGCTTCTTCGCGAGCTCGATCGTCGACAGCGTGCGCAGGCCGAGGAAGTCCATCTTCAGGAGGCCGACCTTCTCGCAGGTCGGGCCGTCCCACTGGGTCACGGCGTCCTCCGCGCCACCCGCGGCGCGGCAGAGCGGGACGATGTCGTCGAGCGGCCGCGTGGCCACGATCACGCCCGCCGCGTGCACGCCCTGGTTGCGCGCGTGGTCCTCGAGGCCCTTCGCGTGGTCGAACACGCGCTTGATGCGCGCGTCGGTGGTGATCAGCTTCGCGAGCTCGGGTTCCTTCTGCACCGCCTCGTCGAGCGTGATCTTGAGCTCGGCCGGCACGAGGTTCGCGAGGTGCTGCCCCTCGGCGGGCGTGAGGCCCATCACGCGCGCGACGTCCTTGACCGCGGCCTTCGCCTTCAGGCGGCCGAAGGTGATGATCTGCGCGACATGCCCGTACTTCTTGCGGACGTAGTCGATCACGGCGCCGCGGCCGTCCTGGCAGATGTCGATGTCGATGTCGGGGTACTCGGAGCGGTCGGGATCGGTGAAGCGCTCGAAGAGCAGGCCGTACTTCTCGGGGCACGCGTTCGAGAGGCCGAGCACGTAGCCGGCCATCGTGCCCACGCCCGAGCCACGCGCGTTCGCGGGAATCCCGCGCTGCCGCGCCCAGTTCACGAAGTCCCACACGATCAGGAAGTACGCGCTGATCGACTTGTCGGCGAGGATCTGCAGCTCGCGGTCGAGGCGCGCGCGGATCTGCGGCGTGATGCCCTCGGGGCCGTAGCGCCAGATCGCGCCGGCCTCGCAGAGGTCGCGCAGCGCGCGGTCGCAGCTCTGCTTGAGGTCGTCCTTCGACTCGGTGTCCTTGGTCGCATCGAACGGCAGCGTCTCGAACAGGCGGCAGTAGGTCTTGAACCACTCGGTCAGGTCGCCGTCGCGGCGCGCGTCGTACTTCGGCCCGACGCCCGGATGCCGGACCTTGACCACCGGCGCGTGGTTCTCGCCCTTCGGCAGCGCCACGTTGCAGCGCGCGGCGATGCGGCCCGCGTTCAGCACCGCCTCGGGCTCCTCGGGGAACAGCTCGCGCATCTGCTGCGGCGACTTGACGTACACGGCCTCGGGGTACTTCAGCCGGTTCGGGTCGTCCTTGTTCTTCTGCATCGAGATGCAGCAGAGCGTGTCGTGGACATCGTGGTCGTCGGCGTTGAGGAAGTGCGCGTCGTTGTCGACGACGAGCGGGAGCCCGAGCTCCTTCGCGAGCTTGCGGAGGTACGGGTTGATCTCCTCCTGCTCGGGCACATGGCGCTGCAGCTCGATGTAGAAGCGCGGCTCGCCCTTCTCGTTGGGCTTGAAGGTCGCGGCGTGCCACTTCGCCTCGGCGACGGCGCGCTCCCAGATCACCGGATCCTTGCCCGAGCGCAGGTAGTCCTCGAGGTGCGACGCGAGCGACGAGCCGAGGTGGCCGTTGATCGCGATCACGCCGTCGGCCCACTGCGCGAGGGTCGACTTGTCCATGCGCGGCTTGTAGTAGAAGCCGTGGAGGAACGCGTCCGACGAGAGCTTGAGCAGGTTGCGGTAGCCCTGGATGTTCTCGGCGAGCAGCACGAGGTGCCAGCCGCCGTCCTTCTCGCCGGTGTGGGTCTTGTCGCGGCGGTCGCCCTGCCTGCCCTCGCGGTCGACGGCCACGTACGCCTCGATGCCGAGGATCGGCTTGACGCCGAGCTCCTTCGCCTTCAGGTAGAACTCCATCGCACCGAACATGTTGCCATGGTCGGTGACCGCGACGGCGTCCATGCCGAGCTCCTTCACGCGCTTGAGCAGCCGCTCGATGCGGTTGCCGCCGTCGAGCAGCGAGTACTCGCTGTGCAGGTGGAGGTGCGCGAAGGCCGGTTCGCCCGTCTTCTCGACCGCGGGCGCGCCGCTTGCGGTTGGAGCCGTCACTTCAGCCATCGTTCATCGTCCTCGCGCGACATGATCGTTCGGCACGATCGTGCGGGACGCTCGTGCGACACCCTCGCGGGCGCGCCGCATGGTACGGACTGGCACGGCGGAGATGTCGTCGGCGCGCGGCGATTCCTCGCGCGCGCGTCCAGGCATCGCCGCGATTTCCCGCGGAAATTCGCAGGAAATCAGCCGCCGCGGTCTTGACGCGTGATCACGCGCACGTTCTCGCGGCCATCCGCCGGCGCGCCGCGGCCGACCGGCTTCGCGCGCCCGACGCCGAGCACGCGCCGCACCAGCCACACCGCGACCCCGAAGGCGACGAACACGGCCGCGCACCCGAGGAAGAGCGCGAGCAGCAGCAGCCCGATCGCAAGCAGCAGCAGCGCGATCGGCAACGCGAGCACGAAGGTCAGCAGTCCCACCAGCGCGCGCTCGAGCGGACCAGCGCCCGCCCGCGCGCGCCACGGCGGCTTCACGCGAAAGCGGCTCGCGGCGTCGCGACCCATGGTGCGTCCGACGGTGAACACGCGGAAGCCGCCGGGGATTCCGCCAGGGATTCCGCCGGGGATTCCGCCCGGAGTTCCACCCGGCGCGCCACCCTCCGCGCCTCCACCACCGGAGGACCCCGTTCCGCCCGCGTCGCTCATGACAGCCACTTCTCCCGCATGGCGCGCGCGACCGGACCCGGGACGCCCGCACCGACGTGGTGGCGCTCGACGCGCACGACCGGCATCACGCCCCAGCTCGAGTTGGTGAGGAAGATCTCGTCGGCCGCGAGCACATCGTCGATGGCGAGGTTCGCGCGCTCGACCTGCACGCCCGTGCCCTCGGCCCAGCGCACCACCGCGGCGCGCGTGCAACCCGGCAGCACCGGCGACGGCACGCCCTCGCCGCGCGCGAACGGCACGCGGATGCGCCCGTCCTTGACGAGGAACACGCTCGACACGCTGCCGCTCGCGAGGTGGTTGCCGATGGTGAACCAGAGCGCCTCGGCGCAGCCCGACTCGCCCGCACGCTGCAGCGCCGCGATGCGCGGCCAGTAGTTCAGCGTCTTGTGCCCCGCGAACGGATCGTGGGGATTCGCACGACCCTCCGCGATCGAGACCGCGACGCCCGTGGCGAAGAGCTCGTCGGGATAGCGCGTCGGCGGCTGCACGTGGATCGCCACCGTCGGCTGCGGCGCCGCCGGCCGCTCGCCCGCGGCGTTGGCGCCGGCGAACGGCTTGCCCATGTCGCCCGCGGTGAGCGTGATGCGCACGCGCGCGTCCTTCATGCCGTTCTGGTCGAGGCAGAGGTGCACCGCCTCGGCGAGCGGCTCGACGCGCAGCGGGTCGAACAGCCGCAGCTCGCGCGCGCTCGTCGCGAGCCGGTCGAGGTGCTCCTCGAGCCGCAGCACCGCGCCATCGCGGGCGAGCATGGTCTCGAACAGGCCGATCCCGTGCTGGAAGCCCGCATCGAAGAACCCGACCCGCGCCTCCGCCGCGTCGACGAACTGACCGTTCATGAACGCCTTCATGGGACCCTTCACGGTGCACGCTCCTTGCCGTCGGCGTCGGACGCAGCGCCGTCGGCGTCCGACGCGGCGCCCTCGGCCTGCCGCGGGAGCGGCGCCACCCGCGCCACGCCGACCACCTCCGGCCGACCGCCGAGGATCGAGATCGCGAGCGACACGCCCTCGCCGTCCTCGCCGCGCACCACCACCGACTGGATGTGCGGCAGCCCCGACCCCGGATCCGTGGGACCGGTGAACTCGTAGCTCAGGCCACCGGCCGAGCCCGCGCGCACGCTCGCCGGCGCCATCGCCGCGAAGACCTGCTCGATCGCGGGATCGACCGCCTTCGGGATCGGACGGCCACCGCGGACCTCGACCATCACCTCGCGCGCGAACGACTCGTAGTCGCCCTGCACCGCGGGCGCCGTGGTGCCGATCTGCCCGCGCGAATAGAAGAAGATCACCCCCGCTGCGCACAGCGTGATGATCGGATAGGCCAGCTTTCGTCGGTAGAGGCTCGGGTCGCGCACGGGGCGGACAGTGTACGCGCGGGTATGCTTGCCGACCATGCTCTCCCACTGCTGCAGTTCCTGCGGAAAGCCGCTCGACGCGGCGTCGCGGACCTACGCGCGCGCGCTGCGGATGTGGGTCGCGCGCTGCCCGCGCTGCGGGTTCGCGGTGCGGTGGAGCCCGCGGGGCGCGCGGGAGCCGTTCCGCACCTGGGCGCGGCTGCGGGCGCTCAACATGCGGCTCGGCATCGCGCTCGGCAGCTCGCAGGCGGCCGGCCTGCTCGCCATCGGCATCGGCGCGCTGCTCGTGCAGCGCCAGCGGGAGCTTGCGTCCTTCGAGGATCTGGACCGGCTGGCGCGCTGGGGCCTCGTCCTCGAGTTCCTCGCGCTGGCGGTGCCGTGCGCCGTCGCCGGCGCGATCGGCGCCATCGCGTTCGCACCCCACGCGCGCCGCATCACCGGGATCGCATGCGCCTGGATCCTGGGCGCGCTGCCCGTCACCGTCGCCGGCGGGCTGTTCGCGATCCTCTCCGAGCCCGTGTCGTCGACGCGGGACATCGCCGACGCGCTGCAGCCACACATCCTCGGCCGCATCGCGCTGTGCTGCGCTGCGGTGGTGCTCGTGAGCGCGCTCCTCGCGTTGGTCGCGTTCCCCATCCATGCGTGGATCGCCCGGATGTTCGCCGCGCGGCACCGCCGCAACCACGTCTTCCTCCGACAAGGTCACGCGCGCATGCCCCAGCGGCACGCCGCGCCGTCCGCCGCCATCCCCTCGCCTTGAGCGCGACGCCGCCTTCCTGCGCGCCGCAGCCATCCCACCGAAACGCCCTACGCCCATGACATCCGCCCAGCAACCCCACGAGTCCGGCTCCGGCGACGCTGGAGTCCAGCGCACGACAGAGTTGACGCGCCAGCCGGAGACCACGCGCCAGCCCGCCTCCACGCCCGCGCGCGAGACCCTCGACGGCGACCGGCTCTGCATGCAGTGCCTCCACCCGCTCCTCGGTCGCACCATCGAACGCGACGCCGACACCGGCCTGCTCTTCGTGCGCTGCGGCGAATGCGGCACGCCGAGCGCGCTCTTCGAGTACCCGACCGCCACGCCCTGGATCAACCGCATCAAGTCGGTGACCGCGTCGACGCTCGCAGCCCTCGTGATCGCCGCGGCGATCGCGCTCGCCGCCGCAACCGGCGGCTTCTCGGGCGCCTCCACGTCGATCGCCGCCCAGGAGTCGGGCGAGGCGCTCGTGGACATCTACGCCCGAACGGGCCCCAGAACCACCGCACCGACCGACGCTGCGGACCCGCAGACGTACACGCGCTGGGGCGCCGTCGACGAGGCCTGGCTCGCGTCCGACGCGGGACAGGCCGCGATCTCCGCCAGCCGCAGGTCGTGGAACGCGCTGCTCCCCTTCGTGCTGCTCCAGGCGATCGGACTCGTGGTCGCGACACCGTTCGCGATCTTCCTCGGCATCGGGCTGCTGCGGCACTCCGCGCTCCGACGCGCGATCTGGTGCGCGCTTCCCGCGGTCGTCGGCAGCGGCATCGCGCTCGCGATCCACGCGGTCGACGCGCAGTTCTCCGGCGTCGCCGTCGGCAGCACCCGCGCCTGGTCCAACGCCGCCAACGCGTCGAACCTCCCTTTCTTCGCCACCGTGTCCCTGTGCGTGATGGTCGGATACGCGGCCTTGGCCGCCGTCGTCTCGCCGGCGATCGCAGCGTTCGTCGCGCGAACGATCCTCCCGCCCCGCGACCGCCGACTGGTCGGCTGGCTCTGGGAGTGGCGCGGGAAGCTGATCCCCCGCGACTGACGCCTTCGGCCCCCTCCCGACGCGGCCGACACACCGCCGCCACCGCCGCTCGGCAACCGCCATCGCGGCGCGGTTTCGCTACGCTTGCGGGTCTCTCCCCATGTCGCTCGTCACCCTCGCCAACCTCCGCTTCGGCCACGGCACCCGTCTCCTGCTCGACGGGGTCAGCGGCTCCATCCACGAAGGCGAGCGCGTGGGCCTCGTCGGCCGCAACGGCTGCGGCAAGAGCACGCTGTTCAAGCTCATCTGCGGCGTGCTGAAGCCCGACGACGGCGAGGTGCAGATCGCGCGCACCGTGCGGATCGGCTACCTCGAGCAGGACCCGAAGCTGCCGCAGGACAAGACCCTCCGCGGCGCCGCCGCCGAGGCGTTCGCCTCGATCGACCAGCTCAAGACCGAGCTCGAGGGCGTGTACGAGCGCATGGGCACCGCCGAGCCCGACGAACTCGAGAAGCTGATGGACCGCCAGGTCCAGCTCGAGGGCGCCATCGAGGCCGCGGGCGGCTACGCGATCGATCACAAGATCGACGCCGCGCTCCACGGCCTCGGGTTCACCGACGACGACTTCAACCTGCCGATCAAGGGACTGTCCGGCGGCCAGAAGGCGCGGCTTGGGCTCGCCCGGCTCCTGCTGTCGAACCCCGACCTCCTGCTCCTCGACGAGCCCACCAACCACCTCGACATCGAGGGACGCCGCTGGCTCGAGGACTTCCTCGCCGACGAGTTCAAGGGCAGCGTCGTGCTCATCTCCCACGACCGCTGGCTGCTCGACCGCGTGGTCACCCGCATCATCGAGATCGACCGCGGCGTGCTGCGCGAGTATCCCGGCAACTACGCGGCGTTCCGCGCGCTCCGCGCCGAGCGCATGCTCACCGTCGAGCGCCAGCACGAGAAGCAGCAGGACAAGA
>JBMOGJ010000094.1:0-11318 GCA_049318425.1 Phycisphaerales bacterium | reverse complement strand
TCTGCGGGAGCTTGCCCATGGTGACCATCTCGGGGCCGCTCTTGACGAGCTTCTCGACCTCGAGGCGGACCTTGCGGAGGTCGATGTCCAGGTTCTTCAGCACGTTCGCGCCGACACCGGATCCCTCCTTCACAAGTCCGAGCAGAATGTGCTCGGTGCCGATGTACTCGTGGTTGAGCCGCTGGGCTTCCTGGTTGGCCAGGGCCATCACCTTGCGGGCACGGTCGGTGAGTCGTTCGAACATGGGAACTCCTTCCTGATCCTGCGTTCATGAACCGTTGCCGGTTCCTCAGACCCTTCATTCCTCAGGTCCCGGACGCGTCGCCGTGCGGCGCGGTTCGAGATCCTGAACGCCATCGTATCTCTCATGCATCACCGGAGACGGGAACTCCGTACCGGTTGGGCGACGAACAGGGCAAGAAGCATGCCCGCCTCCCAAGCCCTCTTTTCGGCATACGGACCCGCCGGAATACTCGAAACGCACGGTATTCTGCCAAACCACCATGACGATCCGAGCCAATCTCCCCGTGCTCGCTGCCGTTCTGGCGACCTATGCACCGGCCGCAGCGGATATCCAGTCGCGGAATCTCGAGCTTCAGCCTCAAGTCCGGCTGGAGCTTGCCGACGGCCGCGAGTTGCGCTGCAAGGTGCTCCGCTGGGACGGATTCGGGCTCGATGGTTCGTGCGGCGCGATCGGTTGGGAGTCGCTCCGGCCTGGCCCGGCGCTGATCGCGCTGAAGGCCCTGGTGTCGGAGCGTGACGCGGATGCGTGCGCCGACGCGGCGGCGGTGGTGGTCTCGCTCGATCCGTCGAGCGTCGCCGCGAAGACCGCGATGGACTGGGCCCGCAAGTGCGGCGCGAGCGACGCGCGCCTCGACGCCGCCCGACGCGAGGCTGGTGCACTCGCGGTCGCCCGTGCGAAGAAGCTCGCCGACGACCGCGCGGCGGCCGTCGCCCGCCTCACGCCCGAGGCCGCGGCCTTTCCGACCACGCCGTGGCCGGTGCTGCACAGCCAGGATGTCGAGTCGGTGAGCGCCGCCAGCATCGAGGCGGCGCGGGCGCTGCTCTCGCGCACCGGCGGCAGCGCCACGCTGCACGAGACCGCCCACATCGCGCTGCTGGCCGAGAGCGGCGACCAGGAGTTCGTGCGCGACGCGGCGTCGCTGGAGCGGCAGTTCCGCGACTGGCGACTGCGGTTCGAGCGCTGCACCGTGAACATCGCCGAGCAGGGGATCATCCCGGTGGTGATCGTGTCCGACCGCGACCGCTGGCGCCTGCTGCTGCACGCGGCGTTCGGCGGCGATGCCGCGCAGCACCCGGATGCGGTCGCGGTCTATCCGTCGTCGGGGCAGCCGGCCGAGCCGCGGCCGATCGTCCTGGTGCGCCCGGACAGCGACCCGATGCGGCAGCGCTACAACGCGTCGGTCGGCCTGGCGCGCGCGGTGCTGCACCTCGCCGGCTCGCCCGAGCGTGGACCCGCGTGGCTCAACGAAGGGCTTCCGAGGCTCATGGCCACCGCCGCCGTACCCGCCGCCGGCATGGACGCGGAGCTGCGGAAGCGCGGGCTCAAGGCACTGCGCGGAGGCACCGGCTTCGGCGCGATCGTGGGCGCGCGCTACGGCGACGCCGCGTGGACGGCCGACCCGGAGCTGGCGCGTTCGCTCTCGTATCTCCTCACCTCGTGGCTGGACCAGCAGGCGCCCGATGCGTTCGTGCGCTACGCGGAGGCTCCGCGGACGAGCGAGGGAGAGGCCGCGCGCTTCAAGCGCCACTTCGGCATGGGCCTCGACGAGGCGTGCGCGCGCGCATCCGCGTGGTTCGCGACCAACGACTGAGCGTCGCGCGTGCGACCCGCCCCCGCGGTCACTCGACGCGACCGTCGACGATCCGCACGCGCCGCTGCGCGCGCGCCGCGACCGCGGCGTCGTGGGTGACCATCACCATCGTGAGGCCTTCGGCGTGGCGCTCGGCAAGCAGGTCGAGGATCCCGCCGCCGGTGTGGATGTCGAGGTTGCCCGTCGGCTCGTCGGCCAGCAGCACGCGCGGCTTGTTGATGAGCGCGCGCGCGATCGCCACGCGCTGGCGCTCGCCGCCCGAGAGTTCGGCGGGTCGGTGCCCGAGCCGGTGCGAGAGCCCGCAAGTCTCGAGCAGCTCGGCGGCGCGCTTCCGCAGCGCGGCGCGGTCGGAGATCCAGCGGACCCGCGAGAGCCCGACCAGCGCGGGCAGCATCGCGTTCTCCAGCACGGTGAGCTCCGGCAGCAGGTGGTAGAACTGGAACACGAAGCCGACGTCGCGGTTCCGGTAGAGGTTCTCCCGCCGCGCGCCGAAGCGGTTGAGCTCTTCGCCGGCGAAGCGCACCGGACCCGAGTCGGCGTCCGGCCGGTCGAGCCCGCCGAGCAGGTGGAGCAGCGTGCTCTTGCCGCTGCCCGAACTGCCCACGATCGCGACCCACTCGCCCTCGTCGACGGTGATCGACGCGCCGCGCAGCACGGGCACATCGACCCGCCCCAGGCGGTAGGTCTTCTTCACATGTTCGGCTTCGAGCAGCATGGTCATGGGAAGGGGGTCACTCGTAGCGGAGGCTCTTGACCGGGTCGGTGTCGGTCGCGCGCGCGGCCGGGATCGACGCGCCGATCACGCTGAAGACGATGCCGCCGGCCATCGTGGTCCACGCGGTGTGCCAGTCGAGGGAGTCGGGGATGCGGCTGAAGTAGTAGACGCTCGGATCCCAGACGAGGAAGCCCTCGTGGTGGAGCAGCACGACCGAGACCACGGCCATCGCCGCGGTGCCGAAGCCCCACAGCACCACGTGCAGCGCCGAGGCGCGCAGCGTGCCGCGCACCGTGAGCCCGAGCATGCCGGCGGTCAGGACCCACGCGACGACGCGCAGCCATCCCGGCGCGGCGGTGCCGAGCAGCGTGTGGATGTCGTTGATCCGCGCGATGATCGCCCACGCGAGCAGCACGCCGATCGCGGAGCCGACGATGCCGATGAGCAGTCCGTAGCGCAGGAAGATCCAGAGGACGCCCGTGCGCGACGCGCCGACCGCGCGCAGGATGCCGATGTCGCGCGTCTTCTCCTGCACGATCGACCAGAAGATCGCGAGCACGAGTCCCGCGCACACGATGTACACGATCGAGAACAGCGTGCGCATGAGCTCGCGCTCCTTCTCGACCGGGCCGATGAAGTCGGCGAGCCGCTCCTCCCAGGTCTCGATGCTGACGAGATCGGGGAACGGCGGGTTGACCGGCAGGTTCTTGTCGAGCGAGATGCGCTCGTGGAAGCGCGCGTACGCGCCGCGCACCGCGTCGCGGAGCGTGACGGGATCGACGCCCGGACGCGCGCGCACGACGATGGTGGTCGCGCGGCTCGGGCTCTCGCCGATGACCTTGGGACGGCCGTCCTCGTCGAACTCGGTGCGCGAGACCATAGGCGCGGCGTCGAGGCGCAGCATCTCCTGCGCCACCGGCAGCGGCACCAGGATGCGGTTCGCGTCGATCTGGAACAGACCGCTCTGGAACTCGTTGACGACGGTGAAGTCGCGCTTCCGCTCGCCGCCGAGCGAGCCGCCCTCCGACACCGGCACGAGCGTGAGGATCACCTTGCCCGCGTTGGGCATGAAGTAGTCGGCGTCCTGCGGCGCGCCCGGGGCCTGGCTCGTCCGGTACGCGCCGTCGCGGCCGCGGCGGTTGAAGGGCGAGATCTCGATGCCGAGCACGAGGCCCGGCCGGCCGTCGGCGGTGGCCATCCGCATGCCGTCCGCCTCGCGGTGGTAGAACGGGTTCCGCAGCGGGTCGTCGGGCGCCATGGTCGCGAGCGCCGCGTCGCCGGGCTTGCTCCAGTACAGCTTCCGGCCGTAGTCCGCGACGCGGTCGAGCGACGCGGGATCGATGCCCCAGACCTCGACCATCTCGATCTGCTTGCCGCCGTCGCCGGTGCCGTACTGCATCTGGAGCAGACCGAAGGTCTCGACGATCGGGCTCGCGGCGGCTGCCTCGGGCAGCGCCTCGATCTCCTTGATGAGCTCCTGGTAGTACGGCATGCCCGTGATCGGCCGGCTGATGACGACGTCGCCCGTCATCGTCTTGCCCGACGCGCGCACCATCTCGAGGAACCCCGACATGACGCTCACGACCACGATCACCAGCGCCACGCACAGCGCCACCGCCGCCACCGCGATGAACGGAATGATGCGCGAAGTGAGGTAGCGGTTGGCGAGCAGCGGCGCGTACATCGTCTCGACCAAGCGTATCAGCATTCACGCGCCCACGGGACACCGACGCACTCGCACCGCCCCATCACGCCACGCGCGCGCCGCCACCTCACGTCATGCACGCCAGAGCGAGCGGCCGCAGCCGCGAGCGCTCAACCCCACGTCATGCACGCGAAAGCGAGCGGCCGCAGCCGCGAGCGCTCAGCCCACGCGTCATTCTCGCGAAAGCGAGCAGCCGCAGCTGCGCGCGCTCAAACCCACCTCATTCACGCCAAAGCGAGCAGCCGCAGCTGCGAGCGCTCAAACATGCGGCTCCAACACATACTCCTTGCCGCCCCAGCGGATCGGCACGCGCTTCTTCAGCATCCGTCCGCCGTCGAACAGCCACCATGCCACGGTCGCCGCGGCGAAGGGATGCAGCACGCTCCCGAGCAGCGGCGCGCGCTGGCGCTGGTGGATCAGCCCGACCGCCGCGAAGATCGCCACGATCGCGCCGCCGCCGAGCGCCGCGAGCGTGAGCGCGTGGTCGTCGCCGCGGAACGCGCCCACGACCCCGAGCGCCGTCGCCGCGAGCGCGGAGCACGGGAACACCACCGACAGCACCAGCAGCTCGAACGCGGCGAACCGCAGCCGCGCCGGCTTGCGCCCGCACGCCTCGATGAAGATGCGCGTCCAGCCCGACCGCATCGAGCGCACGGAGTCGTACATCGCGACCTCCATGCGCCGCGTCGCGTCGACCACGCCCAGGCGGTAGCCCTTGGCGTGCATCCGCCAGGCGAAGGCGAGGTCCTCGAGCAGTGCGTCCTTGACCGACTCGTGGCCGCCGAAGGCGACGTAGTCCTCGCGGCGGAACAGCAGGAACTGCCCGTTCGCGAAGGGCCAGCGGCGTTCGTCGCGGTTGGCCTTGTCGATCGGGAAGATGCGGATCAGCACCGTCGACGCGACCGGCTGCAGCACCCGCTCGAAGCGGTGCTGGAAGGTCAGCCGGCCGAGCGCCGAGAGCAGCGCGGTTCCGCGCGCCTGCGCGATGGCGAGCATCGCGTCGAGCAGGTCGGGCGCGAACCGGCAGTCGGCGTCGGTGAACAGCAGCCACTCGCCGCGCGCCGCCTCGGCGCCGACGCGGCAGGCGTTGCACTTGCCCGCCCAGTCGGGCGGGCATGAGCCGTTCTCGATGATCCGGACGCGCGGATCTCCCTCGGCGGCCGACTCGAGCAGCTCGCGCGTCCGGTCGGTGCAGCGGTCGAGGACGTAGATGACCTCGAAGTTGCGCCGCGTCTGCGCCCGTAGCCCGCGCACGCTCGCCTCGATCACACGCGCCTCGTTGTGGGCGGGGATGACGATGGTCAGCAGCCCGGTCGCCGGCGGCAGCCGGTCGCCGTCGCGCACCCGCGGGATGCCGCGCTGCGCCTGCGCGATGCGCACGACGATGACGATCGCCGTGAGGATCGCGAGCGCGCTGATGGTGCCGAGGATGATGCCGAGTGCTTGCACGGGTCGGGCGTGTGGCGCGGGCGGAAGGGGTCCGACGGCGTGCGCCGTCGCGCGCGGCATGGTAAGCCGTTTTCAGTACGCTGCGCGGCGCATGCGCATCCTGCTCACCAACGACGACGGCATCCACGCACCCGGCATCGCGGCCCTCCACGGCGCCATCCGCGACCTCGGCGAGGTCCTCACCATCGCGCCGGCCGATGTGCAGAGCGCCACCAGCCACGGCATCACCTTCCACACGCCGCTCCTCGTCGAGGAGGTCCAGCCGAACGCCCACATGAAGGGATACGCGGTCGAGGGTCGCCCCGCCGACTGCGTGAAGCTCGGCCTGCGCCGCATCTGGCCCGACCTGTTCGGCGCCGGGCAGCTGCCCGATCTGGTGATCTCGGGCATGAACTCGGGCGCGAACGTCGGCATCAACGTGATCTACTCGGGAACGGTCGGCGCCGCGGTCGAGAGCGCGTTCCTCGGCGTCCCGGCCATCGCCGTGAGCCTGCACATGGGTGGTGGCGCCGCGCACTGGCGCCGGGCGGCGGAGATCGCGCGCCACGCGATCGACCAGGTGATCCGCCACCGGATCGACCCGCACACCGTGGTCAACATCAACGTCCCGCGCACCCACACCGCCGACGCGCCGATGCCGCGGCTCAAGGTCGTGACCATGAACACCGCGGCCGGCATCGACAACTACGAGCGTCGCGTCTCGCCCGACGGTCGGCCGTACTACTGGCCCAACGGCAACGGCATGGAGTTCTTCCACACCAAGGAAGGCACCGACGTCGAGGCACTCAACGAGCGCTTCGTGACCGTGACGCCGCTGCAGTACGACCTCACCGACTACCATCGGCTGCACGCGTGGCGCGATCGGCTGGCCTGACGCGCGCCGGGCGCGCATGACGTGACGCGCATGGCCTGATGCGCATGACATGACGCGCCCCGCGGCGCCGCTCAGTCCTGCAGCATGATGAGCTTGAGGCGGATGGTCACCGTCTGCCCGGGCTTGAGACCGCTGATCTGCTTGCCGCTCGCGCGCCACTTGAAGAGGGCGCTGCGGATCGCCTCGTTCACCGCGGCGTTGCCGCTGCTGCGCGCGATGACCACGTGCTGCGGCACGCCGTCGCGCCCGATGATGAGCTCGACGATCGGGTTGAACCGCACGCCATCGATGAGATTGAGCGTGAGGAATCGGGGCTTGACCGTCTGCAGCATGATGCCCTTGCGGGCGAGCGGCTTGCCGTTCTGCCACGCGTTCGCCGGGACATCGATGATCGACGTCGGATCGCTTTCGCGGGTCGAGAGCGCGCCCTGGTCGGCGCGTGCGTCGCCCGGCGTACCCGCGGGGGACGGCGGCGCGGGCGTCGATGCGGCACCGTCGACGACCTCGGGCCCCTTCACGCCGCCGCCTTGCTTGTTGGTGGCGTCGGTGGCGGTGGGGAGCTCGCTGGCGGCGCCCGGCGTAGGGGTCTCGCTGGTCGAGGTCTCGGTGCTCGGGTCCTTGGGCAGCACCGGTGCGGGAAGCGGCGGCAGCGGCAGCAGCTCGTCCGGGTCGGCGTTCTCGCGGGGTGGCAGGTTCGCCGCCTCGCCGCTCTTCGCGGAGTCGAGCCGCTTCTCGGGTTCGATCAGAGACGGATCGGGCTTCTCGTTGGGCGCGGTCGCATCGGGCGTCGGCGTGGTCTCCGCCTTCGGATCCTTCGCGGGATCGATCTCGGTCGGCGCGGGCTTGGGCTTCGCGGCGTCGGGCGTGACCGCGGGCGGCGTGTCCGCAGCGGGCGGCAGCGTCGGGTCATCGACCGGGACATCGCTCGGAAGGTCGGTCGGCGCGTCGATCGGGGGCTTGGTGACCGGGTCGGGCGGCGTGTTCCGCGCGGTGGCGTTCGGCTTCGGCGCGGCGGTGGTCCCATTGGGCGCCGGCAGCGGCGCGCGTTCGGGTCGCGCGGTCTCGGCGTCGGTTCCGGTGGCCTCGGGCGATTCGGTGCGCGCGGTGGCGGTGCTCGGCGAGCTCGGCGTCGTGGAGGCGGGGGCGATCAGGTTCGTCTCGGCGGCCCCGTCTGCGCCGCCGGCGGTGGGGGGCAGCGTGGCGTCGCCGGGATTGGGCGACATCGCGACCGTCGGCGCGGGGGGCGCGGGCGGGAGCGTGGGCGACGCGGTTCCGCCGGCACCGCTCGACGCCTCGAGCCGCAGCGCGGCCTGCTCGACCTCGGCGAGCGCCGCGAGGTGCTTCTCGTACTCGGCGTAGCCGATCCAGTTCATGGTGACGGCGTCCGACGCATCGATGCCGAGCTCGATCTTCTCCTCCGGCTTCGGGGGCTCGGGCTTCGGATCGTCCGGCGTGCGCTCCTCCGGCTTCGGCTGCTCGGCGCGCTTCTCGCGCAGCTCCTGCTGCACGCGGCGCACGGCGAGGTTCCGCTGGAGGCGCCGCTCGCGCTCCGTGAGCTGCTCGCGGCGGGGATCGCGCTCGGAGTCGAGCGTCGGTCCCTTGAGCCCCGGGTTCGCCTTGCCCAGCGAGGTCTGCTCGGCGTCGTCGGCGAAGCGGCCGAGTCCGACGATCTCGATCAGCGGGAACAGCACCGCCGTGTGCAGCAGGAGCGAGAGCACCGCGGCGAGGACGATGGGGAGGTTGCGGTGGACCCAGGCGATCACGGCGGAAGGCGGCGGAGTGCGGCGAGATTCACGGAGCAGGCGTCACCGTAGGCGCCGGCCCGGCGGGCGCGGGGGCGGAAACCGCCGCGCCGTCGAGGATCTCGGGGCCACGGTTGCGCCGACCGACGATGTTCACGTTGAACTTGGCCGGCTGGAGCCGGTCCCAGACATCGAGCAGCAGGGCGGAGCGGTCGACCTGCGACGCGCCGTCGGCGAGCGCGAGGTAGACCACCAGGTCGGGCGAGGTCGTCCGCATCGGCTCGAGCCGCGAGACCAGCTCATCGAGTGCGACCGGGATGCGGTCGAGGTACAGCACGCCGTCGAGGTCGATGGAGATGGTCGCCGCCGGCGCGGGCTTCGCCGCGGTGCCCGACTGGTAGGCGCGCAGCTCCATCGGCACGAGGTCGACCCGCTCGGTCACCATCACCTGGTAGATGAAGAAGGTGAGCAGGAAGAGCATCACGTCGATGAGCGGCGCGAGCTCGATGCGCGGTTCGTGCTTCTGGCGCCGGACGCGGAACACGGATTAGTTCCCGGCTCCGGTGTCGGGTGTGTCGCCGGCGCCAGCCGCGCCGTCGGTCGCGCCGTCGCTCGCGCCATCGCTCGCCGCATCGGCGTTCCCCGGCTCGCCGCCGCCCGCATCGTCGTCCCGCGGCGCGCTCGCCACGCCGACGACGGCGTCGCCGTCCTTCAGGCGCACGACGCGCACGCCCTGGGTGTTGCGGCCGATCTCGCGGATCTCCGCCGCGGGCGTGCGCACGAGCATGCCGCTGCTGGAGACCACGACCACCGAATCGGTCGTCGCGATCGGCAGGACCGCCACCACGAAGCCGTTCTTGTCGTTGGTCTGGATGTCGATGCGGCCCTTGCCGCCGCGCGACTGCGCGCGCGTCGAGCCGTCCTCGCTCTGCACGAGGTACTCGCCGAAGCCGGTGCGCTTGCCGAAGCCGTTCGAGGTGACGGTGAGCAGCGCGCGCGTGTCGTCGCAGCGCACGATGCCGACGACCTCGTCGCTGTCGGCGAGCTCGATGCCCTTCACGCCCGCGGTGTCGCGGCCCATGACGCGGGCGTCGTCCTCGTCGAAGCGGATCGCCATGCCCTCCTTGGTCGCGAGCAGCACGTGGTCGGTGCCCGAGGTCGAGACGACGCCGATCAGGTTGTCGCCGTCGTTGAGCGCGATGGCGATGATGCCGCCGCGGTTCACGTTGCGGTAGTCCTTCAGGCTCGTGCGCTTCACGCGGCCCTTCGAGGTCGAGAAGACGAGGTAGTCCTCCTTCTTCTCGAAGTCCTCGATCGGGAGGAAGGTGCGGACCTTCTCGCCCTCGCGCAGCTCGAGCAGGTTGACGATCGCGCGGCCCTTGGCGGTGCGCGCCATCTCGGGGATCTGCCACACCTTGATGCGGAACACGCGGCCCGTGTCGGTGAAGCAGAGCAGGTCGTCGTGCGACCCGCAGACCATGACCTGCTCGACGTAGTCGTCGTCGCGCTGCTCGGCGCCCTTGATGCCCTTGCCGCCGCGGCCCTGGGTGCGGTAGGTGTCGAGCGGCAGGCGCTTGACGTAGCCGGCGTGGCTGACCGTGACGACGCAGGTGTGCTGCGGCACGAGCTCGCCGAGCTCGAAGTCCTCCGCCTCGTTGCCCTCGATGCGGGTGAGTCGCTCGTCGCCGAAGCGCTCGGCGAGCGCGATGGTGTCGGCGCGCACGATGGCGAGGATCCGGCCCGCGTCGGCGAGGATCGCCTCGAGCTCGTCGATCTTCGCGAGGAGCGACGCGAGCTCGCCCGCGAGCTTCTCGATCTCGAGGCCGACGAGCTGGATCAGGCGCAGCGCGCCGATCGCATCGGCCTGGACGCGGGTGAGGTGCACGCCGCCCTTGCCGTCGTTGAAGAGCTTCTCCGCGCGCTCGACCAGCCGGGTGGGCACGATGTCGATGCGCGGGTACGACGCTGGGATGCGGAACGCGCGCTCCATGAGCCGCGTGATCGCCTCCTCGCGGGTGCGGCTGGTGCGGATGAGCCGGATGACCTCGTCGATGTCGCACACCGCGTAGATCAGGCCCTCGAGCTTGTGGGCGGCCTGGCGCGCGTGGCGCAGCTCGAACTCGCAGCGGCGGCGGATGACGTCGCAGCGGTGGTCGATGTAGCACTGGATGAGCTGGCGCAGCGAGAGCGTGCGCGGCTGGTGGTTCACCAGCGCGATGTTCTGGATCGAGTAGCTCGACTGGAGCGGCGTGAACTCGTAGAGCTGCTTCTCGACGATCGCCGGGTCGGCGCCCTTCTTGAGGACGACCTGGATGCGCGTGCGCGCGTCGCGGCCCGAGTGGTTCTGGACCTGCGAGATGTCCTCGATGCGGCCTTCCTTGTGGGCGTCGACGATCTTCTCGATGAGCGCCGACTGCGAGACCTGGAAGGGGATCTCGTCGATGATGATCACGTCGCGGCCGGCCGACTTCTCGTGGCGGACGCAGCCGCGCAGCACGATCCGCCCGCGGCCCGAGGCGTACGCCTCCATGATGCCGCGCCGGCCCATGATGATGCCGCCGGTCGGGAAGTCCGGTCCCGGCACGATCTCCATGAGCCGCTCGACGCCGATGAGCGGATCGTCGATGGTGGCCACGATCGCGCCGCAGATCTCGCGCACGTTGTGGGGCGGCATCGTGCTCGACATGCCGACCGCGATGCCGGAGGAGCCGTTCACCAGCAGGTTCGGGAACTTGCCCGGGAGCACGCACGGCTCCATGAGACGCTCGTCGTAGTTCGGCTTGAAGTCGACGGTCTCCTTGTCGAGGTCCTCCATCATCGCCATCGCGGCGTGCGTCATGCGCGCCTCGGTGTAGCGCATCGCCGCCGGCGGATCGCCCTCGATGGAGCCGAAGTTGCCCTGCTTGTCGACGAACATGTAGCGGGCCTTCCAGTCCTGGCCCATGTTCACGAGCGTGGGGTAGATCACGCTCTCGCCGTGCGGGTGGTAGTTGCCGCT
>JBMOGJ010000093.1:0-11432 GCA_049318425.1 Phycisphaerales bacterium | reverse complement strand
CGCACCGGCAGCGCCAACGCCCAGACCACCAGCATGGTCAACGGCATCAAGATGGCGATCGCCGAGGTCGGCGGCAAGATCGGCGACCAGGTCCTCACCTACGAGGACTGGGACGACGCCAGCCCGCAGCGCGGCAACTGGGATCCGGCCGTCGAGGCGCAGAACGCCGACAAGGCGATCGCCGACGCCTCCGTGGTCGCCTACATCGGCACCTACAACTCGGGCGCCGCCAAGATCTCGATGCCGAAGCTCAACTCGGCGGGCATCGTGATGGTCAGCCCCGCGAACACCGCGCCCAACCTCACCAAGGCGGGCTTCGGCGAGTCGAACGAGCCGGCCGTCTACCGCCCGAGCGGCAAGGTCAACTACTTCCGCGTCGTCCCGACCGACGACGTCCAGGGCGCCGTCGCCGCCGACTACGCGAAGGAGCTCGGCGCCAAGAAGGTCTTCGTCCTCAACGACCGCGAGGTCTACGGCAAGGGCGTCGCCGGCGTGTTCGAGAAGCGCGCCAAGGACATCGGCCTCGAGGTCGTCGGCACCGACGGCATCGACTCGAAGGCCTCGAACTACAAGAGCCTCGTGACCAAGATCAAGCAGGCCGGCGCCGACCTCGTCTACTTCGGTGGCACCACGCAGACCAACGCGGGCCAGCTCGCCAAGGACATCGTCGCGGGCGGCCTCAAGGCGAAGCTCATCGTCCCCGACGGCTGCTACGAGAAGGCGTTCATCGAGGCCGCCGGCGCGAAGGCGCTCGAGGGCCGCGCGTTCATCACCTTCGGCGGCGTCGATCCCAAGCTGCTCACCGGCAAGGGCAAGGACTTCTACGAGAACTACAAGAAGACCTACGGCGGCGAGCCCGAGGGCTATGCGGTGTACGGCTACGAGGCGGCCAAGGTCGTGATCGCGGCGATGCAGCGCATCCAGGCGGGCGGCGGCGCGGTCACCCGCGAGGCCGTCCTCGCCGAAGTCGCCGCGACGAAGGAGTTCGCGGGCGCCCTCGGCACCTGGAGCTTCGACGCCAACGGCGACACCACCAACCGCACCATGAGCGTGAACACCGTCAAGGACGGCGACTTCACCACGGTCAAGGTGGTCAACTGAGCCTGCGCGGGGCGACCGGCCCCGCGCGAGCCCGTCCCGTGCCGCGCCGACCGCTCCGGTCCCGCGGCCTCCAGCGTCCCGCCAGCACCCCGATCCCCGCAGGCCACGAAGGATGACCGAGACCGAAGTCTTCATGCAGCAGGTCATCTATGGCCTGTCGAACGGCATGATCATCGCCATGGTGGCGCTTGGCTACACGATGGTCTACGGCATCGTGGAGCTGATCAACTTCGCCCACGGCGACGTGTTCACCCTCGGCGGGTTCCTCGCGCTCACCATCGTCGGCGCCCTCGGCGCGGCCGCGGTGATCGACCCCGCCACGCTCGGGGAGGGCTCGAACTGGCTGCTCCTCTTCGGGCTGGTGATCGGCGCTGGCCTCTTCTGCGGCGGTCTCAACGTCGCGATCGACCGGATCGTCTACAAGCCGCTCCGCCGCGCGCCCAAGCTCACGCAGCTGGTGGCCGCGATCGGCGTGAGCTTCATCCTCGTGAACCTCGCGCTCTTCTGGGGCGGGGCGCCGATGGAGGTCTTCGGCGGCGGCAACGCTGCGGCGGCGAGCAAGGACTTCCCCGAGCTCCTCGAGGGCCGCAACCTGCTCGGCGAGGACTCGAACGTGGTGCTGCGGCTCGAGGATCTCGCGATCTTCATCGTCACCATCCCGCTCATGATCGGCCTCACGCTCTTCGTCAAGAAGACGCGCCTTGGCCGCGGCATGCGCGCGACCGCGCAGAACCCGATCGCCGCGAAGCTCATGGGCATCGACACCGACCGCGTCATCGCGGCGACCTTCATGATCGGCGGCTTCCTCGGCGGCGCCGCGAGCGTCATGTGGTCGGTCTACAACAACACGATCTCGTTCCAGATGGGCTTCCGCGCCGGCATGGACGCGTTCACCGCGGCGGTGCTCGGCGGGATCGGCAGCCTGCCGGGCGCGATGATCGGCGGCGTGCTCATCGGCCTCATCCGCGCGATGAGCGACCAGTACATCGAGACCCGCTGGACGAACGTGGTCGTCTTCGGCGTGCTCATCCTGATCCTGGTGTTCCGTCCGAGCGGCCTGCTCGGGCTCAAGCAGCGGGAGAAGGTGTGATGTCGATCGCCTCCTCGCGCGGCTTCGGCCTGTTCTCCCGGGGTCAGCTCGCGGTGCTCGCGCTGCTCGCGGCCACGCCGCTCATCGACCTCGCGTTCCCGTCGCTGCAGCTCAGCGCGCCGATGCGCACGGTCGTGACCAGCGCCATCATGGCGCTCGGCCTCAACATCGTCGTGGGCTGGACCGGGCTCCTCAACCTCGGCATCGCCGCGTTCGCCGCCATCGGCGCCTACGCGTTCGGCATCCTGACCTGCGAGGTCTATCCGTTCCAGGTCGGCTTCTGGTGGGGTGTCATCCTCGCGGGCGCGTTCGGCGCCTTCGGCGGATGGCTGCTCGGCGCGCCGACGCTCCGCCTGCGCGGCGACTACCTCGCGATCGTCACGCTCGGCTTCGGCGAGATCGTGCAGGACAGCCTCAAGAACCTCGAGAGCATCACCAAGGGCACGCAGGGGATCAACCCGCTGCCCGCGCCTTCGCTCGGCGGGATGCCCTTCTCGGGCGAGACGCCGGTGCGCTGGTTCTACGTCTACCTCGCGATCCTCGCGGTGATCGTCTTCCTCTGCCGGAACCTCGAGTTCAGCCGCCTCGGCCGCCAGTGGTTCGCGGTGCGCGAGGACGAGCTCGCCGCCCGCTGCATGGCGATCGAGCCCGACAAGGCGAAGCTGAAGGCGTTCGCCATCGGCGCGGCGCTCGCGGCGATCTCCGGCGCGCTCGGCGCGAGCCTGCTGTCGTCGACCGGCGAGCCGGCGAACTACGACTTCCAGGTCTCCATCCTCGCGCTCTGCATCGTGATCGTCGGCGGCATCGGCTCGATCACCGGCATCCTGGTGGGTGCGATCGTGATGGTCGGCCTCAACAACGTCGTGCTCCCGATCGCCACCCAGGCGATGCAGCGCGCCGGCATCGGCTCGACGGGCAACGTGCTCTCCTCGCCCGACAACTACAAGTACCTGATCTTCGGCCTCGCGCTCGTGCTGATGATGCACTACCGCCCCGACGGCATCGTCCATTCGCGGAAGGCGGTGCGCAAGTGAGCGCCGCGTCGCTGATCTCGGTGCAGAAGGTCACCATGCGCTTCGGCGGCCTCACCGCCGTCAAGGACGTCTCGGTCGAGGTCGCGAAGGGCTCGATCACCGCGGTCATCGGCCCGAACGGCGCCGGCAAGACCACGCTCTTCAACGCGATCACGGGCGTCTACGAGCCGACCGAGGGCCGCGTGCTCGTGTCGGGCCGCGACCCGCAGCGGCAGCTCGCGCCGTCGGTGATCGCCGGCACGGCGGGCGCGGCCATCGGCACCGCGCTCTTCCTCGCGGTCCTCGTGCGCGTCGAGACGCTCTGGCAGGCGGCGGTGCTCGACCTCTACGTCTACCAGCAGCCGTTCCCGTGGATGAAGGCCATCGGTGCCTTCCTCGCCACGCTCTTCGGCGGCGGATTCGTCGGTACCTTGCTGCCGATCCTGCTCGGCCTCGCGCTCGGCGCGGCCGGTCGCATCGTGATCTGGTCGCGCACCCGCCGCACGCCCGACGTCGTGGCCGGCGCGGGCGTGGCGCGCACCTTCCAGAACATCCGCCTCTTCCCCGAGCTGTCGCTCGTCGAGAACGTGACCGTCGGCATGGACCGCCGGCTTCGCACGGGATTCCTGCCTGCGATCCTCGCGCTGCCGTCGGCGATCGCCGAGCGCCGCAAGGCCCGCGGCGACGCGCTCACGCTGCTCGAGTTCGTCGGCCTCGCCGACAAGGCCGAGGACGCCGCCGGCAACCTGCCCTACGGACACCAGCGCCGCCTCGAGATCGCCCGCGCGCTCGCGTCGCGCCCCGACGTGATCCTGCTCGACGAGCCCGCCGCCGGCATGAACCCGACGGAAACCGTCGACCTGATGCGCCTCATCAAGGCGATCCGCGACAACGGGACGACCGTCGTCCTCATCGAGCACCACATGCGCGTGGTCATGGGCATCTCCGACCGCATCAACGTGCTGCAGTACGGCGAGAAGATCGCCGAGGGCACGCCCGCCGAGATCAAGAACGACCCGAAGTGCATCGAGGCGTATCTCGGCAAGGAGGACCTCGGATGACCTCCGTCCCCGGCGGTACGCCGCTCCTCTCGGTTCGCAGCATCGTCGCCGGCTATGGCTCCGTCGAGGTCCTCCACGAGGTCTCGCTCGATGTCCACGAGGGCGAGATCGTCACGCTCATCGGCGGCAACGGCGCTGGCAAGTCGACCACCCTCATGTGCGTCTCGGGCATCGTCCCGCTGCGCGGCGGCGAGATCCACTTCGCGGGCCAGCGCATCGACGGCGTGCGGGCCGACAAGCTCGTCGGCCGCGGCCTGGTGCAGGTCCCCGAGGGCCGCCGCATCTTCCCGCGCATGACCGTGCTCGAGAACCTCATGATGGGCGCGTACGGCCGCGACGACCGCGACGGCATCGCCCGCGACCTCGAGCAGGTCTACACGCTGTTCGACATCCTGCGCACGCGCTCCTCGCAGCTCGGCGGCACGCTCTCGGGCGGCGAGCAGCAGATGCTCGCGATCGGCCGCGCGATCCTCTCCCGGCCTCGGCTGCTCATGATGGACGAGCCCTCGATGGGCATCGCGCCGCTGCTGGTGGCGCGCATCTTCGAGGCGGTCAAGGAGCTCAACCGCAAGGGCCTCACCATCCTCCTCGTCGAGCAGAACGCGCGCGCCGCGCTCAAGCTGGCGCACCGCGGATATGTCCTCGAGACCGGTCGCGTGACCCTCGCCGACGACGCGCAGCGACTCCTCGTCGATCCGCGCGTCCGCGAGGCGTACCTCGGCGACGCCTAAGCGAAGCGTGAAGGAATGGGGCGAAGCGCGAGAGCACGGGGCGAAGCGCCGGAGCACGGGGCGAAGCGTGAGAGCACGGAGCGCAGCGCGAGAGTACGGAGCGCCGCTCGCGCCCGCGACCCTTCGCCACCTTTCACCGTTGGGGCGCCGCGCCGCATCGGCTAGGATGCGCCCATGGCCGACGACTTCCGCATTCGACAGGACATCCAGCGGCTCACCCTCGGTGACTACCAGCTGCCGCTCGGGGTGCGGGAAACCAAGCTCAGCGTCCCCACGCAGGGCTACACCGTGCGCTTCCAGGAAGGCAAGGGCGACGATCCCGACACCTTCCTGTTCCACGCGGTGGTCAGCCACGAGCGGCTCCGCCCGCTCATCGACGCCGCCTTCAACCTCCTGCCCAAGGAGGTCACGCCCGTGGTCGAGATCGGCTCGCGCGACGCCTACCGCATGGTCGACGTCTACCTCGGCGAGGAGCCGATGCCGCTCGTCGAGTTCCTCCGCACCTGGTACGACTTCGAGGAGATCCTGCTCGAGGATGTGACCATCGGCGTCGGCGCCAACGCCGAGGAGCCGTGGGTCGATGTCTTCATCGACACCTGGAAGGGCGTGGTGATCTCGATCCCCGTCGAGATGCGCGACGAGGTCGAGCGCATGCTCGGCGGACTCGGTATCCACGAGGTCGAGCAGACCTGGGAGGAGAAGGACGACCCGATCGAGGAGGACGAGCTCGTCTCCGACAACGTCCTCGACCTCGCCGACAACCGGCCCGACCTCGAGGAGCTCCTCCTCGAGCTCCGCGAGCGCTGGATGCTCGAGCTCAACATCGACCGCGAGACGAATGTCGACGAGGCCGGCCGCCACCTGGGCATGACCCTCTGGCACGCGGTCGTGTTCGCCACCAGCTCCGACGGCGACGAGGGCCGCGGCGCCAACATCATCCTCTGGATGACCGCCGGCAGCCTCGCGCAGGCCGAGGAGCTCATCGAGGACGCGCTCCTCGACCATCCCGACCTGGTGTTCGAGTCGATCTACACGATGGATCGCGTCGCCTACGACGACCGGCCGCAGAGCCTCTCGCACATCCCGCCCACGCGCCGGCGCGCGGCGGTGCACGAGATCACCATCGAGCCGTGGAACGCGGGTCCGGGCAACGGCGGCACCACCGGCGACGGTCGCGCCACGCCGCCCACGCCACCCTCGCCACCCTCGGGCCGTCGTCCCGACGACGCGTCGGAAGGCAGCGCCGGTGACAACTGACGGGTCCGGCGACCAGCCCTGGTACGCCGACGGCCTGCGCTTCGAGTGCACCCAGTGCGGCAACTGCTGCTCCGGCGGACCTGGCGCGGTCTGGTTCACCCCCGAGGAGGCACAGGCGATGGCGCGGGCCGTCGGCGTCTCGCTCGAGGTCTTCATGGACCGCTACACCCGCCGCATCGGCGCGCGCCGCTCGCTCAAGGAGCTGGTCCGCGACGGCAAGCACGACTGCATCTTCCTCGACCGCGATGCGCGTCCCGGCAAGGCCATCTGCCAGCTCTACAAGTCGCGGCCCAGCCAGTGCCGCACCTGGCCGTGGTGGCCGGAGAACGTCGAGAGCCCCGAGGCCTGGGAAGACACCAAGCGCCGCACCCCGTGCCCCGGCATGGGCAACGGCCCGGTGCACAGCCTCGTCGAGATCACGATCGGACTGTCCGGCGGGGGCTGACGGACGTCGTCCGCGCGCGCCCCGCAATCCCGCCACCGAAACCCCGAAGGACCGCGCCATGTCACGCCACTCACTGATGGAATTCGTCCGCAAGTCCGCCCAGCAGGACCGTGGGCACGGGCTCTTCGAACTCGAGAGCGACCGCGTGCTCGAGGTCAACCTCAACGGCCAGGTCTGGACCAAGACCGGCTCCATGATCGCGCACGTCGGCGGCATGAAGTTCACCCGCGAGGGCCTGCTCGAGCACGGCATCGGCCGCATGCTCAAGCGCGCCGTCAGCGGCGAGGGCACCCAGCTCACCAAGGTCGAGGGCAGCGGCAAGCTCTACCTCGCCGACGATGCCAAGAAGATCACCATCCTCGGCATGCAGAACGAGGCGATCTTCGTCAACGGCAACGACGTGCTCGCCTTCGAGCCGTCGCTGAAGTGGGATGTGAAGCTCATGCGCCGCGTGGCCGGCATCCTCGGCGGCGGACTCTTCAACATGCGCTTCGAGGGCTCGGGCATGCTCGCGATCTCGACGCACTTCGACCCGCTCGCGCTCGAGGTGAAGCCCGGCCAGCCCGTCTTCACCGATCCGAACGCGACGGTCGCGTGGAGCGCGTCGCTCGAGCCCGCGATCCACACCGACATGAGCCTCAAGACCTTCCTCGGCCGCGGCAGCGGCGAGTCGATCCAGCTGCGCTTCGAGGGCTCCGGCTTCGTGGTGGTCCAGCCGAAGGAGGAGTCGTACTTCGAGGATTCGTCGTCTGGTGGTTGATGGATTGTTGGCGCGCGGTTGAGCCGTGCCGATGCACGCGCGCCCGCGTCGTGGCTCTCTGGTGACCGTGTCGAACACCGACCACTTTCCCACCACGCAGCAGACCTGGATCCTCGACCGGCTGGCCGAGGGCGAGCAGGGGGCTCCGACGCTCCGCGAGTACCTCATGGAGCGCTACCGCGAGCCGCTGCTCATCTACGTGCGCGGCTCGACGCTGCGCGCGCTCGGCGAGGCCGATGAGCTCGTGCACGGCTTCTACGCGGCGTTCTTCTCGCGGCCCGACGCGCTTCGCCGCTGGGCCGAGAGCGGCACCCGCCTGCGCCGCTGGATGATGAACGGACTCGTGCTGCACGCCCGCGGGCTGCGCCGCGACGCGTCCCGCAACCGCGAGACCGGGTCGATCGAGTCCGCCGCGGCGTGGGCGTCGGTCGAGCCGACCGCCGAGGAGGCCTACGAGGCCGCCTGGGCGCGCTCGCTGCTCTCGGACGCGGCGACGGCGGTGCAGGCCGAGCTCGTCTCCGACGGCCGCTCCAACGCCTGGGAGGTCTTCGCGCGCCACATCATCGACGGTCTGCCGTACGCGGAGTGCTGCCCGCCGCTCGGCTACACCGTCGACGACGGCCGGACGGTCACGCGCATGGTGTCGATCCGTATCCGCCGCACCCTTCGGGAGTTGCTGCTCCAGGAGGGGACGCCCGAGGCCGACATCGCCGCCGAACTCCGCGCGCTGGAGGCGCTGTTGGAGCGATGAGGCGGGTGGAGTTCGACGCGCGCGCGGCGGGGCGTTTTCGGGCCGAGGTTCGATCGGCTCGGATTCGACGCTGGAGCGCGCGTGCGCAGGCGATCGCGTGTTCCTTTGGTTTTCTCCTGATCGTCGCGCACGCGGCGGGGTTGGATGGCTCTTTCAGGCGCGGCGCTTCGCGTCCCGCCACGTCGCAGTGGCCAGGTCTGAGTCCATTGAAGTCAGGAGTTGGAAACATGAAAGGTGCGATGGCGTCCGTCGGAGTGGCCATGCTGACTTCCGTAGCAGGTCCTGCGAGCGCGCAGTGCGATCACCTCACAGCCTGGGGATCGAATGAGCAGGGTGGACTTGCCAATCTGCCATCCGATCCGATGATCTTTACATCCTGCAACTACAACCTGGGTGTTGGCATCGGGGTCGATGGGCAGGTGCGTTGCTGGGGATCCCCCGACCTTCGCCTTGACATGCCGCGGCTCCAGTCCGTGACGAAGGTCTGTGCGGGCGCCGATTGGGTGCTCGCGCTGACCGCCGCCGGGGCGGTGGCCGCGTGGGGCGGAAACGCATTTGGTCAGATCAATGTTCCCGGCGGGGTGTTTCGGGACATTGCGGCCGGCGACTGGCATTCCCTCGCGCTCGACGCGAAGGGACGGATCGTCACATGGGGAAGCTCGAACTTTGGATTGGCACTCGTGCCTGAAGGTGTCTTCGCGCAGTTGGCGACCGGAAACTGGCACTCGCTCGCAATCACCTCTGACGGATATGCGAGGGGATGGGGGTGGAATGACTTCGGGCAAGCAACGCCTCCCGCCAACGGTCGGTTCCTTCGGGTTGCAGGAGGTTGGAAGCACACTGTCGGAATCCAACTCGATGGCACGCTCCTAGGCTGGGGCGCCGATGAGGCGGGATGCTTGAGTTCGATCCCGCAGACCGGGAACTACCGTGAGGTTGATGCGAATGGCGGGCGATGTGTCGCCCTGCGCGAGGATGGAGGGATCGTGCTCTGGGGTAGCGGCGTTCCGCAGGACTCGCCCTCAGGGCGCTTCCGCTCAGTTTCACTGGGGGGCCTCGTCGCCAACGCGATTGCCTGTCGCTGCCCGTCCGATCTCATCGCCGACTCCACCGTCAACGCCGCCGACATGGCCATCGTCCTCAACTTCTGGGGCACCGACGGCTCACAGTTCCCCGGTGTCGACATCGACGGCGACGGCATCGTCGGCGGCGCCGATCTCGCGGCGGTGCTCAACGCGTGGGGGCCGTGCCCGCAGTGAGCTCAGGGCTTGCTCGTGATCCAGTTCTCGATCGCGAGCCCCTCGACCCTGCTGAACTCCCGGGTGTTTCCGGTGACCAGCGTGGCGTCAAGCGCCATGGCATGACCGGCGATCAGGGTGTCGAGTGGACCGATGGGCGTGCCCTTCGTCGCCAGTTTCGCGCGCGCCATGGCGTACGAGGCTGCGGCACGGTCATCGAACGGTGCAATCTGGAGGCTGGCGCAGAATCGAACGACTCGGGCGGTGTGCGCTGCCGCGTCGGATGAGCGGGCCGCACCCGCCAGGAGCTCACCGACGGTGATGGTCGAGATGTGCGCATGGTCGAGCCCGACCTCCGAGAGCCTTGCCACGGCACGTGGAGCCCTGCCGCGAAGCAGTTCGACGCAGCAGTCTGTATCAAGCAGGTATCGCATCGCAGTTCCACCCCACCTCATTGAGACGCTCGACCTTGACGCCATTTCCTGCACGCGTCGGCTACGCGGACTTGCGCTGACGCTTCGCGGCGGGCTTCACGGCAACCTTGCCCGAACCCTTCTTTCGGTAGACCCTCGCCCGCACGGGCGCCGGCGTCGGATCCAGCGCGGCCAGATCGCGCTCGGACTTTCCCTGGTCGAGACGCGTGAAGTCGTCGCTGACGGACCCGATCGCCGACTCGAAGAGGTTCCACGCCTCGTCCTTCGGATAGATCACCACCATGGACCCGATGCGCGCGATGCAGACATCGGGCTTCTCGAATCGGTACTCGGCGGGGAGCCGGACTGCCTGGCTTGATCCGTTCATGAAGATTCGGGTTGCGTGCACGGTGCGTCTCCCTGGTGCGCGGATGTCTATACGACAGTATATACGCGAGTTTCTGCGTACCCACGATCCAGTTCGAATTTTCTGTGAGATGGCGCCGCCGTCCCCCGCATCACCCCACCAACAACCCCAGCGCCTCCCGCCACTCGAGGTAGCGGTACGGCACGCCGAGCCGCTCGTGCAGCGCGAGCGTCTCGCGGTGGGTCGCCTCGTAGAGCTCGCTCTGCCAGTCCGCGGCGCGGCCGTCGGCGCCCTTGTCGCAGAAGAAGATGCGGCAGCCGAGCGGCCGCTCCTCGTGCTCGCCGCACATGCCGGCGCGGAGGTACGGGCAGTCGCCGCGCGTGCGCGCATCATCGACCTCGAGGATGCGCAGCGGGTTCGCGGCGCGCGCCGCGCGGGCAGCGTCGATCCGCGCCACCACGAACGCCGCCTCGAGCCCGGAGAGATACATGCGGTGGCCGTACTCCTCGAAGCGGCAGCATGCGCCTGAGGCGAGGCAGATCGGACGCCGCTGGCGCACCGTCTCGGCGATGCGGACCCGCTGCGCGTCGAAGAACGATGCGGTCTCGGCGTGGAGGGCGGCTCTGCGCCAGGCGGCGATGTCGGCGGGATCGGACACGGTGGTCCGCAGCGTACCTGAGCAGCGGACCGCGAAGGATCCGCGCGGCAGCGCGTCACCGGACGACTGAATCGGACAGGCAGCTCGGGAGTTCCGCGCGAGGCGCGGAGCCCGGGATCGGAGGCCGAACGCGGCTACGGATCGCGAGCCTCGGAAAATGAAGCAGGGCCCGGCATCAGCCGGGCCCTGCGGATTCGCAACTTCGCACGCGCCGTCCGACGATCACTCGTCGCCGGCCGTGATGCCCTCCTGGCCCGCGGCGATCGCGCTGGCCAGACGGTCCTTCACGGTCGTGACCGCGCCGCCACGACGCTCGGCTCCGAGCGCCTCGGCCTCGAGCGCCGCCTCGTCGTACATCGCGGCCGCAGCCTCGTCGTCGTACTCGGGGACATCCACGAGGCGCTTGACCTTGGCCTTCGAGTAGGCCTCGAAGCCAGTGCCCGCGGGGATGAGGTGACCGAGCAGCACGTTCTCCTTGAGGCCGAGGAGCCCGTCGACCGCGCCCTTGAGCGCAGCCTCGGTGAGCACCTTGGTGGTCTCCTGGAAG
>JBMOGJ010000092.1:0-11480 GCA_049318425.1 Phycisphaerales bacterium | reverse complement strand
AGCCTCTTCCTGATGTGGCTTGGCGAGCAGATCGACAAGTACGGCATCGGAAACGGCATCTCGCTCATCCTGACCTGCGGCATCCTTGCCCGCATGCCCGACGCGGTGGGTTGGGTCGTCACCAACTTCGATCCCTCGATCAATGCCGAGGCCGGCAAGCTGAGCCCCATCGGACTCATGCTCCTCCTCGGTGGATTCGTGTTCGTCGTCGCCGGCGCGATCATCATCACCGTCGCGCAGCGCCGCATCCCGATCCAGCAGGCGAAGCACACCCGTGGTCGCCGCGTGTTCGGCGGCCAGCGCCAGTATCTCCCGCTGCGCCTGAACCACGCCGGCGTCATGCCGATCGTGTTCGCCAGCTCGCTGATGATCTTCCCGTCGAGCATCTTCGCGTGGCTCCAGACCCGCGCGATCCAGGGCGGCTCGCCCGACTGGTGGAAGCTCGCGACCGGCTTCCTGGCCTTCAACAGCCAGATGGGCAAGTTCCCGTACATCTTCCTCGAGATCGTGATGATCTTCTTCTTCAGCTACTTCTGGACCACCGTGCAGTTCAGCCCGGATGAGATGTCCAAGCAGCTGAAGCAGAGCGGCTCGTTCATCCCCGGCTACCGCCCGGGACCGCGCACCGCCGAGTACCTCGAGACCGTGATGGAGCGCATCACCTACGTCGGCGCGGGCTTCCTGTCCGCGATCGCCGTGATCCCGACCGTCGTGAGCTCGAGCATGGGCATCCCGCCGTTCGTGTCGCAGTTCCTCGGCGGCACTGGCCTCCTGATCGTGGTCAGCGTCGGTCTCGACCTGATTCAGCGCATCGAGGCCAACCTGCTCATGCGCAACTACTCGGGCTTCCTCGCGCAGGGCGCGAACGACAGCAAGGCTCCCCGAATCAGGAGCCGGACGAGTTGACATGACAGGCGGTGCCACCATCGCCCCCGCGCGCCAGGCGCGCACCCACCGCGGTGCCTCCCGAGTCTTGAACGGAGGGACCGCGGTTTCGCCACGCGCGCCGCTCGCCCTCCGGTCGACCGACGATGTGGCTGGCATCCGCAGGGCAGGGGAGCTCGTGGCGCTCGCGCTCGAGGCTGGCCGCAGTGCCTGCGTCGCTGGCGCCCGTACCCGTGACATCGATGCGGCGATCGACGCCGTCATTGCGCGCGCCGGTGGCGAGGCGATCTTCCGCGGCTACCGCGGCAGCGCCGGCTCGGCGGAGCGCCCGGCGTATCCCGCGGCGAGCTGCATCTCGGTCAACGAGGAGCTGGTGCACGGCATTCCCGGCGGACGGCTGATCCGCGAGGGTGACATCGTGTCGATCGACGCCGGTGCCCGCCTGCACGGTTGGTGCGCGGACAGCGCGATCACGGTGTGCGTGGGCGAGGTCGCCGAGGATGGACGCGCGCTGGTCGCGTGTGCCGAGCGCATGCTCGCGCACGCGGTGCGCTCGGTTCGCCCGGGACTGCGCTGGAGCCAGATCGCCGGCGAGATGGAGCAGATCGCGGTCGCGAGCGGCTTCACCATCGCGGTGGATTTCGTCGGTCACGGCATCGGCCGCGAATTGCACGAGCCGCCGCAGGTGCCGTGCAGCGTCTATGCGTCGTTCCTCGAGTCGGGCGACTTCACGCTGCGCCCGGGCATGGTGCTCGCGATCGAGCCCATGATCGTGCTCGAGCGCGCCCGCCGCAACGATCGCGGCGAACTGCAGAATCCCGAGGTCACGCTCGCCTCGGACGGCTGGACCGTGGTGCTCGATTCCGGCGCCCGCAGCTGCCATGTCGAGCACACCGTCGCGGTGACCCGCGATGGAGCCGAGATCCTGACCGCGTGCGCGCCCGCCGTGCGGCTGGCCGGCTGACGCATCCGAACACAACCCCACCCGCAGCACCCAAGACCAGAGAACCGAATCCCGAACGAAGGCTCCCAGCACAGATGGCCAAGGAAGACAAGATCACCCTCGACGCCGAAGTCACCGAGGCGCTCCCCGACGCGATGTTCAAGGTCCGTCTGCAGAACGACCAGGAGATCATCGCCTACGTGAGCGGCAAGATGAGGAAGTTCTTCATCCGCATCCTCCCCGGCGACCGCGTGACCGTCGAGATGAGCCCCTACGACATGACCAAGGGCCGCATCGTCTACCGCTACTGAGCTGGTCCACGACCGAGAACCCACCCCCAACACCCAACTGGTTCCGTCGGCCCCGCGGCCGTCGGGACAACGTCAGAGAACTGAAGACAGGAGACCACCATGAAGGTTCGCTCGAGCATCAAGCGCCGTACCCGTGACTGCCAGATCGTCGTCCGCAAGGGCAAGCGTCTGGTCATCAACAAGAAGAATCCTCGTCTGAAGCAGCGCCAGGGCTGACTTCAACGGGAATTTGGGTACAATCGCCCCTTCCCCCTCGCTTCCCCCTCGGTCGTATGACCGCGGTGGATACATCGGAATCAACCGCGCCTCCGTGCAGCACACCGCTGCGGGGCGCATCAAAGTGTGGAGCGCTGCAGAGAGCCTGCAAGCGCTGACCGGAGCCTGACATGCCGCGTATCGCTGGTATCGACATCCCTGAGAAGAAGAAGATTGGCGTCTCGCTGCGCTACGTGTTCGGCATCGGGCCGAAGGTTGCGCTCGACATCCTCCGCGAGGTCGGCATCGACCCGGAGCGTCGTACCAACGACCTCAAGGAGCAGGAGATCGCGCAGATCGCGGGCATCATCGACGCCAAGATCGTCGTCGAGGGTGCGCTCCGTCGCCAGATCCAGCAGGACATCCAGCGCCTGAAGGACATCAAGAGCTACCGCGGTGACCGTCACCGTCGCAGCCTGCCGGTGCATGGTCAGCGCACGCGCTCGAACTCGCGCACCCGCAAGGGCAAGAAGAAGACGGTCGCCGGCAAGAAGGGCGTGAAGGGCTGATGACCCGCGCCGGTGGCGAGCAACTCGCCGCTGCGTGAGGTCGTGCGGTCTCCGCCTCCAACGACAGAACACGAGAAAACACAATGAACACGCCTACCCCGGCATCAGCTCCCAAGAAGAAGCTCCGCAAGAACGTGCTTCGTGGCATCGTCCACGTGAACGCCACCTTCAACAACACGCTGGTCACCATCACCGATGTGAACGGCGAGACCATCGCGTGGGACTCGGCCGGCACCGTCGGCTTCAAGGGTGCCCGCAAGTCGACTCCGTTCGCGGCCAGCCGCGCCTCGGAGAAGGCCGTGGGCAAGGCGAAGCGCGTCGGCCTCAAGGAGGTCGAGGTTCGCGTGAAGGGCCCGGGCCCGGGTCGCGAGAGCGCGATCACCGCGCTGCAGGCGAACGGTCTCCGCGTGACGGCGGTCGAGGATCACACCGCGATCCCGTTCAACGGCTGCCGTCCGCCCAAGAAGCGCCGCGTGTGAGTTTCGCGGATCCGGCGAGGTACTCGCCCGATCCTGAGGGTTTGACGGCGCCGGCGAAGTACTCGTCGGTTCCCGAAGGACCCATCGAGAGAACATCCCCGCCGCGAGCGCGAAGGCGTTTCTGGCGGATTTCAGGATCTCCTGCACAGAAGGCACCCACCGATCGACAGCGGTGGTCATCCGAGCTGCAGGGGTGTCGAACAGGGCGGAAGCCCGGATCTGTCGAAAGCCCGGATTGGGCACTAGGAGTTTCTGATGCATCTTCGTTGGCGCGGGCTCGATCTTCCCGCGAATGTCCAGACCGACCCCAAGAGCCGCTCGCAGACCTTCTCGCGTTTCATCGCGGAACCGTTCGAGCCGGGCTTCGGCACGACCATTGGCAACAGCCTTCGTCGCGTGCTGCTCTCCTCGATCGAGGGCGCTGCGATCACGAAGATCAAGATCAAGGGCGTCACCCACGAGTTCTCGACGATTCCCGGCGTCCTTGAGGACGTGGTCGACATCATCCTGAACATCAAGGGCATCGTCGTCGCGATGGAAGGCGACGGTCCGCGCACCATGAAGCTCTCCGCCGAGGGCCCTGGCGACGTGACGGCCGAGCTCATCGAGTGCGACGCGTCGATCGAGATCATCAATCCGGACAAGGTCATCGCGACCCTGACCGACAAGATCGACTTCGACATCGAGTTCACCGTCGAGAAGGGCCGCGGCTACATGCCCGCGAGCGAGCAGATCGCCAAGGAAGCCAGCAAGGGCGGCGACCAGGTGATCGGCGAGATCCCGATCGACGCGATCTTCTCGCCCGTGCAGCGCGTGCGCTTCACGACCGAGGACACCCGCGTCGGTCAGCAGACCAACTACCAGAAGCTCATCCTGGACGTGTGGACCAACGGCACCGTGACGCCCGAGATGGCCGTCGTCGAGGCCGCCAAGGTCCTCCGCAAGCACCTCAATCCGTTCGTGCAGTTCGACGAGCTCGGCGACACCCTGGTGTCGGACGAGGTCGCGGACTCGAACGCGCAGGACGACGAGATCATCCGCAAGCTCCGCATGCCGGTCTCCGAGCTCGAGCTCAGCGTCCGCGCGTCGAACTGCCTCGAGACCGCCAAGATCCGTACGGTCGGCGAGCTCGTGCAGCGCAGCGAGGACGATCTCCTTGCGGTGCGCAGCTTCGGCAAGACCTCGCTCCGCGAGGTGAAGGAAGAACTCGAGAAGCTCGGCCTGCACCTGGGTTACCCGGTGCCCGAGGGTCTCGTGAACGGCTGATTGGAAGTGATGGTCGCGCGGTTGGCCTCCGCCCGCGCGATCCAGGGTTCGAACTGTTCGGAAGCACATTCCGGGCGCGGCCGTGAGGGCCCCGCCCATCAAGATAGGAACGAGTCATGCGTCACCGTGTATTTGGCAAGCAACTGTGCGTGAAGGAAGATCACCGTCGCGCGATGCTCCGCAACCTCGCCGCCGGCCTCTTCGAGCACGGCCAGATCGAGACCACGCTTCCCAAGGCGCGGGCTGTGCAGCCCTTCGTCGAGAAGCTGATCACGATGGCGAAGCGCAGCGGCCTCTCGGCCCGTCGCGCCATCGAGTCGCGCATCAACGACCGCGCGGTCTTCGCGTGGGTCGCTGACCCGAACACGAAGGACGAGAAGAAGAACATGCACCAGCTGTGGGATCTCCCCGCGGCCGATGCGATCGAGTTCAACCGCTACGGCGAGCTCCGCAAGGCCCCGCGCCTCGTGCAGCACCTCATGTCGCGCGTTGCGCCGCTCTACGCCGACCGTGCCGGTGGCTACACCCGCATCGTGAAGCTCGACAAGCGCCGCGTCGGCGACCAGACCGACCTCTGCATCCTGCAGCTCGTCGGCAAGGAAGACGGCGCCCAGGTCTCGGGCCGCCGCTCGAACCGCCGCCGCACGGCCGACAAGCGCACGGCGTACGCCGCCGAGTCGCGCAAGAAGGCCGCCGCCGCTGCGACCGAGCCGAAGGCCGAGTGAGGTCGTCGTCGGGTCCGGTGGACGGACGGGCTTCGCAGGAAGCCTCGCCGAGCCTGCCGCGACGCGCACGCGACATTCCAGTGTGACTTCCGCGACGCCCCGTTCATCCGGGGCGTCGCTGCTTTTCCGCTAGACTGAATCGATGCTTGCTGAACTCGACGCGATGGAACGCGAAGCGCTCACCGAACTTGCCGCCGTCGCCGATGCGACGGCGCTCGAGGCGTTCCGCGTGCGCTGGCTCGGCACCAACGGCCGGCTCCGCGGCGCCATGGAGGCGCTGAAGTCCGTGCCGAAGGAGCAGAAGCCGGCGGTCGGCAAGCGGATGAACGAGCTCAAGGCGGCGATCGAGGCGGCGTTCAACGCGCGCAAGGAGTCGACCGCCAGCGCGCCCAAGGGCCCGGCGGTCGATGTCACCGAGCCCGGGATCCCGATGGGCGAGGGCGCGCGGCATGTGCTGACGAAGACCATCGACGAGATCGTCGATGTGCTCGGCCGCATGGGGTTCGCCGTCGCCGACGGGCCGGAGCTCGAGGACGAGTGGCACAACTTCAACGCGCTCAACATCCCGGACAGCCACCCGGCGCGCGGGCCCGCGGACAACTTCTTCCTCGGCGGCGAGGTGGCTGGCAAGCTGCTGCTCCGCACGCAGACCTCCACCGTGCAGATCCGCGCGATGGAGACGATGAAGCCGCCGCTCAAGATCTGCGCGATCGGCCGCGTGTACCGCCCCGACGCGCATGATGCGACGCACTACTCGATGTTCCACCAGGTGGAGGGGCTCTACGTCGACCGCAATGTGTCGATGGTGGACCTGAAGTCGACGCTCGTGCAGTTCGCGAAGGCGTTCTTCGGGCCCGAGGCCGAGATCCGGCTGCGGCCGAGCTTCTTCCCGTTCACCGAGCCGAGCGCGGAGCTCGACATGAAGATGCGCGTGATGCGCAACGGCGTGCCGGAGTGGCGCTGGATCGAGCTCGGTGGCTGCGGCATGGTCGATCCGAACGTGTTCAGGTCCGTCGGCATCGATCCCGAGGAGTGGACGGGCTTCGCGTTCGGCCTCGGCATCGAGCGCGTCGCGATGCGCAAGTACGGCATCGGCGACATCCGCCTGCTGTTCGAGAACGACGCCCGATTCCTGCGCCAGTTCTGAGCCGTCGCGCGGGTCACGCCGCGAGTCGGAACCGCTCCACCGTCTGCTTGAGCGTGTTGACCTCGTCGGCCGACTGGCGCGCCGTGGCTGCGACCTGCTGGCTCTGGCCCGCGGCCTCCTGCGTGGTGCGGGAGATCTCGGCGATGCCCTGGTCGAGCTGGGTGATGCCGGAGAGCTGCTCGGTCTGCGCCTGGGCGATCGTCTCGACGGCGCGGGCGACCTCGGTCGAGCCCGCGATGATCTGCTCGAGCGACGCGCGCACGTTCTTCGAGAAGGTCACGCCGCGGCCGACGCGATCGCTTGCGCTCGAGACCAGTTCGGTGGTCTTGCGCGCGGCCTCGCCGGACCGCGTGGCGAGCGCACGGACCTCCTGCGCGACGACCGCGAAGCCGCGGCCCGCCTCGCCCGCGCGCGCGGCCTCGACGGCGGCGTTGAGCGCGAGCAGGTTGGTCTGGAAGGCGATCTCGTCGATGACGCGGACGATCTGGCCGATCTCGCGTGCGGCGTGGTCGATCTCGCCCATCGAGTGCTCGAGGCCGTCGACGGCCTTCTGCGCGGTGGCGGCGTCCTGCGCGCCCTGTTCGGTGCGGCGCTGGGCGCTGAGGGACTCCTCGCTGGTGCGCGCGGTCTGCTCGCGGAGCTCGGTCACCGCGGCCGACATCTCCTCGATGCTGGCGGCCTGGCCGCTGGCGACGTTGGAGAGCGACTCGCTGGCCGAGGCGAGCGACGAGGCCTCGCCCGCGAGCTCGTCGGCGCTGTTGCGGACACCTGCGATCGACGCGGAGAGCTGGGTGCCGAGGGTGTTGACGGCCTGCGCGATGGCGCCGAACTCGTCGTTGCCGTTGTCGGAGATGCGGGCGCCGAGGTCGCCGCGCGCCAGGGTCTTGAGCGCCTCGACGGTGCGACGCGCGCGCCGACCGATCGAGCTCGCGAGTGGGAGTGCGAGCGCCGAGACGATGAGCACGGCACAGGTGGCGACGCCCACGATCCACCACGTGAGGGTGCGGACGGGGGCGAGCACCTCGGCCTCGTTGACCGCGCAGAGGATCGCCCAGCGCTGGCCGAGGAACTCAAACGGCCGGTAGGCGACCAAGTGGGCGTGCCCCTCGCTCTCGCCGGTGGTGAATCCATGTTCGCCGGCGATCGCCGCGGTGGCGAACTTGGGGAATTCGTAGTCGGCGCCCACGGATGAGCCCTCGACGTTGCGGAGGTTGTTTCGGGTCTTCCCGTCGGGTCCGACGAGCGCGACCTCGCCGGAGGCGCCGAGCCCCTCGGGCAGGTTGCAGATGCGGTCGATGCGATCGATCGGCAGCTGGACGGCGATGGCGCCGATGACGGCGTCGCCGTCATGGATCGGCGCGGCGATGAAGCCGGCGGGGGCGCCGTAGCTGGGGGTGTACGGCTCGAAGTCGCAGGCGGCGGCGTCGGCCTTCGCGCCCGGCGCGAGGGTCGTGCGGACGAGCTTCATCAGGTTCGACGATGCGTAGGGCGCGGCGTTCGCGTTGGTCGCGAAGTCGGTCTCCTTGAACACGGTGTAGACGGCGTTTCCGGCGGCGTCGAAGAGGAAGATGTCGTAGTAGCCGAAGCGCTCGAGCACCGCGCGGAGGCGCGGATGATGCGCGGCGTGGACGGCGTTGTAGGAGAGCGAGGCGCCGACATCGCCCTCGAGCGCGTCGAGCTTGTGCTTGGAACCGACGGCGTTCGGGTTGCCGACGATGTAGAGGTCCTGCAGCGTGCGCGCCTCGGGCGATGCGGGGGTGATCGCAGCGCCGCCCTGCCAGGTGAGGCCGGCGTCGCGGAATCGCTTCGCGAGTTCCTGGTCGTGATGCTCGACGATGCGCGCGAGCGCCGCGTCGGGGTCGTGGCCGGTCTTCGCGGCGTCGGTCGCGGCGGAGGCGAAGCCAGCGGTGAACGCGCGGACAGCGTCGCGGGTCGAGGGCTCCTCGGCGAGCGAGGTCACATGCGACTGGACCGTCGCGAAGTACTCGCTCAGGTTCGCGGAGCGGGTCGCGAGGTTCGCCTCGAAGACCTTGTGCTCCTCCTCCTGCACGGTGTTTGCGGCGATCGTGATCGCGGCGTATCCGATGGCCAGGCTGGTGACGATGATGGCCGCCACGCTGCCCGCGAAGGTGCGGATGCCAATCGAGTCGGTGCGGCGCGAGAGGGGAGTGCGGTGGTTGGTCGGGGTGGGCATGGGGTGGACTCGGGTGCGCGAGGCGCGCTACTCGGGTCGGTTGAATCCCACAACCACACAAGACCCTGCTTGAATTGCAGGAAAAACGAATCCCGATTGGGGTGCGCGCCTGAGGCCCTGCGTGACGCACCCGCAGCGCATCGCGCCACACCTAAGCGACGAGGCGGCGAACGCCGCCTTGGAGCGCTCCAATCACGCGCTCAAATCACGTCGTGTAGTCGGCGTTGAGACGGACGTACTCGGTCGTGAGCCCGCACGAAAGGAATGTGTCGGAGTTCGCCTCCGCCTTCGCGCCATCGGTTGCGCCAAGCGAGATGACGATGTCGACATGCGAGCCGTTGAAGGCGGCGCGGACGGCGCTCTTGTCGGCTTCGACCGGCTGCCCGTCGCGGAAGATCAGGATGCCGCCGACGTGGAGCTCGAGGTCGTTCGCGCGGAACGCCACGCCCGCGCGGCCGGCCGCTGCGACGATGCGGCCCCAGTTGGGATCGCCGCCGGTGATCGCGGTGCGGACGAGGAGGCTCGACGCAACGGTCTCCGCGACCTTGAGCGCGTCGTCCTTCGTCTCGGCGCCCGTCACGCGCACGGCGAGCGAGCGCTCGAAGCCCTCGCCGTCGCACACGATCATCTTGGCAAGGTCGCACGCGACTTCGCGGAAGGCGATCGCGAGCGCGGCCTCGTCGCACGGGCCGGCGGCGCCTGTCGCGAAGGCGAACACCGAGTCGTTCGTGCTCGTGTCGCCGTCGACCGAGATGCGGTGGTAGCTCGCGTCGGCCGCGTGGCGCAGGATGCGGTCGAGGACGCGGGGCTCGACCTCCGCGTCGGTCGCGAGGACCGAGATCATCGTGGCCATGTCGGGACGGATCATGCCCGCGCCCTTGGCGACGCCCGAGACGCGCACGGTGCGTCCGCCCGCGCACGCGATGGTGCGCGACGACATCTTGGGCTTGGTGTCGGTGGTCATGATCGCGCGCGCGAACGGCTCGAGCGGACCGCCGTCGATCGCCTGCGCGAGGCGCGCGGCCATGTGCGGGATCTCCGGGACGATGCGCTCCATCGGAAGCTGCACGCCGATCACGCCGGTCGAGTTGACGAGCACGGACTCGCACGCGCAGCCGATCGCGAGCGAGACCGCGTCGACCATCTCCTGCGCGTTCGCCACGCCGCGCGGGCCGGTCGCCGCGTTCGCGCAGCCGGAGTTCAGGATGAGCGCCGACGCATGGCCGCGCGAGTCCTTCAGGTGACGTCGCGAGACCTCGATCGGCGCCGCCGCGAACAGGTTGCGCGTGAAGATCGCCGCCGCCGTCGCGCCCGAGGGCATCGAGAGGAGCGCGAGGTCGTCGCGCCCGGCCTTCTTGATCGCGGCGGCGCCGACCGAGGCGCGGAAGCCGCGCGGCCAGTCGAGCGAAGCCGGGGTGATGGACGGGAGCGGCGTGCCGGAGGCGGTCATCGTGGTCATCGGAGGCTCACTTGCCCTGATCGGGCAGCACGGTGTCGTGGACGAGCGCGATCTCGTCGCAGCAGGTGTTCTTGGGGCAGTTCGCGCAGTCCTTGGTCACCTTCTCGGGCAGCGAGTTGATGGACACGCGGCGGAAGCTGCACTTCTCGAAGAACTCGGGCGCGCGCGTGAGCACGAACAGCTTATCGATGTGGAGCTGGCTCGCGACCTGCTGGAAGTGGCGGACAAGTCCCTGACCGATGCCGCGGCCCTGGTGCTCGGTGTGCACGCCGAGCGAGCGGATCTCCGCGAGGTCCGGCGTGTAGATCCAGAGCGCCGCGCAGCCGACGACCTTGCCGTCGATGACGGCGACGCCGAAGTCGAGGATCGCCTTCATGATGTCCTCGCGCGAGCGCGGCAGGTTCTCGCCGTGCTGCGCCCAGTAGTCGACGAGGTAGACGATGGCGTCGAGGTCGTCCATGCGCGCCTGGCGGAACTCGACCTCGCCCGCGCCCGCGGGCACGGCGCGCTCGCGCAGCATGCGGCGCACGCGCTCGATGGCGCTCTCGACCGCCTTCGGGCCGGTGCCGCCGGTCACGCCGCGCTTCTCGAGCGTGGCGCTGATGGTGAGCTGCGTGTAGACGTCGTTGTTCGCGCGCGGGGCCTGCTCGCGGATGATGTCGAGCGGCAGCTCCTCGAGGGCGGAGTCGCGCTCGATCGCCTTGCGCACGAGGCGGCCGGCCTGGTGGTGCGCCTCGCGGAAGGGCACGCCGAGGCGCGTGAGGTAGTCGGCGAGGTCGGTCGCGTTGGTGTAGCCCTCGGCGGCGGCGAGGAGCGCGTTCTCGCGGTTGATCTGGATGCCCGCGACCATCGGCGGAAGGATGCGCAGGCAGAGCGAGAGCTGGCGCATCGCGTCGAAGAGCGGCTCCTTGTCCTCCTGCAGGTCCTTGTTGTAGGCCATCGGGAGGCCCTTCACGGTGACGAGCAGCGTGACGAGGTTGCCGATCTGGCGGCCGGTCTTGCCGCGGAAGAGCTCGAGCGCGTCGGGGTTCTTCTTCTGCGGCATGAGCGAGCTGCCCGAGGTGAACGCGTCGGGGAGCTCGATGAGCGACGCTTCGCTCGTCGAGTAGAAGATGAGGTCCTCCGCGAAGCGCGAGAGGTGCACGGCGCACAGCGCGCACGCCGAGAGCGTCTCGATCACGAAGTCGCGGTCGCTGACGGCGTCGAGCGAGTTCGCGGTCGGGGCGCGGAAGCCGAGGTCCTTGGCGAGCTGCTCGCGGTCGATCGGATACGCGGTGCCCGCGAGCGCGCCCGAGCCGAGCGGCGAC
>JBMOGJ010000091.1:0-11521 GCA_049318425.1 Phycisphaerales bacterium | reverse complement strand
CGTGCGCGCTCGCGGTGTCCTGCTTCTTCGGCGAGCCGTAGCCGATGTGGCTGTCCACGATGATCATCGTCGGACGATCCGTGGAACGCTTCGCCGTCTCGTACGCGCGGACGAGCTGCCGGAGGTCATTGGCGTCACCCACCCGCAGCACGTTCCAGCCGTAGCCCGCGAAGCGCGCCGCGACGTCGTCGGAGTACGCGAGGCTCGTCTTGCCCTCGATCGTGATCTGGTTGTTGTCGTAGATCCAGCAGAGATTGGACAGGCCGAGATGGCCCGCGAGCGACGCGGCCTCGGTCGAGATGCCCTCCATCAGGCAGCCGTCGCCGCAGATCGTCCACACCCGGTAGTCGAACAGCGGGTAGCCCGGGCGGTTGTAGCGCGCGCCGAGCCACTGCGACGCGATGGCCATGCCCACGCTGGTCGCGAGTCCCTGCCCGAGCGGTCCCGTGGTGGTCTCGACGCCGGTCGTGAGGTGCGACTCGGGATGTCCCGGGCACAGCGAACCCAGCTGGCGGAAGCGCTTGAGATCCTCGAGCGGCAGCGCGGGCTCGCCGGTGTTGTGGCCATGGTGATCGACGCGCTGCACGCCCGCGAGGTGGATCAGCGAGTAGAGCAGCATCGACGAGTGCCCGTTCGACAGCACGAAGCGATCGCGGTTCGCCCAGCGCGCGTTCGCGGGGTCGTAGCGGAGCACATCCTGCCAGAGCGCGTACGCGACGGGCGCGAGCGCCATCGGCGTGCCCGGGTGTCCCGAGTCGGCCGCCTGCACCGCATCCATCGAGAGCGTGCGGATCGTGTTGATGGCGAGGTTGTCGATGTCGGCGGTGCCGACGGGCGTGCCGGCGTGCTGAAGGGGGAATGCGGTCATGGAGGTGCTCATCGCGGGATCTCCTTCACGGTGGTCGGAGAGAAAGGGCCGGATCGGCTCGGTCGGAGAGGCGCATCGGACTGTCCAATCGGCGTCCGAACGACGGGTCGGATGGTACGGCGGCACCGCGCCCCGTGCAGCGCGTCCGCAAGGGGCGAACACCGAGCGTCGTGAAACGATTCATCGGTGGTGGGCGTGGGGGCGTGCATGCCTGTCCCCTTCAGCCGTCCCGTTCAGCCGTCCCGTGTGCATGCCTGTCCCATCGGACGGGCGCTCGTCTGAGCTGCGTGCATGCCTGTCCCGTTCACGGTCCCGTGCACGCTCACCCGGCCGACCAGGCCGACAGGACAGCCACGACATCGCGCGGACCGACCATGCCGTCGCCGTCGATGTCCGCCGCCCGCGCGGTGCGCTGCGATCGGTCGATCGCGCCCCACGCCGACAGGACAGCCATGACATCCGCGCCCGCCACCACGCCGTCCGCATCGACATCCGCCGCCGCGGGCGCCGCGACCGCGTGCCGCGCGTCGAGCGCAACGCCGTTCAGCACCGTCGTTTGCCCGCTCGGCCACAGCACGCGCACCGTCGCCGCGGTTCATGAACACCCGGTCGGTCCCCACGCCTCCGCGCGGCACGAAGATGTCCGGCCATCCGTCCCCGTCGAAGTCGGCACAGGACGACCGTAGCCGCGGATTAGCGTGTATCGGGCGACTTTCCCTCACTTTTGCCGCGCTGCTCCGCCGCCCGACCGCCGCGCACCTCGACATCGTCGAAGATCGCCCGTCTCGGCGGCGTGTCGAGATCCTCGAACTGGTCGTCCCGCGCCGCCCACACGAACGCCGCGAGCGCCGCGCCACCCACGAGCAGCGCCACCGGAAGAGCCACGAAGACGAGTTCCATCAGCCGTTCTCCCTTCCATCGCCGCGACCAGGGCCGCGAGCGTGATCCATCTCAGGCAGCTCGAACGACGGCAGCCGCAGCGCGAGCACCAGCACCGTCAGGCCGCTGAGGGGCATGAGCACGGCCGCCACCAGCGGATTCACCAGCCCCGCGAACGCCAGCACGCCGCCCGCCGCGTTGTAGAGCACCGACACGGCGAGGTTCACCTTGATCGCGCCCATCGTGCTGCGCGCGCCCACCAGGAACCGCTCGAGCGGACGCAGCCCGCGCGCCGCAAGGCACACATCCGCGACATGGTGCGACGCCTGCGCGCCGTTGCGCACCGCGACGCCGACATCCGCCGCCGCCAGCGCCGCAAGGTCGTTCACACCGTCGCCCACCATCACGACGGGACGCGCGAAATCGCCCCGTTGCACGAACGCGAGCTTCTCCTCCGGCGACAGCCCACCGTGGGCATCGCGCCCATCGATGCCCAGCGCCTTGGCGACACCCATGGCCACCACCGGGTCATCACCCGACGCAAGCACCACGCGCCAGCCCGACCGCCGCAGCCGCGACACCGTGCTCCGCGCATCCGGCCGCAGCGGATCACCGATCGCCACCACCGCCTCGACGCGCCCGTCGACCGACACGAAGAGCGGCGCGAGACCCGCAGCCTTGCATCCGTCCGCGAAGGCACCGAACGCCTCCGCGACGATCGCCGACCGCTCGCGCATGAACCGCGCGCTGCCGACGCGCACCAGCCGCTTCCCCAAGCGCGCCTCGATGCCGAGTCCCGGAAGCTCGCGCACATCGCGCGCCTCGAGGACTTCCTGCGCGTCCCCCACCGCAGTCGCAACCGACACCGCGCCGGCCTCCGCCGCACGCCCGCCAAACGCATCGACCACCGCGCGCGCGATTGGATGCGCGCTGTGCATCTCGACCGCCGCCGCCGCCGCGAGCGCCGACTCGGACCCGGTCCATCGGATCGCCCGCGTTCGCCCCTCGGTCACCGTGCCTGTCTTGTCGAGCACCAGCGTGCCTGGCTTCGACGCGCGCTCGAGCACATCGCCGCCCTTCACGAGCACGCCGCGCCGCGCACCCTTGCCGATACCCGCGACCACCGCCAGCGGCGTCGCCAGGCCCAGCGCGCACGGGCAGGTCACGACCAGCATCGCCACCGCGCGCGCCATCGCTTCGTCGGCCCCGACGCGCGGCCACCACCACGCGATCGTCACCGCCGCCGCCACCACGATCGTGGGAAGGAAGAACGCCGACACCCGGTCCGCGAGCTCGACGATCGGCGCCCGCCGCTCGCCCGCCTCGCGCACCAGCTCGAGCAGGCGCGCCGCGCGCGTCTCTCCGCCCGCCACCGCGACCTCGATCCGCGCCGGCGACTCGAGCACGCGCGCGCCGGCGTACACCGGCCCGCCGCGCTCGACCCGAACCGGCTGCGACTCGCCCGTCAGGTGCGACAGATCGAAGTGCGCGCTCTCCGTCACCAGGCGCCCATCGGCCGGACACGCCTCGTTGGCCGGGATCTCGACGAGATCCCCCGCCTCCAGCGCATCCATCGCCACCTCGACGATGCGCTCGCGCGACATGCCTGTCCCATCCGCCCCATCCACCGCGCGCACCACCTTGCGCGCGACCGAGGGCACGATCGCCAGCAGCAGCTCGACCTGCTCGCGCGCCCGGCGCTGCCGACCGTACTGGACATACCGGCCGACCAGCAGCAGGAACACCAGCATCGCGGCGCTCTCGCAGTAGATCGAGCCTGTCCCCTGCACCGTGGCCACGATGCCCGCGCCCACCGCCGCGACCAGCCCGAACGCCACCGGGACATCCATGTGCGGCGTCCGCGCGCGCAGCGCCGCCACCGCGTTGGTCAGGAAGATCCGCCCGGGCCACGCCACCGCGAGCACCGCCAGCGCCACCGAGCACCACTGGAAGAAGAGCCGGAACGACACCGCCATGTCGGCGAGCAGCCCTCCGTAGAGCGCGAACGCCACCGCCATCGCGTTGCTCGCGATCGCGCCCGCCACGCCCATCCGCACGATCCACGCGCGGTTCGCCGCGCGCTCCCGCGCCACCGCCTCCGGATCGCCGAACGGATGCAGCTGATAGCCCAGCGCGTCGAACCGCCGCGCGATCGCCGACAGCTGCACCGCGCGCTCATCCCACCCGATGCGCGCGATGCCACGCGCCGAATCCACCCGCACGCTCACCACGCCGCGCACGATCCGCGGCATCGCCTCGAGCAGCCAGATGCACGCACCGCAACGGAGCCCATCGATCCGGAGCTCCACCCGCCGCACACCCGCCTGGTCGACCGAGGTCTGCGCCTCGATGAACCGCGCGTCGTCGAGATGCTCGAACCCGCGTCCCGTCACGAGCGCCGGCTCGTCCGCTCCCTCCTCGATCGCACGCTCGCGCTCCCGCATCTCGTAGTACTGCTCGAGTCCGCACTCGTGCAGCGCGCCGTGCACGGCCCGGCATCCTCCGCAGCAGAACTGGAGCGGATCGCCCGCGCGGTGCTCGACCGCGGGAACCGGAAGACCGCAGTGCGCGCACGCGCCCTCGACCGCCGCGTGGACACCCTCGGCATCCTCGGCACCCTCGGCACCCCCGGCACCCTCGTGACCTGAAGGCACTCCGGCCTGCGACGACAACGCCTGCTCCGTCCGTTCCGAATGCCTGCGTTCCGAACGCACGCGTTCCGTATCCGCGCGCTCTGACCGGGAATCACTCACGACTCACCACCCTTCGCCGCGAGGGCCTTCGCATCGCGCTTCTCACGACAGCACGGCGGCAACTCGTCCTCCGAGGACTTCCTCTCCGCCGCGCACGTGAGCTCCTCCACCGACGCCCCGATGCCCGCGGCCTTCACCGCCCGCACCTCGGACATCGCCGCCTCGGCCACCGCGCTCCGCGACACCGCCGCGTGCACGCCCACGACGATCATCGCGAGACCCGCCACCACCGGCGCCGCGCGTCCGAGCCGCGCGAACGCCATGCGCGCGCCATTCGCCGCGATCACCAGCGCCGGCACCGTGCCCAGCCAGAACGCCGCCATCACCAGCACGCCCACCGCCGGCGACGCACTCGCCGCCGCGATCGCCGCGAACGCATAGAGCCATCCGCACGGCAGCAGCGCCGTCGCCAGTCCGATCGGGATCCCACGGTGCCGCGGCGGCAACCGCAGCGTCCACCCGTGCACCCGCTGCGCGAGCCGCACGAGCGGCATCGGCACACCCGCGGAAGGGACAGGCATGCCAAACGCCCGCGCGACCGCCGCCGCGCCGAACAGCGCGATCATCGATCCCGCCGCGATCGCCGCGATCCGCTGCACGCCGATCAGCACACCCGCATCATCGACGACCTGCCCCGCGAGTCCCGCCAGCGCCCCCACCACCGCGTACGACACCAGCCGCCCGCCGTGGTACCCCAGCTGGCGCGACGCGCGCGCGCCGGCATCGGTCTGTCCCTTTCCACCCGACCCGTTGCTTGCCTGTCCCATGCCGACTGGACCCACGCCGACCGGCCCCACGCCGATCGGCCCGCTCGCCGCGAGCGCGAGCCCGCCACACATGCCCGCGCAGTGCGCGCTGCCCAGCAGGCTCGACGCGAGCACGGTGCCGGCAAGCGCCATCACGCCATCCGCGATGAACGGCTCAGCCATGGGCGGCCTCCCCCGCGCCAGCGCCGCTCGCCCTCGCTCCGGTCAGGAAGCGACGGAACGCATCGGTGTACCGAAGTCCGCCCTGCTCGACGGTCACGCGGAACTCCCACTGACCACCGACCGGCGAGTCGAACGTCCCCGCGAACTCGCCCGAGCCCTGCCGCGAGAGCGCGACCCGCTGCCGAAGCTCGGCCGCGCGGATCGGAATGCACTCGACCTGCACGCTTCCCGCCTCGATGCGCGCGGCGTGCTTGTCCTCGATGCGGAGCGCGATCGTGCGGCGCACGCCATCGGAACTGATCTCAGGCGTCACCACCCACCGCAGCCGCTCGTTCATCGCGCGCTGCTCGCGCTCGGTGTTCCACGAGGCCGCCTTCGCGTCGTAGTTCGGCTCCATCCCGAGCGGGTGTCCCACCACCGCCGACAGCACCGTCACGGTGCCGATCGTCACGGTCATGCCCAGCAACAGGACAGGCACGAACATCCACCGATTGGCACGCAGACTCGTCAGCACGTTCACCGGGCACCTCCGTTCGCCGTTCCATCACCACCGAGCGGCGCGATCACCAGCGGTCCGAGCACCGCCGCGCGCACCACGCCGCGGAACGCGCCCTCGCGGTCGCCTTCCTCGGTCACCTTCAGCTCGACCTCTCGCCGACCCCGCACGAAATGCGCCGGACCGCTGCGCACCACGACATCGATCTCGCGGCTCGCGTCGCCCATCACCTCGACCCGCTCGCCGCGGATGAGCTCGACGCCCTCGCCGCCCACGACCGCGTAGGTCAGCGGTCCCCGCGTCCGGTTGTCGATCCGCAGGCGCACGATGCTCTCGACGACCTCGGCCGCCGTGCCCGCATCCTTCACCGCGTACGGCGTGCCCTGCGTGCGGAGGATCGCCACCGCCGCATCCTGCCGCGTCGCGATCATGTACGCCGCCGCCACCAGCAACCCCGCCAGCATCGCGGGATAGACCACGAGCCGCGCGCGGAACCCGCGCCGCGGCGCGCCACCGCTCCCGCACGCCGAGCCCTCGAGCCCTCGCTGCGACGAGTAGCGGATCAGCCCCGTCGGCCGGCCGAGCTTCGTCATCACGGCATCGCACGCGTCGATGCACTGCGTGCAGTGGATGCACTCGAGCTGGAGCCCATCGCGGATGTCGATCCCCGCCGGACAGGTCGTCACGCACATCCTGCAGTCGACGCAGTCCCCGCGGCGCGGTGCGGCCACCGCCGCGAGCGCCACCGCACCCGCGCCGTGACCCCCGCCATCGCACCCCCCACCGCTCCCGCATCCACCCCGCCCGTCGCAGCCGCACTTGCCGCCGCAACCCGACTTCCTGGCCGCGCCCTTCCCCCTCGGCTCGCCCCGCGCGCGGTCGTATCCCACGATCAGCGAATCACGGTCGAGCAGCGCCGACTGGAGCCGCCCGTACGGGCACACCAGCGAGCACATCTGCTCCCGGAAGAACGCGAAGTCGAACATCATCAGCAGCGTCACCGCGGCGAACACCGCGAACGCCACCGGGTGCGTCGCGGGCGTGCCCGTGAAGATCCACGAGGTGAGCCGGTCCGCGCCCACGAACCACGCCAGCAGCGTGTTCGCCAGGTGCGCCGACACCACGAGGTACACCGCGTACATCGCCACGCGCCGCCACGCCGAGACCTCCGCCTTCGGGTTCGCATACCCCTTCCCCAGGAAGAACCGCTCCAGCGGGCGGTACACGAACTCCATGTACACCGTCTGCGGGCACGCCCATCCGCACCAGACGCGGCCGAAGATCGCCGTGAGCAGGAACACCGTCACGAACACCGCCAGGAACAGCACGCCGAACAGCAGCGTTTCCGTCGGACGGAACACGCTCCCGAAGAAGACGAACTTCCGCTCGATGAGGTCGAGCAGCACCATCGGCATGCCCGCGACCTCGATCCACGGGATGACCGTGTAGAGCGCGATCAGCACCCACGCCACCACCAGCCGCCTGCGCCACCAGCCCCCCGCGCTCGGCTTGGGCCGCAGCCAGCGGCGGCGCCCGTCCTCCTCGAGGGTCGCGAGCACGCGGCCCTCGGGCTTGAGGAACGGACCCGCGTCCACGCGCGCCGCGCGCGCGGGTTCAAGCACTGGAAGTGAGATCGTCCTGCTCATGGTGCAACACCGTTCCCGCGACCCGCGCGCGACTACTGCCCGACCTGCACGCCGTTCGCGTCGGCGGCCGCCGACGACGGAGCCACCGTCCACGCGGCCACCTGGTCACCCTGCGCCTTCAGCGGCGACGCCGGACTGGTGCCGCGCAGGCTCGCGACGTACGACGAGAGCAGCACCAGCTGCGCCTCGCTGAACCGCTTGCCCCACTTCGGCATGCCCTTCGCCTCGACTCCGTCGCGCACGACGCGGAAGAGATCCTCCGGCCGCTTCACGTTGATGTAGTAGTCGTCGGTCAGGTTCGGACCGGTCTTGCCACCGCCATCCGGCGCGTGGCACGTGGCGCAGTTCGCGCGGAACATGTTCTGCCCCGCCAGCAGCTTCTGCTTGTCGGTCGACAGCGCCATGATCGTGGCCTCGTCGGGCTTCAGGTTGCCCAGCTTCGCGGCCTGCATCTCGTAGAACTCGCCGACCTCGGTGCTGTACTCGTCCGCCACCGAGCTGCCGACGCCGCCCGCGTGGTAGAACGCGAAGTACGGCACCGACAGGATGATCGATGCCCAGAAGATCGCCGACCACCAGAACGGCATCGGGTTGTCGTACTCGCGGATGCCGTCGCAGTCGTGGTCGAGCAGCCGGGCCTCGCCGCCATTGCTGTTCTCAGCGGACATTCTTGGTTCCTCCGTCCTTGCCCGACTCGTCGAGCGGAATGCGTGCGTCCTGCTCCCAACGCTTCGTGCGCGACAACGCGAGCCGCAGCACGAGTCCGGCGAACAGCACCATGAAGAAGATCAGCGACAGCTCCGGCATCGACATGCCGAGCACCGCGACAGGGAGTCCGTCCATCACTGGCCACCCCCCTGCTCGGCGCTCGGCTGGCCGGCGCTGGCCACGCTCGTGCCTTCCGCCGACGGCGCCGCGACCGGCTTGTCGAGATCGGTGCCGATGCGCATCAGGTACGCCACCAGCGCCACGACCTTGCGGTCGCCGATGCCGGCCGGACCTGCCTCCGCCACGACCTTCGCCGCGATCTCGTCCGCCTGCCTGCGCGCGAGCACCTCGGCCTGCGCGACCGTCTCGTCGGAGTACGGCACGCCGATCGCCTTCATCGCCGCCACCGAGTCGGCGGCCTGCGCGAAGTCGAGCGGCTTCTCCAGGAGGTGGGGATAGGGCGGCATGATCGAGCCCGGGCTCGTGTCGGTCGGCAGGTTCATGTGCCGCACGTGCCACAGCGGCGACGGGATCTTGCGCCCCGTGCGCGCGAGGTCCGGACCGATGCGGCGCGACCCCCACAGGAACGGATGGTCGAACACGAACTCACCGGGCTTCGAGTACTCGCCGTAGCGCTCCGTCTCGGCGCGGAGAGGTCGGATCATCTGCGAGTGGCAGTTCACGCATCCCTCGGAGATGTAGATGTCGCGCCCCACCAGCTCGAGCGGCGTGTACGGCTCCACGCTCGCGATGCGCGCCACATCCGACTTACGGGTGAACAGCGGCACGATCTCGCCCAGGCTCGCCACCACGACGCCGACCGCGACCAGGATCGTGAAGACGATCGGCAGACCCTCGTACTTGCGGTGCCACCGCAGCTGCGAGAACACATCGAGCTTGCGCGCGATCGGCAGCACGTAGGTCGGCGGCAGATCCGACTCCGGAATCGCCGGCTCGCGGTACCCGCCGCCGAGGCGCGCCGCCTCGTACACCGGCACGTCGTACGCCTTCGGGCGCTTCATCCAGGTCAGGATGAGGTTCGCCCCCATGAGGATCGCGCCACCGAGGTAGAGCGTGCCGCCCACCACGCGGATCCAGTAGAACGGCACCAGCACGTTCACCGTCTCGACGAAGTCGGGGAACTGCAGCAGGCCGTCCTGGTCGAACGCGCGCCACATCAGCCCCTGCGTCAGTCCCGCCCAGTAGATCGCCACCACGTACAGCAGGATGCCGATGGTCGCGGTCCAGAAGTGGAGCGCCACCCACGACGGCTTCGCGATCGGCGCCTGGAAGAGCCGCGGCGCCAGCCAGTAGAACATGCCGAAGCACATGAAGCCGACCCATCCCAGCGCGCCCGCGTGCACATGCGCGATCGTCCAATCCGTGTAGTGACTGAGCGCGTTGACGCTCTTGACCGACAGCAGCGGCCCCTCGAAGGTCGACATGCCGTAGAAGGTGATGCCCACCACGAAGAACTTGAGGACCGGATCCTGCGCGACCCGGTTCCACGCCCCGCGCAGCGTGAGCAGGCCGTTGAGCATGCCGCCCCACGACGGCATCCACAGCATCACGCTGAACAGCATGCCCAGGGTCGAAGCCCACTCCGGCAGCGCCGTGTAGTGCAGGTGGTGCGGACCGGCCCAGATGTAGAGGAACACCAGGCTCCAGAAGTGCACGATCGACAGCCGGTACGAGAACACCGGGCGTCCCGCCGCCTTCGGCAGGAAGTAGTACATGAGTCCCAGGAACGGCGTCGTCAGGAAGAAGGCGACGGCGTTGTGGCCGTACCACCACTGCATGAACGCATCCTGCGAGCCCGCGTAGATCGAGTACGAGCGGGTCCAGTCCGCCGGCATCACCAGGTTGTTGAAGATGTAGAGCACCGCGATCGCCACGACGGTGGCGATGTAGAACCAGATCGCCACGTACAGATGGCGCTCGCGCCGGCGCAGCAGCGTGCCGACGAAGTTCACGGCGAACACGACCCAGACGCACACCACCGCGATGTCGATCGGCCACTCGAGCTCGGCGTACTCCTTGCCCTGCGTGATGCCGAGCGGGAGCGTGACCGCCGCCGCGACGATGATCAGCTGCCACCCCCAGAAGTGCATCCAGGAGAGGACGTCGCTGAACATCCGTGCCTTCAGAAGCCGCTGCGACGAGTAGTAGACGGCCGCGAAGATCGCATTGCCCGCGAAGGCGAAGATCACCGCGTTGGTATGCAGCGGGCGCAGCCGGCCGAAGCTCAGCCACTCGAGGTTCAGGTTGAACCGCGGATCCGCCAGCTGCAGCGCCACGATGACGCCGACCAGCATGCCCACGACACCCCAGAGCATCGAGGCCCCCATGAACCAGCGCACGACCTTGTCGTCGTAACTGAAGCGCTCGAGGACGCCCGACCCTGCAGCCCGACCGACCCCGGCGTTGGGGCTGTTCGGGGGTGACACCGCTTCGATTTGAGTTGCCATCGTGTTCCTTGCCTGGACTGGGCGGAGAGATCTCTGGGCGAAATCCCGATCCGCGTTTCCGTATTGAGGACACCGAGCGTGCTTGGGATTCGGCATCCGGATCCATCCCCACTGGGGTCAGGATTCCACTATCTCGGATATAGATATCCTGATTTCGCCGTTTTGCAAGCGTCGCTGCACAGGGCGTTCGCCCCAGACCGTTCGGAGCGTCACCAATTGCGACGGTCGGTGAGAAATCCGACCGAGCTTGCGCAGAACCTCGGGGGCGAACGTCTCTTCTCCAGCGTCAGGAACAGTTGCCGCCGACTGGACATCGGCCGGCAGACAGGGACACGCTTCGACGCCTGGACAGCGCCGAGGCACAGAAGTCCGGACAGTGGCCGCGAGCGGGTCGGACAGCCCCTCGATGAGCCCATCCGAACCGACTCGTAGGACGCGAAAGTCCTACCTAGCGCGAGCCGCTCGAAAGAGCGACTCGCGCTTTGCTTTTTCCCGCGCGCCCCGGCTGCTGCATCCGCTACCTGGCATCAGCTTCCACGAGCGACGACGCGCAATGCGCAAAAAGACAACCAGCCTCGCGAGAAACGCGAGGCTGGCTGTTGTGTATATCAAGCAGCAGTTGGATACCTTCGTCACCTGTTACCAGGGGACTATTCCTCGAGGTTACCCTCTTGAGGAGCGAGGTTGTCTTGACGGATTCACGACCCGGATTTCTCCGGGCGACGTGTCTAAGTACATTCCCTTAGAAAGGAGGTGATCCAGCCGCAGGTTCCC
>JBMOGJ010000090.1:0-11653 GCA_049318425.1 Phycisphaerales bacterium | reverse complement strand
TCGGGCACGTTGATGAAGAGGGTCTTCGCGAAGAGCGAGTGCCAGGCCTTCTCGGTGAAGACGCTGACCTTGAGGCGGTACTTCGGGTCGGCGCCCGCGTAGCCGTCGAAGCGGAAGACGTCCTGCTTCGCATTCAGGTGGGCGAGCGCGGCGGCCTTGAGCTTCTCGAAGTGCTCGGGCGAGACGGGCTGGTTGACCTTGCCCCAGTTGATGTTCGCGTGGATGCCCGCGGTGTCCTCGAGGAACTTGTCGTCGGGGCTGCGGCCGGTGCGCTCGCCGGTGTCGCACTGGAGGGCGCCGTTGGCGGCCAGCTGGCCTTCGCCGCGCGCGAGCGCGAGCTCGACGAGCGAGGCGACCGAGAGGTTGGCGTGGAGCTTGGCGGAACCGAACTGGACCGGAAGGGTGGAAAGTGCCATGTCGATGATGTCTCGAGAAGGTTCGCGGGCGTTCAGCCGAACGCCGGAGGGGGTCCTCTGGCGGGTCGGGGGGAAGGGTCGGATGGTAGCAGACAAACCGCCGACGCCGACCGCGTTCGGCGTTGACCTTTCCCCCCACTTTCGGGTATCGTTCGCGCCTCACGGAGACCATAGCTCAGTTGGTAGAGCACCGGATTGTGGTTTCGGCTGTCGCGGGTTCGATCCCCGTTGGTCTCCCTTGATTTTCCGATGCGACTGTTGCCGAAGCCGCTGGACGCGGCTTCGGCATCTTCGCATCGGGAGCGTGATTGCAACATGATGGGTGGGGGGAAGTGAGTACGCTGCGGCGATGCGGTGCATTGCTGTGCAGACGGCTCCGGTGTGGCATGACGTTGCTGAGAATCGGCGGCGGATCGAGGGCGCGATCGACGCGAGTGGCTTTCGTGCGGGCGATTACGTCGTGCTTCCGGAGATGTGCGAGACGGCGTGGACGACCGAGGTTGCCGCGCTCGGCGCATGTGCGGATTCGGTCGACTGGTTCGGTCGCGTGGCGCGCGCCCGGGGGATCTGGCTCCAGGCGGGGTTCGGCGAGCGGCGGGAGAACGGCCGCTTCTCCAACAGCGCGTGCGTGATCGGACCCGAGGGACGCCTGCGCGCGGTCTATCGCAAGAACTTCCTCTTCCCGAGCGAGCGCGATGCGTTCGACGCGGGCACGGACCTTTGCCTGATCGACACCGGTGTCGCGGTGGTCTGCCCGCTGGTGTGCTACGACCTGCGGTTCCCCGAGTTGTGGCGACTCGCGGCGCGCGCGGGCGCGGAGATCTTCGCGGTGAGCTCGTCGTGGCCCGCGGTGCGGCACGAGCATTGGCGCGCGCTGCTGCTCGCGCGCGCGATCGAGAACCAAGCGTGCGTTATCGCCGCGAACCGATGCGGCAGCGATCCGAGCAATGAATATGCAGGCGGCTCGGTCGCGGTGAGTGTTCTCGGAGTTCGCATCGACGAGGCGGGAGCCGAGGAACGATCGGTGGTGCTGCCGTTCGATCGCGCGGAGCTCGATGGATGGCGCGCGCGCTTCGGCGCACTGCGCGACACGCGCGCCTCGCTTCTCGGAAACACCGAGTTCCGCCGCGCGTGAACGGCTCCCGCGATTTCTCGCGGAATTGTCCACGCCCCGCTGCACGCCCTTCGACGACCGCTACATTGCGATCACTCCACCGGGATGGTGGACGAGGGCACGATTGATGAAGGACGATCGACATGAGGAGCCGTGCGCGCGTGATGTTGGCGCCCGCGTCGACGTTGTTGCGGAATCCGCGCAAGGCGCGGATGCCTCGCAGAAGAAGGCCGTCGCGGCACGCCCGAGCGCGAAGCTCGCGGCCCGTCGCGCTGCGCATCAGGACGCTGCGCCCCTTCTCACCAGCGACTGGAACGAGCACCGCTCGCAGCTGCTGCGCGTGTTCTTCCGTGACGCCGCCCTGCTCGCGGCCCGTTACCGCGTGAGCGGCGAGGATGTCGCGGAGCACGCGCACGCGCTCGCGCGCCCCCGCATCGAGCGCGGCTCGCTGCTCAAGCCGGTGGTCTGCGTCGCCGACCTCGCGGTCGCGACGGCCTGCTGCCTCGGCCGCGCCAACGCGTGGAACGAACTCTGGGTCTTCGCCGAGCCGTCGATGACGCGCGCCGCCTTCTCGCGGCTGCCCGAGACGCTCGCGCTCACCTGGACACGCCGCTATTGGACCCAGCTCGAGCGCATCTCCCGCAACGGCACCGGCGGCCTCGCGCTCTACGACGGTTCGCGGCCGATCCGACTGTGGATCGTCGAGCAGCTGCTCGGAACCCTCGAGGAGGAACGCGCCGCGGGCCGACTCGAGATCCGCCGCGAGCACCTCGGACGGCCAATCCCGCTGCGACTCGTCGGCGAACAGCTGGCGTGAGCCGAGCCCAGCCGGCGTGCCGACGTGCGTGACGGCCCCGCCGGTCGTGCATCCGCCGGTCGCACCTCGGGCCGTCCTGGCCGCATCGGTGCGCGACGCGACGCTGCGAGACGAACGCGCGCCGTTCCCCGCTGGAAGCCCCCGGAACTCGATGCACCTCATGAAACGACACGGCCCGCCAGAGGCGGGCCGTGTCGTTTCATGCCAACTCCCGGACTTGAACCGGGGACACTCGCATTTTCAATGCGATGCTCTACCAACTGAGCTAAGTTGGCTCACCGCTTCACGCGGGACGGGAAGAGTAGCCGAACCGTGCCGCCTGTCAAGCGGCCGGACGGCGCTCACGCAGCCCTTCGGAACAGGCCCGCGAAGGCCGTGCCGTCGAAGATGCTCTTGTCCATGCCCCGGATGGGGTACTGGTGCGCGAGCAGCTGCGAGAGCTCCTCGTCCTCCGCGATCTCGAACTGCACGGGCATTCCGAGAACGCGGGTGGCGAAGCGGATCGCGCGCGGGAGCTGCTTCCGGCTCGTCGCGGCGATGAGGTATCCGTCGTCGAGGCGCAGCGGGACGATGCCGAACTGCCAGGCCTGGCGGCGCACCACCAGGTCCCGAGCCTCGTCATCGACGCCGCGCGCGGGGTCGAACATGGTCGCGCGCTCCTGGGTCTGCTCGATCCAGGCGCGCTCGATGGTGTCGGGAGCGATGCTGAACATGCGCTCGGCGATGGCCCCGAAGGGCTCGTTGTTGGTCTGCTGCTCGTCGAGGATGGCCTCGACTTGCGCGCGATTGAGTACGCCCATACGGACGAGCATTTCTCCGATGCGCATTGCTGTTCCTCCGCCGAGTGTGTCGGCGCGACTCCTGCGCCGCGTTCGCACCGCGCCCACGGAATCACCAAAGCCCGGCACCCGCGCCCGCGCAGACCGCACGACGCGCACGGGGTCCACGCCGGTCGGCGGCCCCGCGTCCGTCCTGCGGCCGCGGACGCCCCGCCACGCGCGCCGAACCGCTTGCGAATCCGGCGGCGAAACCCGATAAACCAACCACATGTCGCGCCGCCCCGACGACCGCACCGCGCTTCGACCGCTCATGGCCGAGCTGTCGACCCGCTTCGCCGATGGCGACCGCGCCTGGCGCCGGCTGATGGACCCGAAGGTCCTCGCCCGCTTCCGCCGCGAGACCGACGAGACCGAGCAGCACCTGCGCTCGACGCAGTGCTCCGACGCGCAGCTCGATCGCGCGCGCTCGCTCGCGGCCGAGCTGCTGGTCGCCGCGCGCCTGCTCGAGTCGGGCTGCGAGGTCGAGCACGAGGTGCGCACGCCGACGGGAAAGCACGTCGACTTCCGCGCACGACGCGACGGTGCCGTGCTGTGCATCCACGTGAAGCGGGCGCCGCACCCGACGCTGCGCGACGCGCAGGCGGTGGTGCCGGCGTCGTGGCGCACCCTCGAGACCGTCGACCGCGGACTGGTGGTTGCGCTCGCGCTCGCGCGCAACCTGCGCGGGCGCGCGCTGCTCGCGGCGCTCGACGAGGCCTTCGCGTTCGTCGAGCAGGCGCAGGTGGGCGACGAGATCTCGTTCCGCGACGCCGAGGCGCGCACGGCCGCGAAGCTGCGCGTGATCGCGCCCTCGACGGGTCGGAAGGTCGAGCTGGTGCCCGACCTCTCGGCGAGCTTCGACGACCACGTGCCGCGCTTCCAGTCGACGCTGCGCAAGGGCTTCGCGCAGTTCATGCCCCGCAGCGAGAACCTCATCGTCGTCTGCGGCAGCTCGGGCGGGATCGAGGCGTTCGCGACCGCGCTCCTCGGCTCGCACATCGAGCGCTGGGATCGGCGTCCGCGCGTGGGCGAGCTCGTCGCGTACGGCCGCGGCGGCGACGGCTTCTGGGCGGGCTCGATGCGGAACCAGTCGCGGCTCGCCGCCTACTGGGCGCTCGCCGCCGGCAGTGGTCCCCTGCTGTTCCTCCGCGAAAGCGGCACGCGGGCGAGCACCTCGCGCGCGGTGCAGCTGGCGCGAAGCGTCTTCGCCTGACGCGCGCGCGGAACGACGCGGATCACCTCACTCGTCGAATCGATCGGACGGTCCGCCGGGCTCGGCGAGATGCGGCGCGCGGCGCTTGCCCTCGCGGTTGCCCCATGAGGCGCGCTTCGGGCGCGGGTCCTCGCCGTCGACGAGGAACGCCTCGCCGAGCGGCAGCAGCGACTCGATCTGCCGGTCGCCGATGTCGACGATGAGCTCGACCTCGTCCTCGCCGTAGCGGCGGTCGAGCACGTTGCAGCGCTTCTCGATGACGTCGATGAAGCGCGCGCTCGCGATCGGCACGCGGATCGACCGGCGGCGGATGCCGCCCATCACGAGGTCGCGCACCCGGTCGCGCAGCGTGTCGAAGCCCTCGCCGGTGATCGCGCTCAGGGCGATCGCGCCGGGCTCGCGCTCCTGCCATTCCGCGAGGGTGCGCAGCGACTGACGCTCGTCGAAGGGCAGCTCCGCGATGCGGTCGACCTTGTTCAGGAGCAGGAAGCGCGGCTGCGTGTTCGCGCCCACGTCGTCGAGCACGCCGCGCACCGTCTCGAGCTGCTGGGGCGCCTCGCGGTCGCTGGCGTCGAGCACGATGAGCAGCGCGTGGGCGTGGATCGCGTCCTCGAGGGTCGCGCGGAAGCTCGCGACGAGATGGTGCGGGAGGTCGCGGATGAATCCGACGGTGTCGGACAGCAGCACCGCGTTGGCGCCGCCGATGTTCCAGCGCTCGACGCGGGTCATGAGCGTCGCGAACAGCTTGTCGGCCGCGTAGGCGCCGCCGGCGGTGAGCGCGTTGAACAGCGTGCTCTTGCCCGCGTTGGTGTAGCCGACGATGCCGACGGTGAAGTGCTCGCTGCGCCGCATCTCGACCTCGCGCGCCTTGCGCACGCGCACGTCGTCGAGCTCGCGCTTGAGCGCGACCAGCTTGCGCGACACGATGCGGCGGTCGATCTCGAGCTGCTGCTCGCCGGGGCCGCGCGTGCCGACGCCGACGGGCGCGCCGCCCGTCACCTGGCCGAGGTGCGACCACATCGCGCGCAGCCGCGGCGCCGTGTACTCGAGCTGGGCGATCTCGACCTGCAGCTGCGCCTCGCGCGTGGTCGCGCGGTTGGCGAAGATGTCGAGGATCAGCTCGCTGCGGTCGATGACCTTGACCTTCGTCTCCTTCTCGAGCTCCTGGATCTGAGACGGAGAGAGCTCGTTGTCGAAGATGATCACGCGCGCGCCGAGCTCGGCGGTCATCGCCACCAGCTCCTCGACCTTGCCCTTGCCGATGTAGGTGCGGCCCTCGGGCGCGACGCGGTTCTGCATGAGTTCACCGACGACGGCCGCGCCGGCGGTCTCCGCGAGCGAGCGGAGTTCGCCGAGCGGCTCGTGGAAGTCCATGCGGGATCCGGGCAACCGGACGCCGACGAGGATCGCCGGCTCCGCTGTGACTGCAATGCCCTCGCGCGGGTTCGTGTTCATGCGACGTCACTGTACGCGCTTGGGGCCGTCGCCGCGGCGGGAAGTCGCCGTGCCGCGCGCGAGCAGCGACACCGGCTCGGCGGGGACCGACAGATCGTCGCCGCGATCGCCGAGCGCGCGACGGAGCTGCGCATGACCGGCGATCATCGCGGCGTTGTCGACGCAGAAGCGCCGCTCGGGCACGACGAGCGCGACACCCTTCGACCCGCACCACTCGGCGAGCGCGGCGCGCAACGACGCGTTGGAGACGACGCCCCCGCCGACGTAGAGCGCGCGCGGCGGCGGAGCGCCGTCCTCGGCTCCGCGATCGATCGCGCGGGTGAGCCGGTCGACGACCTGCGCGATCGCCGCCCGCTGGAAGCTCGCCGCGAGGTCGCGGCGGCGCGCGTCGGTCAGGTCGGCGCTGGTGCGGGAGAACGTCGCGTTGGCACCGCGCCCCTGCGGCACGCCGCGGACCTCGTAGAGCAGCTTCGTCTTCAGCCCCGACAGCGAGAAATCGAGCATGTTGGGGAGCTGCGGCATCGCGAACCGCAGCGCGCCCGCGTCGCCACCCTGCGCGCAACGCTCGAGATTCGGCCCGCCGGGATGGCCGAGGCCGAGCATGTTCGCGGCCTTGTCCATCGCCTCGCCGACCGCGTCGTCGATGGTGCGTCCGATGAGCGCGCACGACACGGCGCTCTCGACGCGGAAGAGGCTCGTGTGGCCGCCGCTGACCACGAGGCCGAGCGCCGGAAACAGCGCGGGCGACGACTCCCCCGCCCGCGGCACGCCGCCAGCCGCCGCCACCTCGTCGCCCTGCAGCAGCCCCGCGAAGAGGTGCGCCGCGACATGGTCGACCGCATAGAACGGCAGCATGCGGCCCCACGCGAAGCCCTTCGCCGCGCTGCTGCCGACGAGGAGGCTCCCGATCAGCCCCGGGCGCACGCCCGCGGCGACCGCGACCACCTCGTGCAGGCCGATCCCCGCGTCGTCGATCGCGCGGCGGATCACCGGCAGCACGCGCTCGAGGTGCGCACGGCTCGCGATCTCGGGAACGACGCCGCCATACTCCTCGTGGAGGTCGTACTGCGACGCGACGACGTTCGAGCGCACGCGCAGCGAGGCGTCCACCACCGCCGCCGCGGTCTCATCGCAGGAACTCTCGATGCCGAGGATGAAGCTCATTGGATGAAGCCCATCGGATGAAGCTCAGGGTGGAGGGCGCGCGAAGGGGCGCGCTGCGGGCGAGAAAGGGGCGGCGCGAATGGCCGGCCAGTCACGGGATCTGGACGAGACAGGGACGAAACAGGAACAGGAACTTTGAACCTCGGGCAAGCACGCCCGCACCCGTCATGGTAGAGAATGCGCGGAGACGCATGGCCTACCGACCCCCCTACATCGACGAGCGCGTGACCACCATCGAGGGGCCGCACCCCTCCACGCTCGAAGACGCGGCGTTCCTCGCGCAGTGCGAGATCGACACCGGACGGGTCTCGGGGCCGGGTGGACAGAACCGGAACCGCGTCGACACCGCCGTCTGGATCAAGCACGTCCCGACGCAGATCGACACCCACGCGACCGAGCGGCGCAGCCAGGCGCAGAACCGCCATGTGGCGATCTTCCGCCTCCGCCTGAAGCTCGCGTGCAAGGTGCGCACCATCACCAACCGCGACGCGCACAAGCCGAGCGAGCTCTGGCGGACCCGCCGCCAGGGCGAGAAGATGCCCGTGAATCCCGAGCATCACGACTACCCCGCCCTGCTCGCCGAGGCGATGGACGTCGTGACCGCGCGCCGCTTCGACGTCGCGGGCGCCGCGGGCATCCTCGGCATCACCATGAGCCAGCTCACCCGGCTGATCCGCCACCAGCGGCACGCCTTCGCGCTGGTCAACGATGGGCGCGAGGCGATCGGACTCACCAAACTCCGCAGTTGACGGTTGCCGCTACCATCGCGGCATGGCCTCGATGTCACCCGCGATTTCCGCCGAGCTCCGCCAGCGCATCAAGCAACTCGTGGTCGAGGAGACGCCGCGCGCGGTCGACCTGCGCCGGGAGCTGCACACCCACCCCGAGGTCTGCTACGAGGAGGTGCGCACCAGCACCCGGATCCGCGCGGCGCTCGACGCGGCGGGGATCGGCCATGTCGACGGCCTCGCCGGCGGGACGGGGACGATCGCGTTCCTCCGCGGCGAGAGCGCCGAGGCGGTCGGTCTGCGCGCCGACATCGACGGCCTCCCGATCGTCGAGGAGAACGACTGCGCGTGGAAGTCGGGCACCCACGGCCGGATGCACGCCTGCGGGCATGACGGACACACCGCGATCCTGGTGGGCGCGGCGCGCGTGCTGAGGCGGCTGTCGGACGAGCGTCCGCTGCCGAACAGCGTGCGCTTCCTGTTCCAGCCCGCCGAGGAGGGCGGCGCGGGCGGCAAGCGCATGGTCGACGACGGAGCGCTCGACGCGCGCGCCGAGGGACCTGCGATCCGCCGGATCTACGGCCTGCACAACTTCCCGGGACTCGCGCTCGGCGCCCTCTCGACGCGGCGCGGCGCGCTGTTTGCGTCGAGCGACCGGTTCGAGATCACCGTGCTCGGCCAGGCCGCCCACGCCGCGTGGCCGCACCATGCGCACGACCCGATCGTCGCGGCGAGCGCGATCGTGCTCGCGCTGCAGACCGTGGTGTCGCGCGAGATCGACCCGGTCGACGCGGGCGTCATCAGCACCACGATGTTCCACGGCGGCACCGCGACCAACCAGATCGGATCCTCGGCGGTGCTGCAGGGCACGACGCGCGCGCTGCTCGAGTCGACCCGCATGCACATCGAGACCCGCCTCGCCGAGATCGCCTCCGACATCGCGCGCGCCCATCGCTGCGAGGCGCGCACCCGCTATCTGCTCGGGTATCCCGTGACGCGCAACGACGATGCGAGCGTGGCGGAGTTCCAGCGCATCGTGCGCGAGGAACTGCCATCGCAGTCGTTCGAGCACATGGACGCACCGGTGATGGGCGGCGAGGACTTCGCGTTCTACGCGCAGAAGGTCCCCGCATGCTTCTACCTGCTCGGCATGGAGGACGGTCGCTGGCGCAGCGCGCATCTCCACCAGCCGACCTACGACTTCAACGACGCGGCGATCCCGCACGGGGTCGAGGCGATGGTGACGCTCGCGCTCGCGGACCGCGCGGGCTGATCACCGCCGATTTGGCGTGAATTCGCCGGGAAGCCTTCCAGAGTCGGGAACCGTGCCGCATACTCCCGCGGAACGGAACCCGCATGCTTTCACTCGCCCTCACGATCGCCTCCACCTCGCTGCTCCCCTCGCTGACGCCGACGCCGGCCGCGCCGCCGTCGCGCCCGCAGGTTTCTTCGACGACCCCCGCCATGGGCGCCGATCCGCGCACCCTCGCGACGCCGGCGGCACGCCCCATCGACCGCGGCGAGTTCGCCGCACTGACGTCGGGCGCGCCGGCCGCGACCATCACCATCGACCTGCCGCTGCACGGCTGCGTCGAGGTGCGCGTGGTGCGGCAGCCGCTGGTCACGAACGACTTCCGCCTCGAGGCGGCGCAGATGGTGCGGGGCGCGACCGGCGCGCCCGTCCCGGCGAGCCGCGCCATCAAGCCGCAGCTGCCGAACGCGTACTCGGGCACGGTCACGGGCTTCGACGACGCCGTCGTGTACCTCGGCTTCGGCACGGGCGCCGCGGAGGGCATGGTCGCCGGCTTCATCGAGATCGGCGACGAGACCTGGTGGCTCTCGAGCGGCAGCGAGGCCGCGCGGCGCAGCGGACTGCCCGCGATGATCGCGCACGAGTCGTCGATGGCGGGGCAGCCGATGGACGGCACACGCTGCGGCGCGATGGATCTCGCGCGCAACGTCAAGCAGGGACTTGAGGGCGGCGCGCCCGGCGGTGGCGAAGGCGGAGTCGCCGGCGGCACCGGCTGCCGCGAGTACCGCATCGCCATCGACACCGACACCGAGTTCACCATGTCGGCGCACGGCGGCAACACCGTCGCGGCGTCGCAGTACGCGCTGCTCCTGATGGGCGCGGCCAGCACGGTGTACGACCGCGACCTCAACTGCCGGCTGCCCGTCTCCTACCTCCGGCTCTGGACCGGCGAGGATCCGTGGACGCAGACCGAGATGGGCGCGCAGCTCGGCCAATACCGCGACTTCTGGGTCGCCAACATGGGCGGCGTCGCGAAGGACCTCGGCCATCACCTCAACGGACGCGGCCTCGGCGGCGGCGTCGCCTGGGTCGGCGTCGCGTGCATGTGGCAGGAGTGGGCGTACGCGCTCTCCTCGGGCATCGGCTACGGGTTCCCCTATCCGCTCATCGACCACGATCACGGCAACTGGGAGCCGATGGTGGTCAATCACGAGATCGGTCACAACTTCGGCGCGCCGCACACGCACGACCACACGCCCCCGGCCGACGGCTGCGGACTCGGCGACTGCACGCTCGCCTACGAGGGCACGATCATGTCGTACTGCCACGGCTGCGCCGGCGGCATGTCGAACGTGTCGCTCAAGTTCCACGAGTACTCGATCAACTCCATCAACGCGCACCTCGCGGGCACGGGCTGCGGTGACGCCGGCGCCTTCGCGGTCGACGACGCGCTCTCCACGCTCGAGAACACCGGCGCGAGCCTCGCGCCACTCGCGAACGACGCGTTCGTGAATTGCTCGACGCTCACGCTCGCGAGCTGGGATAGCACCAGCACCGCCGGCGGATCGATCGTGATCGCGCCGACCCAGCCCGGCGAGCCGCCGGTGCTCGGCTACCTCCCGCCCTCGGGATTCAGCGGCAGCGACTCGTTCAAGTACACCGCGGTGGATCCGAACGGAGTGTCGACCACCGCAACCGTCTACGTGACCGTCCGCCCGGTGCTCGACCGCATCTACCTCGACGGCGCGGCGCCCGGCGTCCCGACCTCGTGGTACGCACTCGCCGGCGACACGCCCGCGCTGCCCGACTTCGCGACGCTCACCAGCTACGGCGGCACCGTGCTCGCGAACATCGACATCCCGTCGACCGGCGGGAACTTCTCGACCAGCGGCCGCGCCGACCTCGTCGCCGCGGTGTTCGAGGGCTACATCGAGGTGCCGGCGACCGGCCTCTGGACCTTCTCCACGGAGTCCGACGACGGCTCGCGCATGTACATCGACGGCCAGCTGCTCGTGAACAACGACGGCCTGCACGGCATGGTCGACCGGTCGGGACAGATCGCGCTGGAGGCCGGCTTCCACCGCTACCGCGTCGAGTTCTTCGAGAACTTCGGCGGCGCAGGCGAGGTGGTGCGCTGGCAGGGCCCGGGCGTCGCCCGCGCGGTGATTCCTGCGACCGCGTTCATCAAGGGCGGCACCGTCATGGCGCTCGACCTGAACGGCGACGGCGAAGTCGGCGCGGCCGACCTGGCCACCCTGCTCAGCGCCTGGGGACCGGTCGCCGCGGGAACCCCCGCCGACTTTGACCGGAACGGCGTGGTCAACGCCGCCGACCTGGCCCGCGTTCTCGCGAACTGGGGTCCATAACGCGCAAGTCGGCCGCCTCGGCGAGCCGATGACAGCGCCCCGCGACCGTCGCTCGGCGAGCGCTCCGAATCAGGAGTTGCACGCAGGAGCGGCGCTCGCTACATTGCTCGACTCGACATTTCAAACCGCTCGAACTACTGGGCCCCGGCGCGAAGGCGACTTCCACACCGGGTCCGCATGAACGAGAGCCGCGTGCGCTCGAATTCGTGAGTCCAGTGGGAGGTCACGGAAACCATGGCTGCAAAGAAAGTCACGAAGCAGTTCAAGATCATGGCGCCGGGTGGCAAGGCCACTCCGGCCCCGCCGATCG
>JBMOGJ010000089.1:0-11669 GCA_049318425.1 Phycisphaerales bacterium | reverse complement strand
ATGTACATGATCAACCACGGCCTCTCGACGGGCGCGCTCTTCCTCTGCATCGGCATGATCTACGAGCGCTACCACACGAAGGACATGGACCAGCTCGGCGGACTGTTCCGCCGCATGCCGGTGTGGTCGTTCTTCATGGTGTTCTTCACCTTCGCGAGCCTCGGGCTTCCGGGTCTCAACGGCTTCATCGGCGAGTTCCTCTGCCTGATGGGCTGCTTCATCGCGGAGCCGAACTCGGTGGCGGGCTACCCGGGCATCCTCGGACCGTGGTACGCGGTCGTGGCCGGCAGCGGACTGGTGCTCGCCGCGATGTACCTGCTGATCATGCTCGGCAAGCTGGTCTGGGGCCCGCTCAAGGAGCCGCACGGCCACGGGCATGGACACGGCCACGACCACGCGGGCGAGCTGCCGACCGACCTCTCGGCGCGCGAGATCGGCATCCTGATCCCGCTCGCGGTGGTGTGCCTCGCGATCGGCTTCTATCCCAAGCCCATGCTGGAGGCGATCGCCCCGAGCGTCGAGAAGACGCTGGCCGCGTACCCGAAGCATGTCGAGAAGTACGTCCGCGAGGGTTCCCTCGTGTATCCGGCCGCGGCCGCGGATCCCACCGTCGCGCTCGCGCAGCCCGCCGACAGCATCAAGTGACCCTCCAACGCTCACCAAGCGAATCCCATGACCATCCTGGCATCCTCGCCCTCCATGTCCGCCAAGCTCGCGCTGATCGCGCCTGAGATCCTGCTGCTCGCAGGCGCCGTCCTCGTGGCGGTGCTCGGACTCTCGCGCAACGCGTCGCTCCGCCGCGCGGTTCCGCTCGTCACCGGTCTGTTCCTCGTCGGCGCCATCGTGGTGTCGGCGGTGGTGACCACGCCCGAGCGCAGCGTCCAGGCGGGGCTCATGCTCCCGATGCTCGGCGGCTACGCGAAGGCGCTCATCGCCTCGGTCGGCCTGCTGCTCGTGATGGTCGCCGGACCGTCGATCGACCGCCGGCTCGAGGAGGCGTTCGACTCCGGCCGCGCCGCGTTCGACCCGATCCGCGTGATGCGCGGCGAGTTCTTCTCGTTCTTCCTGCTGTCGATCGCGGGCACGATGCTGATCGCAACGACCAGCGACCTGATCTGGCTCTTCCTGGCGCTCGAGCTCGCGAGCCTGCCGACGTACGTGATGGTCGCGGTCAGCCGCGGCACGCGCCGCGCCCAGGAGGCGGCGGTGAAGTACTTCTTCCTCGGCGCGCTCTCTGCGGCGACGTTCCTGTACGGGTTCTCGCTGCTCTACGGCGCGACCGGCACGCTCGAGCTGCAGGAGATGGCGGCGCGGCTGACGCAGGCGGAGTACATCGACGCCAGCGGTGTCCCGACGCTCGCGATGCTCGGTGCGGTGCTGGCGATCCTCGGCATCGGGTTCAAGCTCGCGGCGGTGCCGATGCACTTCTACGCGGCCGATGTCTACGAGGGCGCGAGCTCGGCGACGACGGCGTTCCTCGGTTTCATGCCCAAGATCGCCGGCGTGCTGGCGCTCATGGTGCTGCTCTCGGTGTTCGGCGAGACGGGCCGGACGATGGTGGCGGACGGCCAGACGATCGCGCTGCCGTGGCTGCCCGCGCCGATCGCCGCGGTGCTGTGGATGGTCGCGGTGCTGACCATGACGCTCGGCAACGTGGGCGCCCTCCTGCAGCGCAATGTGAAGCGCATGCTCGCCTACAGCTCGATCGCGCAGTCGGGCTACCTCATCATCGGCCTGCTCTCGGGACCGGCGGACGGCTTCAACGCGGTGCTCTTCTACCTGCTCGGATACGGCGTCACCAACACCGCGATGTTCGCGGTGCTCGCGTCGCTCGAGCGCAATGGCGAGGATGTCGAGACGCTCGACGACCTCGCCGGCCTGCGCCTGCGCCACCCGGTGCTCGCGTGGATGCTGGCCGCCTCGGCGATCAGCCTCATCGGCATGCCGCCGCTCGTCGGCTTCTTCGGCAAGCTCGCGCTGTTCTCGTCGGCCTTCGAGGCGGGCCAGTCGACGCTGGTCATCGTGGCCGCGGTCAACAGCGCGATCAGCGCGTTCTACTACCTGCAGCTCGTGGCGGTGCCGATGCTCGGCCAGCCCAACGCGCGCACCGAGACGGTCCAGGCCGTCCCCAGCGCGTGGCCGCGCCTCGCGGCGATCGTGTGCGGCGTCGGCGTGATCGTGCTGCCGCTCGGCCTCGACCGCCTGTTCCGCGCGGCGAGCACCTCGACGGAGCAACTGGCCTCGGCCGCGACGGCCGCCCCGGCGGAGGACGCCCGGGTGTCGGCCGCCCACTCGGCTCGCTGATTATCGCCAGCGTTCGACCGACGATCGGCTCCGCATGACGGTGCTCTTCGGCCGGTGGGCGCGTCGAAGGCCTTTACGGCGACGCGGAACTTGGTATACTCTTCCCCTCGTGTGCGACCGTAGCTCAATTGGATAGAGCACGAGCCTACGAAGCTCGGGGTTGCAGGTTCGACTCCTGCCGGTCGCGTTCGGAACCCGATCCAACGACGGTTCCCATCGCAGAACAACAAGAAGCCCCGCCGAACGGCGGGGCTTCTTGTTTGGTGGCTTCTTGTTTGAGCGCTTCCTGCTCAAGGGTTCGTCGTGCGCGCCGCGCGGTCGAGCCGCGCGCGTCCGCAGCGCCGACCTCCCGCGATCAGCCCGCGCACGGACCCCAGTTGCTGAGCATGGCGGCGATGTCCTTGGCGTTCACCTGGCCGTCGCCCGTCACGTCACCGGCGCCGCTGCCGCCCCAGTTGCTGAGAAGGGTCGCGAGATCGGCGGCGTCGACCGTACCACTGGCGTCGAGGTCGCCCGCGCACGGCGTCGGCGGTTGGCGCTCGTAGGCACCGCGGTCGACGATCGGAGCGGTGCCTGCCCCGGCGTCCGCCACCGACGGGTCGTCGGCGAATCGCGGGTTGCCGTCGAGGTCGACGATGGTGCCGACCGGCACGGTCGCGTTCGCGCCCGAGTCGATGGCCGGCGAGGTCGGCTGCAGGCGGAAGTCGCGCGCGGCCTGGTTCACGAAGAGCGGGTCGGTCGCGGTGTTGCCGGTGCCGGCGAAGCCGCCCTGCACGATCGAGTAGCTCACGGCGGTCGTGCCGCCTGAGTTGGTGAGCTGGTTCGCGACCGTGGCGCCGCCCGGCCCCGTGTTGGCCCAGAGGATGCAGTTCGCCACCGTCGAGGTGCCGCCGGTGTTGATGATGCCGCCCGCGAGCGTGGTCGCGCTGTTGCCGACGAAGGTCGAGTTGCGCGCGGTGACCGCGCTCGACGAGCCGATCCACAGCGCGCCGCCGCCGTTCGCTCCGGTCGCGGAGTTGCCGCTGAACACGCAGTTGGTGTAGCGCGTCTGCGAACCGCCGAAGCTCTCGCAGGCACCCGCGCGCGCCGCGGTGTTGCCGATGAAGACGCAGCGGTCGAAGGTGCCGACCACGTTGTTCATGTCGAAGGCGCCGCCGAAGGATCCGCCCACATTGGACTCGAAGCGGCAGCCCGTGAAGGTCGCGCCCGCGGTGAAGATGTAGACCGCGCCGCCGCCGAAGGTGCAGCGGTTCCCGATGAAGTTGCAGTTGCGGATGGTCGGGCTTCCGCTGTTGAGGATGATGAGCCCGCCGCCCTTGTCGAGGTTGCTCGCGGTGGCGCCGTTGGCGTTGCCGCCGCGGATGGTGAAGCCATCGAGCACCGCGGTCGCCGCCGCGGCGCTTCCGACGAACACGTGGTGGCTGTTGTCGGTGAGGTTCAGCGCGCCGTTGTCGTTGCCGAGGAGGTCACCGGTCACGGTCGTCGGGTTGGCCACGACGTCGCGCTGATCGCGCACGGTCTCGGTGCCTGCGAATCCGCCGTAGATGCCGACGCCGGTCTTGAGCGTGATGCTCACGGTGCGCGACGTCGTCGCGGTCGGCTTGTAGGTGCCCGCGGCGACCCAGACCTCGTCGCCACTCACGCTCGCGGTCACGGCGGTGGCGATGCCGTCGACGCCGCGATAGGCGTTGGCCCACGACGAGCCGTCGTTGTTGCCGGTGGCGAGCGCGATGTTGACGTAGCGGATGGCCGCGTGGGCGCTCCCCGCCGCCGAAACGGCGGAACAGAGCGCGAGACCGGCGAGGATTCGGGGACGATTGCTGAGCTTCATGGATTCTCCGAGCGGAGAAATCTACCGCGCCGATCGGCCGAGGCGGACTGAATCTCCGATCGCGCTACGATCTGGCCGCGACGCGCGGTGTTCGCGGACCCAGCCACCCATGAACGACCCGACGCGATCCGATCAGCAGCTGCGTCCTCCCTCGGAGGACCTCTTTCCGGCGCCGAAGGTGCGGGCGTCCCTGCTCTCGCGCACCTTCATGGGGATCGGGGGCGTGCTGCTGATCCTGATCGGGATCGCACTCGCGGTGCTGCCGGTCGTGCCCGGGTTCCCGGTGATCGCGGTGGGCATCCTCATGCTCGTCGCCGCCCACGAGCCGTCGCGGCGACTGGTCAATCGTGGCGCGGGGCATCTCCCGCGCTCGGCGCTTGCCGCGCTGCGCCGCGTGCTCCAGTACGGCAGCGGACGCGCTTCCAAGTAGAGTGCCCGCATGCCGACCGCACCCGACCAGCCTCCACGGGCCGACGCACCGACGGGAGGGGTTTCGAACGATCTCGATCCGATCGACCAGGAGTGGCTCCGTCGCCGCTCCGCCGCCGGTCCGCTCGCGTTCGGAGTGATCGGACTCGTCACCAGCCCGCTGCTGCTGGGGCTCGCCTTCGGCGCCCTGGGCATGCGCGCGGGCATCGACCTTTGGAGGCAGGGCACGCGACGGTCGATCGTCGCGCTCGGGATCGGTGCGTCGTTCGCCGCGGTGGTCCTGAGCATCATGGGGGCGCTCCTCTGGGGCTCCGTGCTGACGACCGTGCTCCTCGGGCGCGACGCCATCCGCGAGACCGAACGCTGGCGCGGACGGACGCTGGAAGCCGTCGAGGTCGCCACCCTGTCGCCCGATGGCGGCGCCGCCGCGATCACGCTGCGCGCCACCGGTGGCGCCCCGCGCATCGCGATGCTCTTCGTGCGCATCGACTCGACGGCGTCGAGCGAGGCAGTTCGGACGCTCGCCGACGCGCTGGGGCGGCATCCGGGCGTGCCGGCGCTGCTGGTTGATCCGCTCGCGCCCGCCGAGGATGTCCGTGGCTTCGCGCGCGGGTTGGGACTCGCCGCCGCCGCCGTTGGTGAGGGAACTCCCCTGCCCGCGCCCCTCGACGGCGTGGCGGCGTTCCCCACGCTGGTCGTGATCGACGCCTCCGGACGCATCGAGAGCGCGATCGTCGGCGCGCGCACCCCCGCCGACCTCGACCTGTTGCTCGGTGGCGCGGCGGCCGACCCGCCGCCGGCCCGCTGAGCCTCCCGCAGCGTCCCCATGGCCCGGATCCCCCGCATCCCCCGCGTCGCCGCACACCACGGCGGTCCCATCGTCGGGATCGACGTGGAGACGGCGTGCCCGGAACACGGCGCCGTCTGCTCCATCGGCGTGTCGGTGGTGCTGCGCGGCGAGGTGTTCCGCGAGGAGCACTGGTACCTGGACCCGGGCACGCGCTTCGATCCACGCTTCATCGACATCCACGGCATCACACCCGCGATGGTGGCCGGCAAGCCGCGCCTGCGATCGGCATGGGTGGAGGTCCGCGCGTTCATCGACGCGGCCATCGCCGACACGCGGCCGCCGACGCTGTTCGACGGCCTCCGCGGTCACGCCGGCGTCGGTGAGCTCGCGGGTGCCGGTGGCCTCGACCCCGACCCGCTCTTCGTCGCCCACAACGCGCAGTTCGACCGGATGCAGATCGAGCGCGCGATCGCGACCCCCCTGCCGTTCCGCCTCGCGTGCACGGTGTCGATGTCGCGGCGCGCGTTTCCGCAGCTCGAGCGCCACAACCTGAAGAGCGTCACCTCCCACCTGCGCATCGCGCTCAAGCACCACGACGCACTGAGCGATGCGCGGGCGTGCGCACTGATCGCGCACCGCTGCATCGCCGAAGGCGCGGGAAGCTAGCGGCCGGTCACTGCCGGTCGCCGACGGCCGCGCGGACCAGGAAGTGCACGATGGTCGAGTGGACGGCCACTTCGTGGCTGCTGCGGGGCGACCAAGTGGCGTCGAGGATCAGGTCGCCGGTCGGGTTCGGCAACGCGTCCCCCTGCGGGGCGAGTCGGACATCGATCTCGTCGGGCGACGCCGCGAGCCGCCATCCGCCGAGCGCGTCGTCGGCGACGGCACCGCTGTGGAGCTGGATGGTGATGTCGACCTCCGCCAGGCGCACCGAGCGGTACCGACCCGCCAGCCGCCGGAACACCGGCCCCGAGTGCGCGGGGATCTGCGCGCGGGCGCGATCCTCGGCCGTGGCGGGCTCGACGACCAGCGTGCCTCGCGCGATCAGCGTCTCGAGCGTGCGCTCGCAGGACTCGAGCGGCTGCTCGCGGTACGAGGGCGAGCCATCGGTCACCGGCGGGAGCGGCGGAGCCTTCGGCGTCCGACGCGCGCGGATGGCGACCAGCACGACGACGATGCCCACCGCCAGGGCAATGGCGGCGGCAACGACCGGGTCGAATCCATCGGAGAGCATCCGCCCAAGATACGCGCGACCGCGCCATCGAAAAAGAAAGTCCCCGCGCGCGGGGCCCCGCGCGCGGGGTGTGGGTTGGAGCTGCGGCAACCGCTTTCGCGGGTCGTCCTGCCATCACGCCCCAAGGCGTAGAGGTGCTTGAACCGCGCCGTTGAACAGCGCGCTGGCACCGAGTGTTCCGAAGGTTGAAGGTCGCGCGGGCTGAGTGGGGCTGAGCTCGTGCACGCTTCTGCTGTCTCTACGGAGCAAAGGGATACCACGGAGATACAGCCGCGTCGACGGCGATCGCGAAATTCTCCGCTCTTGTCGGGGATGCCCGCAGGAACTGCGCGAGTTCCGCGGAGAAGCTCGCGCGCAACACGCGCCGCGAGCATGGCTTGCGAGGGTCGGCTTCGGACGATCCCCGCCAGGCGTCGGACGAGACAATCTGTGACTCACCCGCACAAATTCAGCGGAGTGCCGCCGCGGCGACGATCCGTCAGGGCCTGAAAACGAAACGACCCCCGCCTTCGCGGGGGTCGGATCATCGTTCGTTCAGGAGTGGACCATACAGGACTTGAACCTGTGACCTTCTCCGTGTCATGGAGACGCGCTAGCCAACTGCGCCAATGGTCCAGAGCGCGGAGTATAGCCTCTGTCGAGGCGCGTGCAAGTCTCGTCCCCGAAGCGGTTCAGCGGAGTCCGGACGCCCACGCCAGGCAGCGGTCGATGCGCGCCAAGGCGCTCTCACGGCCCACGAGGACCAGGGTGTCCCAGATCGGCGGGCTGACCGTCGAACCCGACACGCCGATGCGCAGCGGCTGCGCGACCGCTCCGATCTTGCCGCCCGCGTGGTCGTTCGAGTAGGCCGTCGCGGCGGCCTCGAGCGCCGCCTGCGTCCACTCGGGCAGACCGCCGAGGATGGCGCGCACCGCGCGCAGGTGGTCGAGCCCAGACTTGGCGCCGTCGGCGGGCGCCGCGCCGATGCCGAGCGCCTTGCGGACGTTCTTGTCGTCGCTGAACGCGAGCGCGTCGTCGGCGGCCAGCAGGAACGCGTTGGCCTTGAAGGGATCGTCGAGCGTCTTCGAGCGCTCCTGGCACGCGGTCATGAGCAGCGCGAACTTCTCGTCGCCGAGCCGGGCGAGGTACTCGGGGCGGAACTGCGCCGCGTGCTCGCGGCAGCGGCGCGCGAAGTCGGCCGGCGCCATGCCGGTGATCGCGTCGGTGTTGAACGCGAGCAGCTTCACGCGGTCGAACTTCGCCGGGGTCTTCATCACGCGGTCGAGGCCGAAGCGCTGCTTGAGGAACTCGTTGTCGAACTTCTCGATGTCGTGTCCCGGGCTCCATCCGTTGAGCGCGAGGAAGTTGCAGAGCACCTCGGGCAGGTAACCCGAGCGGCGGAAGTCGTCGACGTTGATCTCGGGCAGCGTGACCTTCAGCGCCTCGCCGAGCCGGATCGCGCCCTCGAGGTCGAGCTGCACGTTGTCGTCGCCGATCCAACGCGTCCACTCGTCGGCCGTGACCGTGCCGGCGGGCGGGGTCGTCAGGCCCTTCTCCTTGACCGCCTTGCGGAGGACCTTGTCCTTGTCGCGCTTCGACATCTTCGAGTCATCGGGGTTCTTGATGATCGACAGGTGGCCGTAGGTCGGGCGGCGGAAGCCGAGCGCGTCCTGCAGCAGCATGTGCTTGGCGGTGTTGGTGAAGTGCTCCTGCGCGCGGAGGACGTGGGTCACGCCCATCAGCTCGTCGTCGATCACGACGGCGAAGTGGTAGGTCGGGAAGCCGTCCTTCTTGCGGATCACGAAGTCGTCGACCTCGCCCGCGGGAAGGGTCGCGTCGCCCAGGACCTCGTCGTGGATCGTCACCGCGGCGTTGTTCGACTTGAAGCGGACCACGCACTCGCGGCCCTCGGCGACGAACTTCGCGCGCTGCTCGGGCGAGACCTCGCCGCGGAACCGGTAGCGGAACGCCTCCTTGCGGGCCATCGCCTCCTTGCGCATCGCCTCGAGCTCCTCGGCGGTGTCCCAGGACTCGTAGGCCTTGCCCTCGGCGATGAGCCGCTCGCAAGAGCGGTTGTAGATCGCGAGGCGCTCGCTCTGGAAGTACGAGCCGTTCGGCCCCCCGCCGACCACCGAACCGTCGGGCGCGGTGTACTCCGGGCCCTCGTCCCAGCGGATGCCGAGCCACTCGAGGTCCTTGAGGAACCCGACGCTCGCCGCGTCGGAGGAGCGCTTCTGGTCGGTGTCCTCGATGCGGATGATGAACTTGCCGCCGCGCCCCTTGGCGAACGCCCAGCTGAAGAGCGCGGTGCGCGCTCCGCCGACGTGGAGGTGGCCGGAGGGCGAGGGGGCGAAACGCGTGACGGGAGCTGCTGCGGTGGTGGTGGACATGGTGGTTCCAGCTGCGGGAATCACCCGCTTTCAGGGGTCGGCAGGGTAGCCGAACGGGCAATGCGCGGCGATTGTCGGGAAATGCGTTGACATCCCCCGCTCGCCTGTCAGATTCCCCGAGGAACCAAGCCTCGGGACCTCATGGCGGAACGACTCGGCATCATGTCCGACACCCACGGGCGCACCCGGCGTGCGCAGCGCGCGATCGAGCTGCTGCTCGCGCGCGGCGCGACGCGGATCCTCCACCTCGGCGACGTGGGAAGCGAGGACGTGCTCGACCTGCTCGCGGGGATCCAGTCGACGGTCGTCTTCGGGAACTGCGACGACGCGCGGAGCCTCGCGCGCTACGCGGCCTTCCTCGGCATCCACGTGGTTCACCCGGGAGCGGTGATCGAGGTCAAGTCCCGCCGCATCGGGCTCACCCACGGGCACCTCGAGAACGAGGTCGCGCGCCTCTTCGAGAGCGACGTCGATTTCCTGCTGCACGGCCACACCCACGAGATCCGCGACGAGCGCGTGGGCCGGACCCGTGTCCTGAACCCCGGCGCGCTGCACCGCGCGGCGCGCCATACGGCGATGCTGCTCGATCCCGCCAGCGGAGACGCCGAGTGGATCGAGGTCGAGTTGGACGAAACCGCCTAGCGCGGTCGCGCGAAGCGCCGCGTCCATGCACGCGCTCCTGCTCGCCAACGCCCTCGCCACCCTGTTCATGACCGGCCTGATCTGGTTCGTCCAGATCGTCCACTATCCGCTGTTCGCGCGGGTCGGCACCGAGGTGTTTCCGGCCTATTCACGGGCGCACCAGACGCTCACGACCCTCGTGGTCGGACCGCCGATGCTGGTCGAGGCGCTCACCGCGCTGCTGCTGGTGGTCGCGCGCCCGCCGCAGGTCGCGGCATGGCTCGCGTGGACCGGACTCGCGCTGGTGGGCGTGATCTGGCTCAGCACCGCGGCGCTGCAGGTGCCTGCGCACGGGCGGCTCGTGAACGGCTTCGACCCGCAGGTCGGCGCGTACCTCGTCTCGACCAACTGGATCCGGACGATCGCGTGGTCGGCGCGCGCCGCGGTCGTGACCGCGATGTTGCTTCAGGCGCTGACCCCCGCGAGAAGCTAGATTTCCTGCATGGCCGACCAACCGTCGACGGACACGACCCGCATCGAGCTCTTCGGTTGGACCGAGACGACCATCGAGTCGCGCCGCTTCGCGAGCCTCGGTGAGGCCACCGCGGCGCTCGGCGCCTACCGCTGCGCGTGGATCGACCTCGAGGGCGTCTCGCTCGCCGATGTGGCGCTCCACCTCGAGGGCGTGATCGCGCTGTCGCCGCTCGCCTGCGACACGCTGATCGAGGGCGTCCGCCGCGCGGGCGCCGACGACTTCGGCGACGTGACGATCCTGACCATGCGCGCCTACGAGCGGCTGGCGGTCGTCGAGTTCATCGACATCCTGATCGCGCCGAAGCTGGTGGTGACCATCCAGGAGAAGCCGGGCGGAGACCCGTTCGACGGGGTGCGCGACCGGCTGCGGAACCGCAGCCAGCACCTCCAGCGCGCCGACGAGAACGTGATGATGCTCCTCCTCGGTCGCGCGATCTGCGAGGCATATCGCCCCGTGCTCACCGAGTACAACGAGAGTCTCGAGCGATTCGAGCGCGCCCTCGTGCGCCGGCCGGACAGCTCGATGCTCGACCGGATCCACGAGCATCGGCGGCAGCTGCTGTTCCTGCGCCAGGGGCTGGCGCCGCTGCGCGAGGCCCTCGGGCACATCCAGTCGGCGCTCTCGCTGCGCGACCTCCCGAGCGCGCACCTCCACGCGCGCGTCACCGCGATCCGCGAGCTGCAGGACGAGATCGGCGCGCTGCTCGACGTCGTCGAGTACCAGAAGGACAGCGCGCAGCACCTGCTCGACCTCTACCTGAACGCCGCCAGCAACCGGCTCAACGAGATCGTCCGCGTGCTCACGATCATCAGCGTGATCTTCATGCCGCTGACGCTGATCGCGGGCATCTACGGCATGAACTTCGAGGCGGTCGGTCCGTGGGCGATGCCCGAGCTCCGCTGGAAGCTCGGATATCCGTTCGCGCTCGGGCTGATGCTGCTCTGCACGGCGCTGCTGCTGCTCTTCTTCTGGAACAAGGGCTGGATCGGCGATCCGCTCCGCCGGCGCCGGTCGCGACTTTCGGCGGCCGCGCACGTGGTCGAGGCGAGCTTGCCGTCGGTCTCGTCGGTGTCGGCGATCCTGTCGCGTCGGCGCGGCAGATCTCCCCGGCCGCAGCGGCCGGCGTGACGGCGTTCCGAAAATCGCGGAAACCCCGTGGATTCTGCCCTTGCGGCGTCGGGCATCCCGTCCGATACTTTCCGCTTGGTCTGAGGGCGGCCTCGGACCGATCCGCAATGGTTCGCGCGCTCCAACCATGAACTCCGGCAACCACTCCCGCTCGGCCCCCGCCTCCGCTTCCAAGGACTCGTCGATGCCCCACCGTGCCTCTGATTCGTTCGGCTCGCTCGTCTTCGCCGGCGACGTGATGCTCAAGCACCTTCCGCCCGATGTCTTCATGAACCTGCAGCGGACCATCCGGAACGGTTCGCCGCTCGATCCCGCGATCGCGAACACCGTCGCGAGCGCGATGAAGGACTGGGCGCTCGAGCACGGCGCGACCCACTACTGCCACTGGTTCCAGCCGCTCACCGGCACCACCGCCGAGAAGCACGACG
>JBMOGJ010000088.1:0-11987 GCA_049318425.1 Phycisphaerales bacterium | reverse complement strand
ACGGTCGCGTCGATGATGCGCTTGCCGAGGATCTCCTCGAGCTGCCCCTGCGTGTAGGTCGGCTTGACCGCGGCGGTCGACTTGGTGCCGTACTGCTGCAGGTTCGAGGCGAAGATGCCCGCGGCGCTCACCGGCAGGAAGTCCTCGTAGCGGAGCCCCTCGTAGTCGGCGTGGCCCGCACGCACGAGGGCGAGCAGGTCGGTGGTGGCGCCGAGCGTGCCGGCGTTGCGCGCGGCGACGCCCTTCGGCGTGGCGACGAAGCGCGCGTAGACGATGCCCGCCTCGATCAGCCCGACGAGCGTCTTGGGGAACGCCGCGAACGGCTTCGCGTAGGCGGCCTCGTAGCCCGCCATGTCGCGCTTCGGCCACGCGGGGTCCTTCTCGCGCGCGGCGTCGGCGACCGCGAGGCACTCGTCGTAGAGCTTGCGGCCCTTGGGCGTGCAGGCGTAGAAGCGCTCCTCGATCTCGCCGAAGCGCGCCGTGTGGGTGGACTGCACGACCGATCCGTCGGTCTCGGTGAACTCGACCGGCTCGGTGAGCGCCTTGTAGGCGTCCTGGCGGAGCAGCACCGGCGTGTCCTCGCTCGGGCCTTCGGTGAAGTCCTTGAATCCCGCGTGGGCGAGCTTCGCGAGGGCGAACGCGGGCCCCGCGAAGGTCGCGGTGAGCGCGGCGGCGGTGCGGGCGATGTCCTGCGGCGACACGCGGCCCGGCTTGTACGCCGCGATCTCCTCGAGCGGCACGTGCTTGAAGTGCAGCTTCATGAAGTCGTGGTCGGCCTGCGCCACCAGCCGCGCGAGCACGGTGTTCGCGCGCGCCTCGAACCAGGCGGCGTCGACCTCGCCGAGGCAGTGCTTCATCGCCGCGGTGTAGAGGTCCATGCAGAACGTGTTCGGCGTGAGGTGGTTCAGGTGGTGCGACTGGAAGCACGAGATGTCGGCGGCGATCTTGAAGCCGGCGGCCGAGAGCTCCTTGTAGAGCGCGTGGTCGCGCGCCTTGCCCGTCCACTTGAAGATCCGGTCGGTGCACTCCTTGATGAGCGCCTCGGCGTCGGTCCAGTCGAGGCCGCCGTTCTTCTCGCTCTTCTCGATCAACTGCTTGGCGCGGTCGCTGAACACGGTGCGCGTGCCGACCAGGCCCTCGATGCGGGCGCGGGTGGCGGGGTCGAAGTAGTCGGTCATGAGCACCGAGCTGAACACGCGGTGCTCGGGCCGCAGCGTCGAGCGGAACGCGGTCGCGATGATGGGCTGGCTCTTCGCGCCGACGTTGGTCATGTCGTAGAAGTTGTGCGGCTCCATCGCGAAGCACCCGAACAGGCGGCCGATCCAGCGGTACTCGTCGGGGCGGCCGATGCGGATCGCGCCGTGCCGCTCGCCGCTGGTGCGGTCGAGCTCCTCGTCGCTCATCGAGAAGCCCTGGTGCAGCGCCGCGAGGAGCCCGCAGACGGCCTGGTTGCAGGCCTTGTTGACCGCGAGCGACTTGTCGTAGAGCGGCACCTCCTTGCCGAACATCGCGCTCAGCGACGCGAAGAGGCGGTTCTGCATGTCGATCTTGTTGGCGACGGTGGAGCCGGTGGCGAAGGTGGTCATGGTGAAGGCCTGCTATCGGCAAAGATAGCCCCAAACCGCGCGCGGGAGAGGTATCACGGATACAAATGTCCGTGATCGCGCCCCCCCTGCGCCCCCACGCTTCCCGCCCGCGCCCGTGACGGCGCGGAGCGTGGAGCCAGGAGAGCAGGGTCCAGGCGAGCAGGGTTCAGGAGAGCAGGGTTCAGGACAGCAGGTACCCGAGCACCACGCCCCCGAGCGCCATCCGTACCAGCCCCCGGAGCGCGATCAGCTGGGGCGTGATCGGGAGCTTCCGCATGACCAGCGCGTAGACCTCGGGCGCCGTCAGGAGCGTGACGCCGGTCGCGACCGCCAACCATCCGACCAGCGTGACCAGCACCCGCGCATCCTGCACCCACACATTGTGGAGGATCACGACCATCAGGCCCATGAGCAGCGCGTACAGCCCGCCGATCAGCGGCACCGCCGGATGCGGTCCGAGGGTGGCGAGCGCCGTGATCCACGCCCGCGGGCGCAGCAGCAGGCTCGACCCCACGACGAACAGCGCGCACCCGACGAACCACTCGACGAACTCGGCGCGGGTGGTGCCGGCGTCAGACGGGATCTGCGCATGCAGCAGGAGCGCGGGCTGGATGGTGTCGAGCAGGATCATGGAAGGACCTCCGGCTCGACCGTAGCGGCGCCGAACCCGAAGTCGACCGCGGCGCCGCGGGAGCGCGTGCCTTCGGGGAACCGCCCTCGGGGACGGTCACGGGGAAGGCGCGAGATCGAAAGGCGCGAAGTCGAAAAGTCCGGGGCCGCAAAAAAGACCGCGGCTGCGTCGATCGCTCGACGCAGCCGCGGGTTTCAGGCGTGTGTCACGCGGGGTCCGAGGGGATCAACCCCGTCGGATCAACCCCTTCAGATCAACCCCACGCACCGAGCATCGCGGCCAGGTCGGGAGCGCCGACCACGCCGTCGTTGTCGAGGTCGCCGAGACCGCTGCCGCCCCAGTTGCCCAGGAGGATCGCGAGGTCGGGCGCGCCGACGACACCGTCACCATTGAGGTCGGCCGGGTTGCCCTGCGCCGGACCATTGATGTTGAGGATGCCGGTGATGTTCACGGTGCCGCTGAACGAGCCCGCGAGGATGAAGTACTCCGTACCAGCGACGAGGTCCTGCGTGAGCGGGAAGCCGGCGAAGGTTCCGGTCGCGCCACCGTTGGTGGCGTCGATGAAGCTGGCGAGGAAGCTGGTGGTGCTTCCGGCGACGAGGCAGGAGTCGTCGTTGAAGGCGATCGCCTCGAAACGGCTGCCGATGCCAGGGCACTGGTCGCCGATGGCGAGCATGGTGTCGCCGGTCGCGCCGCACAGGCTGATGCTGTAGGCGCCGGTGGTGGCCGGGGTGAACGAGAACCAGATCGACTTCTGGATGGTCGCGGTGGTGGTGCCCGCGGCGTTGCTCTTCACGGTCTGCGGGGTGGTCGAGGCGGTGTCGTCGAAGACGTTGTCACCGAACACGGCCGTGGCCGCGGCGACGCACTCCGCAACCGGAGGCGGAACCACGGTCACCGCGATCGGCGACGGAAGGGTCGACTTCGCCGACGACGAGCCGATGGCGACGTAGACGGGCACGGTCGCGATCAGGTCGACGGTGACCGACGACGAGGTGCCGCAGAAGTCATCGTTGCAGCCGAGGATGCCGGAACCAGCGCCGCAGCCGTCGAGCACGGCCATGCGGGTGTCCGCAGCGCTCGAGCAGGTGTTGAAGGTGTACGAGCCGGTGGCGGTCGGCGTGTACTTGAAGTAGTTCGCGTTGTAGACCACGAAGCCGCAGCCCTTGGTGCCGAGGGTGAGGTCTTCCGCAGTGGTCTGGTTCAGCGCGACGTTGCTGGTCGCGTTGCCGAGCGCCGGGTTGGTCGCGTCACAGGGGTCGTACCACGGGGTGCACTGGATGCCGTACGGCGACGCCAGGTCCACACCGGCGACGGCGCTGCCGAGCACGACGTAGTAGGTCGCGCCGGCGACGGCCGACAGGGTGACGCGCGAGCCGGAGCCGCAGGTGTCGTTGTTGCAGTCGAGGACGTTCGAGCCCGCGGCGCAGCCATCGAGGACCGCGAGGACGGTGTCGCTCGAGCCCGCGCAGGTGTCGAAGTCGTAGTTGCGGGTCGCCGGAGCCACGAACTTGAAGTAGTTCGCCTTGTAGAGCACCGAGCCGCAGGTCGCCGAGAGGTCGAGGTTCGCAGCCGTCGACGTGTTCACGCCGAGGCTGTTGGCGCCGACCGCCGCCGTCGGGTTGAAGGTCGCGCAGGGATCGTAGTTCGGCGGCGGGCCGCCCTCGTCGCCCACGGCGATCGCAACGCCGGCGCTCGACTCGTAGCCGATGTCGACGAGGGTGCGGACGCCCATGGTGGCGCCGATCTGGATGCGGCCCCAGCCGTAGCGGGTCGCGCCGTCGGCTCCGACGAAGCGGAAGCCGAAGCTGTTGACCGCGTTGAGCTTCCAGCCGCCCGCGGTCACGCTCGACGCCGTGTTGGCGAAGGTCGAGGTGCTGCTGACGAGGGTGCCCGGGGTCAGGTTGGCGACCGCGACGGTCGTGCCGCCCTGGCCGAGGCCAGTGACGCAGCCGCCGCCGGTGGCGCCGAACCAGCTCATCGCGGTGGTCGAGGTGCCGTAGGGATTGAGATCCCAGCCGGCGACGACGCCCGCGGCCGAGCCGGTCAGGCCGGTCTCGACGTTGATGTACAGGCCGTCAATGTTGTTCGGGATGACGGTGCCGTAGGCGCGGTAGATGACGTCGGCCGACGCATCCTCCGAAGCCAGGAACGGGACGGCGGCGGCGACCGTGGCGCACACCGCGAAGTGCCGAGTCAGGCGCGTGGCCAGCTCGGACGACGAACGATTGCTCTTCATCGAGGACTCCTCTTCTTCTCTCAGGTCCGCGCGCAGCGTCCCCGGCTCGGCGCGTCGACTCTGCGATCGCGCAACGAACCCGGACACCATCTGCACAGGACCCAACCTCAGCGCGCCCGAGGTGCAACGCGGACCATCCGCGCGGCGCGCCCTCGAGGCGACCACGTGGAAGTTACGGCGTTTTCACGGAAATCCAAACGGAACTGCAACGCACGCGCGGTTTGGGAGGGCGCTGGCGCCCGTCCGCAGGGCGACCAAAGGGCGCGCGCTGCCGCAAGTCAATTTCGCACATGCACTTAAGGCGCGAGGTTCTCGGCGCCCTCTCTCGCGCCCCTCCCGGAGAGTTTTCAACCCCATGAGTTGAGCAGGACCGAGAGGTCGGCGCCGTCGACGATGCCGTCGCGATTGATGTCGGCGGCACCCGTACCCCACCAGTTGCCGAGGAGCTCGGAGAGGTCCGCCGCGTTCACGACGCCGTCGCGGTTGATGTCGGACGGATTGCGGTTCGCCGCGGGCTCCTCGATCAGCACGCGGAAGGGCCCGGCCACCGTCTCGTCGAACCCGCCGACGGCGATGTAGTAGGTCGAACCCGCGGTCGCGTGGAACAGGAGCTCGCTGGTGTACGGCGCGGCGCCGCCGGTGCAGCCGTCGTCGTCGCAGCCGATCGCCGACGCGGGGTCGCCGCAGGAGGTGAGCACCGCGATGCGGGCGTCGGCGCGGTTGGTGCCGAACGGATCGGTGTCGGAGCAGTTGCCGACGATGTGGTCGCCGGTCACCGCCGCGGTGAAGCGGATGATGCGCGCGCACGCAATGCGGTCATTCCCGCCCTGTGCGCCGAGCGAGCAGTGGCCCGCGAGGTCGAGCGACCGGTAGGCGAGGTTCATCGGGACGGTGTTGGCGCCGACGACACCCTCGATGATGTTCGCCGGCGCACACATCTCCTCGAGCGGCGCGACGAAGCTGGTGGCGACGGTGGCCTGCGCCGGCAGCGCCTCGACCGCCGACCACGCGCCGATGCCGATCACATGCGTCTCGCCAGCCTCGCTCAGGAACTGCAGCCGCGACGGACCGCCGCTGATGCCGCAGCCGTCGTCGTTGAGCGCGGTCACGGTCGAGCCGCTCGCGCAGGCGTCCGCGCGCAGCACGATGCTGTCGAACGCGGCGGAGGCGCAGGTGTCGATGCGGTACACGCCGGCCTGCGGCGCCGTGAAGGTGAAGTAGTTGACCTTGTAGACCATGACCGCGGGCGTGCCCGGGACGGTCAGGTCGGGCATCGCCGAGTCGAGCGCCACCGCGGCGGTGCCGAGCGACAGCGTGCGGATCGACGCGCAGGGATCGACCGGCGGCGCGGCCTCCTCGATCGTCACGGCAAGCGTGGCGGGCGGGACGGCGGTCGGGCTGTAGAGGCCGACGCCGATCGACACGGTCTGCCCGGCAAGCGCGCTGAAGGTCACGCTGGAGCCGCTGCCGCAGGCGTCGTCGGAACAGCCGAGCGAGCTGCTGCCGTTGCCGCAGCTGCCGAGCACCGCGAGCACGGTGTCGGTGGTTCCCGCGCAGGTGTGGGCGATGAACTCACCCGTGTACGGCGCGGTGAAGTTCAGGTAGCTCGTCTTGCTGACGTCGTAGAGGATGCCGCCGCAATCGACCGAGAGCGTCGGTGCGGTCGCGTACATCGGCAGCGTGTTCACGCCGATCGCGCCGACCACGGGCGCGGCGCAGGTGTCGACCGGAGGCGGCACCATCTCGATGTGGAGCGAGCCGCTCGCCGGTGCGGTGCCGAAGGCGTAGCCGCCCACCGCGATCAGGTAGGTCGTGCCCGCGTGGAGCTGCGCGTTGAGGGGGCGTCCGGGATTGCCGGGGAAGAGTTTGCTCGCCCACAGGCCGCTGCCGCCGGTAAAGGCGCAGAAGTCGTCGTTGTAGCCGAGCACGTCCCACGCGAGGTCCGGACCGAGCGGGCACTCGGCGGCGAGCGCCATCTTGGTGTCGACGCTCGCGCCGCACACGCCGATCACGTACTGCGCCGTGACATCGGGCGTGAAGGCGAACCAGCCCGCCTTGTGGATGTAGGCCTCGCCGAAACCGGACGTCGACTGCGAGAGCTGGTCGGCGTAGCTCGCGAGGTTCGCGAACGGCGTGTCGCCGAGCGACACCGGGTGCGGCTTGAGGCAGTTGGCGCTCTGGGCGAACGCGGGCATGGCGACGCACGGGGTGGCGACGACAGCGAACGCGATCAGCGACGATTTCGCGGAACGGATCTTCATGGGCAACCTCTGCGCGCACGCGGACAACGCGGGCGCGACGCAGTGATGTCTGTCCGCGGCGTCGGACGCACGCCGCCGCGGACAGCGAGACTATGCCTCGCATTCGGGCGCGGGACGGCTTCCGATCCTCGGAGTGGCGTGGGTTGACGGGATTCCGCGCCTGCGCGAGGTTCTCGGTGCCTGCGCGCGTGGCGCGAGGTCCGAGAGGCGGAGGTTGGGGAGGTGCGGCGCGCGTCGCGGCACGCGGCGGCGCTCAGCTCCACCGCCGCAGCGGTCAGCGCCACGCCGCTGCGCTTCGATCCACGCCGCAGCGCTTAGCTCCACGCCGCGAGCAGCGCCGCGAGATCCGACGGGCCGACGACCTGGTCGCCGTCGAAGTCTTCCGCCGCGCGGCGACCCGAGGGCACCGCGCCCCACGCATCGAGCAGCGACGCGAGGTCGGCGGCGTTCACGAGCCCGTCGCCGTCGGTGTCGCCCGGGCCGAGGCGCAGCAGCCAGTACGGCGCGAGGCTCGGACCCGCGTTCACCAGCACCGTGCCCATCGCGTTGGCGTCAACGACCTCGAGCGGCGCGCCGGGCACGGTCGCGATCGGGTTCACGATCACCGACTCGAGGCGGCGCAGCGCGTCGCCGAGCTGCCAGACGAACGGCACCCGCTGGTAGAGCGGCGTGCGCGCGGTGGCGATCATGAAGTCCGGACGCGGCGCCGCGAGGATCGCGAAGTCGCTGAACTGCGCGCTCGCGTCGATCGGCCCGAGGTCGCTCCAGGCGAGCGGCCCGTTCGCGCGGAAGACGCGCATGCCGTTCGCGTACGTGCCGAAGATCGCGAAGCCGAGCGGGTTGGCCGCGGCGGGGTTGCCCGCCATGCGGAGCGCGACGCTCGCCAATCCCGCGGGCATCAGCGGCGTCGCCGACGACGAGTTCGCCATCCACCACACCGCGCGACCGCCGCTCGCCCCGACGGCGCTGCCGTCGTCGCCGATCGCCTCGGCGCTCGCGGATTCACCCTCGACCAGCGGCGAGAGCACGGTCGCGACGCCCGCGGCGTTCCAGCGCACCGCGCGCATCGTGCCGCCGACCCAGGCGTGGCCCGACACCACTCCGGTGCGCGAGATCCCGGTGGGCATGAGGCCGCTGCCCTTGGGCACGGTGAGTTGCTCGAGGAGTTCACCGGGCGTGCCGGCGGCGCGCACCCGCCATGCATCGCTCGCGACGATCGGTCCCCAGCCGACCGCCCAGCCCGTGTCCTGGGTCTCGACCACGGATGGCGCCGCGACGCTCGAGGTGCCGAGCACGACCGGCTGCGACCAGTACGGCGCGGCGGTCGCGATCGAGGTCGTGCACGCGCCGTTCAGCGGCGGACACTCGTCGCCGACGAGCAGCACGCGGCCGTCGCTCAGGAATCCCGCCGGCGTGGCGAAGTCGAAGTCGCCGTGCGCGATGTCGAGGACCGTGCCGTCCGGGTAGGTCACGAACGGCCGCGAGCCGCCGACGGTGCTGCCGCAGTCGGCGACGCCCGCAACGCGACCGTCGTCGGCAAGCGCGGTTCCGTGGATGGGTGCGATCGACTGCGGATTGGACGGCGTGCAGAGGTGCTGCCGACCCGGCACCGGTACGGCGAGGAAGCGCGGAGGCGCGGCAATGGGCGATGCAAGCGCGCTGCCGACGCACGAAGACCACACCCCGATGGCGAGGAGGGTCGCGGAGCGGGTTTCCGCCGCGCGGGCGCGCAGACTCGGACCCGGTCTCGGTTCATGCCGTCTTTCGGAACGGGTCATGCGCGAGAGTATGCCATCGGGCTGTTCAGAGTCCAAACGGCCGACGGATCGCCGGGCGCACGCCTGCACACAAAGCCCCCCCGAATTTGGCATCATGGGCGTTGCGAAGTTGCGTATTGGAACTCACACGGGACTGAGCGCCGCGTTTTTTCGCGGGCCGGTCCGCACCGACAGGCGCGCCCGCGCTTCGAGTGTTGCCGCAGCCGATCGAACCGAGGAACCATCCATGACCGCCCCGATCCACCGCCTTCACGCCGATTCCGCACGCCCCCACGACCACGGCTGCCCGATCCTCGGCGACGCCGCGCGCGCCTCCGGGCTCGCGGGATCGGGACGCATCGCGACCCTCGGTGGCGTCGCGGGCCTGCGACGCGTCGCGACCTCGGCACTCGCGGTCGCGACGCTCGCCATCGGGGGACATGCCGCAGGCGACGCGACCGGACTGACCTACCACTCGACCTCGACGGTCATCGACGGCCAGCGCTACTTCGTGGCCGACATCTTCGTGGACTGCACGCAGCCGTGCGACCGACTGCTGCTCTTCCACAACATCGGCCTCAGCGCCATCAACTTCGACGGGACCTACTTCCAGGAGACGCATGCGGAGGGTGCGCCCTCGATGCTCCCGATGATCGTCTCGCAGGGCACCTGGGCGGTCGACAGCCACATCTGCATCGGCGGCAACACCCAGGCCGACACGGCCGGTCTCTCCATGGTCACTCCGGACTGGAACTGGGGCTTCGGCACGAGCACCTTCTTCCAACCCGGCTGCTACTTCAACGTGCCGCCGATCCTGGGCGTGAACTTCGCGGGCGATGACCTGCGCATCCGCGTCGCGCGCATCGCGATCCACGAGTCGCACTACCAGTCCGACTGCGGCGTGCAGTTCAGCGCGCGGTTCGCGATGAAGGACATGAGCTCGTCGTCCGCGGCGTTCCACAACTTCAACCTGCTGGTGCCGTTTCAGCTCACGCCGACCGGCTCGACCACCGACGCCACCGACACGCCGGCCGGCGACGGCGTCTGCTTCACCGCGCAGAACGGAGGCGGTGGCGGCGGAGGCGGTGGCGGCGGGGTTCCCAGCGATCCCCCGCCCGGCGTCGCCAACGCCAACCCGCCGAGCTTCGACTTCAACGGCGACGGCGACTTCGACCTCATGTGGTACGGACTCGGCAACGGCATGACCAGCCGCTGGACCATGAACGGCATCGCCCGCAGCGGCGGCGGCGCGTTCCCGTGGTCGACGCTGCCGTCGTTCGTGCCGATCGGCGCGGCCGACGCCGGCGACGACGGCTCGCCCGAGGTGTTCTTCTACAACCAGCTCGCGCGCTGGGTCCAGATGTGGTCGTTCATCGGCGACCAGCGGACGGCCACCACCCTGCTCTTCACAGAGGATTCGGGGTGGACCCCCTGCGCCGTCGGCGACTTCACCGGCGACGGACGCGCCGACGTGCTCAGCCGCTCGGCGAACGGCCTGGTCTACCGCATGCGCCCGATCAACCAGACCACGGTCTACGCGCCGCGCACCTTCACCACGCTCACGCAGGCGCTCGAGTACGTCACCCACGCCGACCTCGACGGCGACGGCCGCCAGGACCTCGTGCTGCGCGCGAGCAACGGGATCTACTGGGGCCGCCGCGTGAGTGCGACCGGCTTCACCTTCATGTCGCCGATCGCGCCAAGCGCGCTGGGGAACGAGTGGCGGCTCGCGGGAACCGGCGACTTCGACGGCGACCACGACGACGACGTGCTCTGGCACAACACGGTGACCGGCGAGGTGCGCGGCTGGACGCTCCAGAACGGCGTCCGCGTCGCAGGCACGCAGGTGCGCACCGGCGTCGGATCGATGTACCGCGTGGCCGCGACCCTCGACACCGATCACGACGGCGACGACGACATCGTGTGGCGCAACGAGGCGACCGGCGACGTCTATGCGTGGCGCATGCAGGGCATGGTGCGCGTCGAGGGCGGGTTCGTGCGCAACGTCGCGACCTACTGGACGGTCGTGAATCCGTGATCCTCGGACCGGTCGCGGACGGGCGCGCGCGGCACGATCACGCGCGAGCCCCGTGCGCGGCCGGGTTCGGTGCGCTCACTCGGGCAGGCCGGTGGTGGTCACGTCCTTCGGCTTGCTGAGAACGACCGACCACGAGACGGTGCGCGCGGCGGGCTTGCCGGCGTCGGTGCGCGCGGGCAGCTGGACGATCCACTGGAGGATGCCCTGCGGCTTGCCGTCGGCGACGTACTTCGCGTCGGTGGCGAGCGGCTGCGAGAGGTCCTTCAGCTCGATCTTGATCTGCTCGTTGCGCGAGACCGGCATGCGGTCGACGAGCTCGACGGTGACCGGCTTGGTGTCGGTGCTGGTGAGGTCGACGCGGAAGTCCCAGCGGGTCTCGTCGGACTTGCCGAAGACGCCGCGCTCGCTGGTGCCCTTCTTGACCAGCACGCGCTTGGCCTCGATGCGGCGGTCGGTGCCGAGCCAGAAGGTCATCTCTGCGCCGGGCGCGAGATCGGGCAGCGTGGTGGCGCCCACCGAGTCGCCGCCGAGGAACACCGTCGCCGGGCCCGCGAGGAACTGGTACGGAGACGCGTTGGCCCCGACCGCCTTGAGGTAGACGGCGCTCTCGACGAGCGGCCGCGCGACGTGCACGAACGCGGGCTTGGTGTCGACGGTCGCGATGCGCTGCTTGCGCGAGCGCTGGCCGTCGCTCGGGATGCTGATGGCGCGCGGCAGCGGATAGGAGACGACGGTGCCCGACTGGACCGCCGAGGCGTCGTCGAAGCGCAGCGCGAGGGCGGCGTTCATGGGCGCGTCCATCGCGGGCGCACCGGCGGAGGGCGCGGGGGCGCCGAAGTAGTCGTAATCGCCGCCCGGGCCGCCCGTGCTGCCCGGAAGGCCGGGGCGTCCGGCCTTGCGGCGCATGCCGCCCTCGCCGGCCGATCCGTCGGCGAAGCCCGCGGCCTGCATCTCCTGCGGCGGCACGAACACATCGACATAGCTCGGCGGAACCTCGCCGGGCGCGGCCTTCTGGGTCGGCTGCGCGGTGGAGAGGGTGAGGCGGACGTCGGTCCAGTCCTCGCCGGTGGCCTGGCGGATGTCGGCGTCGTACTCGATGGTGAGCGCGCCCGCCTCGACATCGGCGCGCACGGCGTAGCGCGGCTGCCAGCCGGCGTTGACGACGAGGTAGCGCAGCGTGACCTCGGCCGACTGCGCGATCGACTGGCCGACGGTCACGATCGCGGTGCGCTCGATCTTGGTCTGCCCGCCGAGGGCGTTGACCTTCGCCTGCAGCGCGTTGATCGCGTCGGTGTTGCTGCGGAGCTCGGCGTCGAGCTTGACGCGGTCGGCGATGAGCTGCGCCTGGGTCGCGTCGAGGAAGGCGATCTGCTTGGCGAGCGCCTCGGGGTCGAGCGACTTCGAGCCGAAGTCCTTCGCGCTCTCGGTGGCGGTCTTCTGGCGGATCGAGTTGAGCAGCGTGTAGCGGTCGTTGA
>JBMOGJ010000087.1:0-12063 GCA_049318425.1 Phycisphaerales bacterium | reverse complement strand
GCCGTCGACTCATAATCGATAAGACGCTGGTTCGAATCCAGCCCGCCCTACTTCCCATCGGCGTCCGAGGCCGCGCGACACTGCCGTGCGCAGGCCTCACGCCGCCTTGTACGGCCTGATCTTCGCGATCGCCTTGATGCCTCGCGAGTCTCGGGCCACCTCGAGGTCGTAGCGCGCCTGGAGGTTCATCCAGAACTCCGCCGTCGTCTTGAAGTAGGCTGCGAGGCGCAGCGCGGTATCCGCGCTGAACGCGCGCGTTCCGCGCACGAGCCGGCCGACTCGGTCCGCAGGCATGCCCGTGTCCTTCGCGAGTCGATACATCGAGATCCCAAGCGGCTCGAGGAACTCCTCGCGGAGGATCTCACCGGGGTGCACAGGGCTGTGGCGGGCGGCATGGGGGCTCGGCATAGTGACCTCGATCAGTGATAGTCGATGATGCGGACGTCTGAGGCGTTTCCTTCGGACCAGCGGAACACGATTCGCCACTGGTCGTTCACGCGAATCGAGTGGAATCCCCGCAGGTCGCCCTGCAAGGCCTCCAACCGGTTGCCCGGCGGTATGCGAAGGTCTTCGATGCGGGCGGCGGCATCGAGGATGAGAAGCTTCCGGAGCGCCGCGCGCTGGATCTCATCAGAGAGGCCCTTCACGCGCTCTCGGCCGAAGAGGCTCCTGGTACGACGGTCGGCGAAGCCTGTAATCACCCTTCGCAATGATAACGCATGGCGTGAATAGGTCAAGCGCCATCTGCCGCGAAGCCCAGCGATGAGTGCGGTGTCGAAGGGACCTGCCTCCGACTCGCCCGAGAGAGCCGAATCCCCCGATTGCGGCGCGCTATGCGGGGTCATTCCCCCCGCCTCGGGAGCCGAAACCCAACTTTCTGTTCGAAGCCTGTTCCGCTCGGACTACTTCCGATCCGCGGCCGAAGACCGCGTGAAGCGACGGATACGCCTGGAAACAGAACGCCGAACGGCCCACGGCGAACACCCTCGCCTCACGGCCCCAGACTGAAACACGTCGTTCGCGATTTGCGGCGTGCGTGCAAGTCCTTGCGAGGAGGGCTCGCGGGTTCGTCTCGCGGAGCCGCGGGGGCCACTTTCGAGCCCACATGCCCCCGATTCACGCTGCTCGTGCCGTGTTCATGTCTCGGATGTCGAAGACGCCGCTTCGTCAGGCATGGCCGCGAGTGAGCACGACAGGCAGCAGGCGGCGGTCTTGAGCGTGCGATTCATGGAGTGTCCTTTGGTTGGGCAGCCGACGAGATCGTCGAACGCCACAAGGATGCGCCTGACACCGCGACCTTTCAACGGACAAGCTTCCCGGGATCTCGCCGGAGCCCGATCATCCTCAACCCTGACTGCGTTCAGCGGTCGGTAGGCCGGACCGCCGAGATCCCGCAGATCGGGCAGTCGTCCAGGAAATCGCTGAAGGGCGTCGGATCCGTCCCGGGCGCGACATGCGCGTCGACGAAGCGGAACTCGGTGAACCCCACCTGCTCGAAGACCTCGCGGTACGTCTCGGGTGCGATCCAGAAATTGTCGAACATGCACGGCTCGCCTGTCAGGGGCTGGATCGCCCAGGTGATGGCAGAACCCTCCCGCTGCGGCTTCTCGATGTACCGCAGGAAGCTGAACTCCGGGTAGTAGCGGTACCGCGCGGGCGCGGTGCGGGGGTTGTCGTTGACCCCGCAGAGCCTGCCGCCGGGCCTGAGGCTGCGGAAGGCGGACTCGGCCATCCGCCGCAGCTGGGCGCGGTCCTGCGCGTAGTTGAAGAGGTACGCCGCCATCACGACGTCGAACCCCTCGAGGCCGCGCACATCGGATGCGTCGCAGACCGAGTAGGTGATCCCGCGGGATCGGGCGGCCTCGGCCCGCCTCGCAAGGTCGATCATGCCGGCGGAAAGGTCGACGCCGTGAACGCGCGTCGCACCGAGATCCGCAAGCGCGCGGGCGTAGATCCCGTCGCCGCAGGCGAGGTCGAGCACCGACCGTCCCCGGACGTCGCCGATCAGCCCGAACAGCGTCGGCTGCTCGACGTGCAGCCGCCACGGGAGCAGCTTCGAGGCGGCGTACTCGTCGGCGATGGCGTCGTACTCAGCCATGGGCGTGCTCCGCGCCTACCGCGCGGGGATCCGATGCGTGCGTCCTGGCGTGGCTCGTCATCGGTGCAGCGTAACCGCACTCGTGGCTCGGACGAACCCCCTACGAGGATGGCGCACCCGGGATTCCGAGCCGGGCCAGCCGTGAACCCGCGCTGCCGCGGGCGAGGCGCGTGCGAAGCCAGAGATCGGGAACCAGCGCGGCCGCAAGCCACACGGCCATGAAGATCGCGATGAGCGCTCCCTTGGACACGGTGCCGAAGCGCGCCAGGATCCGCAGTCGCGGGGCCAGGAGGCGCGGGTTCAGCGCGCGGGAATGGTGATCAGCGGTGCGGGCGCCGAAGGTCCCGACTGGATGCGGCTCAGCTGCATCAGAAGCGCGAGCGTGTCCTTCGAGCGGATGTCGTCGTTGGCGATGCTGTAGTACGAACCCGCGTACTCGACACAGACAAGCGAGTCCACCGGCGGCTTGTCCGAGACACGCACGTCGATCTCCTGGCCGCCGGGCGTGGACTTCGCCCAGCTGGCGCGAGAGGCGGGAGTCTGCACGTCGCGTGATGCGTTGAACATCGCCGAGAAGAGCGATCGAAACTGAAACCGCTCGATGCCGATGGTCAGCGTGCCCGCACGGAGGTCGATGCCGCCGTCCTTGCGACCGAGGACCTCCAGGTCGTCGCGCTCCTCCGAAGCCTTGAGGGTCTCGAAGAACTCACGGAATCGTGGATTCGACGCGGCGCTCGGGCGGCCGACCAGCCGCTCGCCGGATTCAAGCGTGACGGACGCGACGAGCACTTCGCCGAGCTTCGAGATCGGCCAGCCCGCGCGCACGAGCATCGCGAAGGTCTGCGGCGTGATCTCGGCCATGAACTGCTGGACATACTCCTTGCCCTCGACCGGCGTGTAGGAGATGGTCGGCTTCGAGGAGAACCGGTAGCTGCCGCCGATGTCGATCGACGACGGGTCACCTGCGGGAATCGAGGCCGACGAGTCGGCGGAGATCGAGGATTCGTACGACGCGGTCAGCGAGCCCGCCTGCATGAACATGGGCGTCTCGCGGTAGCGCATGCGAACGAGGTTCAGCAGCATCTGCTGCGTCTGGTTGTTCTGGAGGATCGTGTTGAAGTCGGTGAAGTCGGCGCGCAGCGCCTGGTTCGCGACCTGGCAACCGGACGACGACGCGAGCGTTCCTGCGAGGATCGCCCCGGCGGTGATGGTTCGGAGCATGGCGGAGGTGCGGTGGGTGCGGGTATCCATGTGGGTGCTCGTGTGTCGCTGGCGGGTTGTCGTTCCGTGTATCGCTCACAACTTGGGCGACGCGGCCGCGAGTGCGGTCGCCTCGCGCGCGAGCTGCGGGCCGATGCCGAGGCCTTCCTTGTCTGCGACCGCCATGACTTCCACGAGGAAATCATGCCGCGCAGCGGACTCGGCCTGATCGGAATCCACGGCGAGGCATGCCGCACACTGGATCTGGATGCCGTTGGTCGCGATTCCGGAAACGCCGATCGTGGTTCGTCCCGTCATGAACGCCGGGTTCGCGCCGATGCGATCCCGCAGCGTCGCGATGAAGCGCTCCACCTTCTCGAGCGTCGCGCCCTGCATCACGAGGATCTGCAGGCTGAACGTCCGCGGCCGCTGCTTTCCGAGGTTGAGGATGGTCGCCGACGCAAGCGATGCGTTGGGCACGACGACAACGGAGTCGTCGGCCGTGCGCACGCGGGTCGAGCGGATTCCGACGCTCTCCACGACACCCGACGCGAGCGAGCTCTGGATCCAGTCACCCGCGCGGAACGGCCGATCGGCGACCAGCACGCCGGCGCCGAAGAAGTGCGCGATGGTCTCCCGCGATGCGAACGCGACACCAAGGCCTCCGATGCCGATGCCCGCGAGCACGTTCGACGCGGGAATCGAGAAGCCGTATGCGATCGCGATCCAGCAGCCGATGATGATTCCCGCACGCAGGCTGCCGAGAAGGAGGTTCACGGCGAGATCGTCCACCGTCGAGCGCGAGCGCCGGGCGGCGCGCATGAGCAGCAGGCACACGATCGTCACCGCATGCCATGCGACGGCGGCGATGGAGATGTTGAGCACCGCACCGGCCAGCGGCGCGCTGTACGCGCGAGCGCGCTGGGGAATGCCCAGCAATCCGGGGATCACGAGCAGGAGCACGACCGCGATCATGACCGTGAGGGCGATCGCGAACCAGCGCGGGTGAGGCACCATCGATCGCGTCGCGCGCTCGAGAAGCGTGCTGAGCGTGCGGGCCAGGAATCGCGCCGCGAAGATCGCGGATGGAACGGTCAGCAGCAGCGCGAGAACCTGCCAGAGCTCGAAACGCGCCACGCGCGCGCGGAGTGCTGGCATGCGCTCGACCACGAAGTCGCGAAGCGTGAAGTACGGGCTCGAGGGGATGATGCCGGGGGGCGTCTCCATCGCGGGGGCCAGGGAGGAGGTCCCGAAGTAGACCATCGCGATCGATCGGATCGTGCCGTCGGTGAACTGCCACGGTGCATCGGGTTCGGGGCCGCTCGGGGCGATGACGATCGACCCTTCGGCATGCTCGAACAGCACGAACGGATCGCGGTTCCCGGGGTCGTTCGGGATCGACTGCAGGCCGATGAAGCCGATCTGATGCAGCGCACGACAGAGATATCCCGCGGCGAGATCACCGTCGGCTTCACGGAGCGCCTCTGGAATCTCCTGGAGGTCCAGCGCGGAGAGCGCGAGCTTCCTGCCGCGGCCGTTCCAGTCGGCCATGCCCTCGAGGAAGGCGCGCATGGCGTCGCGAGGCGAATGCAGGCGCTTGAACGACTGCTCGGTCGGAGGCGATGCGCCGTACATGGCGAGCAGCGACTTCCGAAGCGCAACCAGCTCGGCCTCGTTCGGCACGACGACGCGCCACTCGCCCGCACCGTTGCGATGCAGCTTCAGCGGCAGCAAGACATCCGATCCCATCTGCCGAAGTTCGATCGTGAGGTCATCGGACGGCGCATCGGTCGCGATCTCCCACATGCGGAACGTGGTGAGATCGACGAGGTCGAAGAACTCCTGCAGGTGTCGAAGCTGCCCTGCGCGAGGCAAGGCGGCGGTCTCGGGATGGAACTCGACCGAGTCCGCGGCGCGCGCCCAATAGTCCTCGAGCCCGCATCGCGCCTGGCTGGCGGAGAAGACGAAGTTCACCAATGCGTCGCGCGGCGTGGCGAGCTTGGGCGCCGCCGGGGCATCCCCTGCGGTGACGCGCGCGCCCGTCCACCAGCCCTGCGCGTCGTCCCGACCGGCGAAGGAGCGTGCGTTCTGGCCGAGTACCAGGACGAACGCGTAGCTCCGCTCGCCTTCGATTCGGCGTCCCTCGAGGCGGTCGCCGCGGACCTTGCCCTCGAGGCGCGACTTGTAGAGGGGGAACTCCCCTGTCACCGAGTCGCCATCCTGCTGCAGTGTGATCCGGCCGCCACCGTCGGTCCAGATGGTGTCCCACACTCCCGTCCACTCACCCGCGTCGCGCGCGTACGCGGGCATGACGGCGAGCAGGCACGCGACAACGAATGAATACGGGATGAATCGATGCATGGAGTTGGACCACCAGGAGCCGGGGAGGGATGGGACGCCGCGGCGGCCGAGGGCGGGAATGTACCCCAACGGGTGTCTCGCAAGGACAGGCAAGCCCAACGAGGACAGGGGCAAGCCAGGACAGGCAAGCTGCGGCAAGATCGCGCACACGGACAGACGCGATCGCACATCCCGTGGATCAGATCGTCCGTCGATGGAGTACCCGCCGAGCCGTGCGCCGATCCGTAGGAAGCCCCTCTCAGCGCTTCGTCGCCTTGCTCGCGACCTTCTTCGCGGCGGGCCGTTTGGTCGCCACCTTCTTGGTCGCAGACTTCTTGGTCGCAGACTTCTCGGTCGCAGACTTCGCGACCGTCTTCCCCGCCTTCTCGCTGCCGGCCTTCTTCGAAAGCTTCTTCCCGTCGGGCCCCCGACCGGTGCTCGCGAGGGTCTTCACGTAGTTCTCGACATACGCCTTCGCGGGCGTGCGGCGGATGGCTTCGGCGATGACATCGAGCGCCGCGTCCTCGAGCTTCCGGAACCGGATGCAGCAGCCGCCCATGTTGAGCTTCTTGCCCGTCTTCGCCCACGCGCCCTGGAGCCACGCGCGCTCGGCCTTGTCGCCGTAGACGCTCATGAGGTAGACGGTCATGGCGTTCTTCTGGCTCGAGAGCGCGGCCATGAGCAGCGGTTTCTTCGGGTCGCAGTGGTAGCCGAGCGGCCAGACGCGGTGCGGCACGGCGTAGCCGATCATGCCCCAGAGCATGCTCTCCTCGTAGTCATTGTCGAGGTTCCTGAGGATGACCTTGCGGACCGCCTCGATGCCCGCGCGGCGGTCGGCGGGGAGCGATGCGAGGTAGTCGTTGACGGTGGTGGCGGTGCTCTTCACGGGCGGACTGTAGCGGGTGCTCCATGCGTGCCGGGCTTCGAATGGGACAGGCAAGCCAGCTCACGACCGACCGCGCCGCGTCGAACCCACGGGAGACCGCGACCAGCCGTTCTCGCGGTCAGCCCGGCATCGGCGGATTCGCGCGGCGCGGAAGCACGAGCATGGTCGCGCCGAAGCCGAGGGCGAGAAGGACGAGTGAGATCGCGATCGCCACCAGAAGCTTGAGCGCGCCGGGGGCAGACCATGGAATCAGTTGACCGGTGACGAACACGCAGATCGGCAGGTGAACGAGGTACACCCAGTAGGACGAGTCGACCATCGTGCGGATCAGACGGTTCGGGGTACGGATGGCGCGCTCGGCGAGGCCTGAGGCGCCGAGGATGAGGAGCCAGGCGGAGAGCGCTTGGCTTGCCTGTCCAAGTACGAACACGAGCCGGATGGCGGGGCGGCTGGCGTTGGTGGGTGAGGCCGCGAGGACGAACCACGCGATCGCCAGCGCGATGGAGACCAGGAGAAGAGCGCTCCCGAGCGCGAGTCGGCGTCGGGCGCCGCGGAGAAGCGCGGCTGTGGGATGCGGGTTCAGCGCGAGGATCCAGCCGCCGAAGAAATACACTCCGTAGCAGAGCAGCACCGAAGGCTGGATGGCGAATGATGAGGGTGTTGCGATTCCAGGTCCGGGCATCGCGAGCATCGGAAGCAGCGCGGCGAGGGCGAGTGCCGCGAGGAGGAACGGCTCGCGCCATCCGCCGAGGCATGTGGCGGGTGCACGCACGATGAACGCGCGCAACCCGAGCGGAGCGATGCGCGATGCCTTCGACAGAACGCCGGCCAGGAGGCAAAGCGCGAGCAAGTAGAGCAGGAACCAGAGGTGCATCGGCGACGGGTTCGCCCAGGATTGCGCGAGTGCGGTCCCGATGAGCTCGGTCGACGCCCGGGCGTTGCCCGTGGCCTCGAGGGCGCGTCCGATGGCGTAGGTGAAGGCGAGCTTCGTGATCGGAAAGAGCACGATCCAGGCCATCACCATGGGAAATGCGATGCGCAGCAGCCGATCCGCGAGCCACGCGCGGAGTCCCCTGCGCGCGACCACGAGCGCGCCGAAGAACCCCGAGAGGAAGAAGAATGCGGGCATGCGGAATACGTGGATTCCGAGCGCGATGGGGCCCGCGAGTGCGGTGCCGTTCGGATCGCGCAGCGGCCAGCCTCCGTCGGCAGGCGCGGCGACGTAGCTGGCCGCGATATGGAGGACCACGCCGAGAAGCATCATGGTGGCGCGGAGGAAATCGAGTCCGTGGTGGCGCGCCGGCGGCATGCGGGGAAGGTACCCGCCCGTGCCTCGGCGGACATGGACATGGTGAACATGGACAGGCAAGCCGTCGATCGAGTGCTAGCGCATCGCTGGCTTGATTGGAAAGGCCTGAATTGGACAGGCAAGCCCAGCAGGAACGCCACGCGAACAGCGACCGAGTACGTCCGCACCCGCACGCGGAGGTGCCTCGCCCCCACTCACAGTCCGCTTGAAATGGACGGCGTCGCAACGACCTCGTCCCGATCGAAGCCGCGCGGTATCACGCCGCGTCCGCCTCGGGTCGCTCGAAGCCAACCCACAGCCGGCTACACCCCCGCCGGCGCGCCTCGCGCTCAACGGACTCCGCGGTCCCGTAGCAGGTCCCACGCGAAGTCACGTGACCCTCAAGCTCCGCCGACGAGCGCGCGAGGTCCAGCCAGCTCCGCTCCGCGCGAAGCGCTTGACGGACAAGTTCCGCGCTCCGCAGTGCGCACTGCGCCGCGGGTCCAGTCCCTCGCGTTCGTCGGACGTCGGACGCCACGAGAGTGACCGATCCGAACGCCGCCGCGATCGCCGCGGGGATCGGCGGCTCCATCCAGAGTGGGATGCGCCCCGTCCTCCCCGGACGCGGGGACTGTCCGCACACGTGAAGCGCACGCAGGTGTTCCGCGAGCCGCACCGGTGGATCCTGCAGCCCGAGCGCCGTTCCCGCCCAGTCGTCGCCTCCGCGGCGAGTCGCACCACCGCGTCCGGTTCGCCGGCACGCCGAATCGGAGCATGCGTTCCGAACCGCCCGGCACGGGAGCACGGGACGCCACTCCTCGTGCAGCACGCGTCGCGCCAACCGCTCTGGGTTCAGCGAGGCGCCCTCCGATCGGACGGCATCGCGGGCGACGCGCACCATGCGTCTCCACTGGTGCGAGGCCGATGTCCAGGCGCTCAGGGGAACCGCGTCCGCAACCCCCGCGCGCACCTCGTTGAGCTCGATGTATCGCGCGACCTGGACGAGAGCGGCGAGATCGAGCACGCGCGGCGACTTGAATCGCCCCTCCCAGAAGTGGCCCGTCACCGCATCCTGACGATTCCATCGTCGGGCGCACGGCTCCTTCAGGAGGCGATGGAAGAGGCCGAGGCTCGACAGGTCGGACCGGGCGCGTTCGAGGAGCGCGGGGCTTGCGAGGATCGAGTCGACCTCCGAGGTGGTAGGCGCGGCGTCGGGCGCGATCCCGCGGCGCGCGCGGGTCCGGAGGTTCGGCAGGACCGCGACGCGTCGTTCCGCGACCTCGCGATCGCTCCAGCGGGACACGATGTCGGGCCGGATCGCCAGGAGAAGATGGAGGTGGTTCCGCATCACTGCGAAGGAAATGACATCGACCGCCATCCAGTCGGCGAGGAAGCGGAGCCGGTTGACGATCCACGCGCGGCGCGCGGGATCGTCGAGCAGCGACTCCCGCCGCACGCAGCGCGAGATGCAGTGATAGACGCCGGGGCTGCCGGCATCGACGATGTCACTTCGGCGACAGGCCACGGTGAGAATGTAACGGTGGGGCGCGGGGCGACGAGAAATCGGACAATTTGTTTTTGAGTTCGGGAGATTCGTGCTGGGCAGTGCGACTGACTCGCCTGTCTGGGTACCTCGGATTGCCTGTCCAAGTGGCCTCAGGTCGTGGCTTGCCTGTCCAAGTTACCCACCGACGCGCTGTGACTGAATCGCCCGTTCGGCCCCTCGCGAAACCGCGCGGCATGCACGTGGTGTGGCTGAAGCGTGACCTCCGCATCGATGACCACGCCCCGCTGGCGGAGGCGGCGAGAGCATGCGCGCAGGGCGGCGTCATGATCGCCCTGTATGTCTACGAACCTGAGGTGTGGCGGGCCGCCGACGCGCATGCCTCGCAGCTTGCCTTCGTGGACGAGTCGCTCGACGAACTCGAGGGGCTGCTCGCGGCGCGGGGCGGACGGCTGATCCGACGCGCAGGCGAAATCACGGAGGTTCTCGGGGAACTCGCGAGGAAGGAACCCATCGAGTCTCTGCTCGCGCACGAGGAGACCGGCAACGCCGTCACGTACGCCCGCGACCGCCGCGTGGCGCGCTGGTGTCAGCGCAACGGCGTCGCGTTCCGCGAGTGGCGCCAGCATGGGGTCTTTCGGCCGACGGCCGATCGCGACGGATGGGCGGCGCGGTGGAAGGAACACATGGATCTGCCGCGCGCAACCAGCCCGGAGCGACTGCGATCGCCCGTTGACGCGACGATCGAAGCAGGCGAGCGCGGGCTCTCGCAGGAGCTCGGGCTCGGCCCGGACCCACGCTCCGCGGTCCGCCAGCGCGGCGGTTCCGCGGAGGCCGCGCGCGCGCTGACCAGCTTCCTGCTGGAGCGCGGACGTGACTACCGCACCACGATGGGATCGCCCGTGTACGCGTGGGAGTCGTGCTCGCGGCTCTCGCCGCACCTTGCTTGGGGCACGATGAGCGTGCGGCGCGCCTACCAGGGCGCGCGGCGGCGGCTGGCCCAGCTCGACGATCCCGCGCGCATGGCGGTCGAGGGGCTGTCGGACTCGGACCGCGCCGCGTGGAGCGGCTCGATCCGCAGCTTCCTGTCGCGGCTCTCGTGGCATTGCCAATTCATCCAGAAGCTCGAGGACGAGCCGGCGATCGAGGCCCGCTGCATGGCGCGCAGTTGCGAAGAGCTGCGGACTGGGCTCGATCCCGCGGTCGCGGCGGTGCGGCTCGAGGCATGGAGGAGCGGCCGCACGGGCTTTCCGATGATCGACGCCTGCATGCGCGCGCTCGTCGCAACCGGCTGGATCAACTTCCGCATGCGCGCGATGCTGGTGAGCTTCGCGAGCCATCATCTGTGGCTCGACTGGCGGGGCTTCGCGCCGTGGCTGGGCAGTCAGTTCCTCGACTACGAACCTGGCATCCACTATCCGCAGGTGCAGATGCAGTCGGGCACGACCGGCATCAACACGCTGCGCATCTACTCACCGCGAAAGCAGGTCGAGGACCATGATCCGACGGGGATCTTCATCCGGCGGTGGGTGCCCGAGCTGCGCGCGGTGCAGGATGAGTTCATCGCCGAACCCGAGCACATCCCCCCGCTGCTGCAGTCGATGATCGGTTGCCGCGTCGGAATCGACTATCCCGCGCCGATCGTCGATCACCGCGCCGCCTATCGGCATGCGCAGGAGCAGCTCTTCGGTCTTCGGGCGACGGCCGCGGCACGGGCGGAGGCGCGGGACGTGCAGCTCAAGCACGGCAGCCGCAAACGCGCTCCGACGCGACGCGGATGATGGATGATTGTGGATGATTGGACAGGCAAGCCAAGCCGACGTCGAACGGACCTGAACCCGCGCCTCACCAGTCACTCGCGCGAAAGCGCGGCCATCGTGGGAACCTACGTCGGTGGCTTGCCTGTCCAAGCTCAGCCAGCCGAGCGTCGACGCGCGGAGGTGGCGTCGCGGCCTGCCTGTCCAAAACCGCGACGCCCCGGCCGATCGGCCAGGGCGTCGCGTTGCGTTGCATCCGATGCGCGCCGCTCAGGCGAGATCAAACCGGTCGAGGTTCATCACCTTCGTCCACGCCGCCACGAAGTCGTGCGCGAACTTCGCCTTCGCGTCGCTCGAGGCGTAGACCTCGCTGAGCGCGCGGAGCTGCGAGTTCGAGCCGAACGCGAGGTCGACGCGGCTGGCCGTCCACTTCGCCTGTCCCGTCGCGCGGCAGCGGCCGTTGAAGAGCTCCTCGTCGGCCGACGCCGGCGTCCACACGGTCGCGATGTCGAGCACGTGCACGAAGAAGTCGTTCGTGAGCACGCCCGGGGTCTTGGTGAAGACGCCGAGGCTCGAGCCGTCGAAGTTCGCGCCGAGCGCGCGCATGCCGCCGACGAGGACCGCCATCTCGGGCGGGGTCAGCGTGAGGAGATCGGCCTTGTCGACGAGCAGGTGCTCCGCGCGGCGCGGCAGGCTGTGCGCGAGGTAGTTGCGGAAGCCGTCGGCCGCGGGCTGGAGGTACTTGAAGCTGTCGGGGTCGGTCTGCTCGGCCGTCGCGTCGGTGCGGCCGGGGGTGAATGGGACAGGCAAGCCAACGCCCGCGTCCTTCGCCGCCTTCTCCACCGCCGCGCAGCCCGCGAGCACGATGAGGTCGGCGAGCGAGATCTGCTTCTTGCCAGCCGACGCGTTGAACTCGGCACGGATCTTCTCGAGCCCGCCGAGCACGATCGCGAGGCCGGCGGGGTTGTTGACCGCCCAGTCCTTCTGCGG
>JBMOGJ010000086.1:0-12548 GCA_049318425.1 Phycisphaerales bacterium | reverse complement strand
TGCTCGCAACGAGCGGCACAACCACGCTGCGTTTGGGGGGTTACGAGCAATCGAAGCGAGGCGTTGCGAACCGATGTCTCGCGTTGAGCGGTCGGGTGCTCTGACGCTCTTTGTGCCGCTTTGGGCGGAGAGTGCGTCGCTCTTCGCGTCGCTTGTGGAGATGGGCAGATAGTGCGATTCCGGCGGCGCGATCATCCCCGCGCCGGCGCGTACCCCTGGTCCCGAAGCCTGCGCCCCATCGGCTCGTACTCGTGCTCCTCGGCCTCCCTCGTCCCGAGGCCCTCGACGTATCGGTTGTACATGCAGAAGGCCGCGGTGATGAGGACGGTGTCGTGGATGTCCATGTCGGTCGCGCCCGCCGCGCGGGCAGCCTCGACATGGTCCGGTCGCACACCGAGGACGCAGGCCTGGAGCGCCCGCGAGATCTCGAGCAGCGCCTGCATCTTGGGCGTGAAACCGCTCGTGTCGTTCAAAGCCAAGAGCTGGTCCAGCGCCGCGGACCGATTGGCACCGAGCCACGCCCGGGCGGCGGCGGCGTGCGACTTGGTGCAGAAGCGGCAGCCGTTCAGGTGCGAGGTCCAGGCGGCGATGGTCTCGCGTTCGCCGGGTTCGAGGCTCGCGGGCTGGCGCAGGATGGTCTCGGCGAGGCCCAGCAGGTGCTTGGCGGCGTCCGGCCGGAACGCAAGTGGGCCACGGATCCCGGGAACGTCTGCAGGCAACGCGATGTGGGCCATGCGGCGATCGTAGCTCGCCGGTTACCGCCTGGCTTGTGACTCCGACCAGGGAGGACCCTTGGCCGCGCCCCCGGCCCGCCCGCTGTCTGCGCGCCGCCTCCCGCCCCCTGAGCCGCCACTTCGCCCCGTGTGCCCTCGGCCGCGCCCAACCCGCCCGAACCCCATCCCGGCCTCCCGCGCCCCGTGCCGCCCCCGCGCGCGCGCCTCGCCAATCGCGCCGAGCCAGCCGTGTGCCGCCTTCTGCGCCGCTTCGCTCCCGGCCCCTCGAAACCCCCGGCAATCCGCAGGGGGTTCGAATCCCTCGCCGCCCATTACTTGAGCGGTCGCCGCTGCGGCGGCGACCTTCGGTGCTTGGATGCCGAGGTTGCACGGTCCCGCAGGGACTGGCGCAACCTCGCTGCATTGAGGGGTTTGGAGCACGGGGCATCGTGGTGCGGCAGCCTGCGGCGCCGTCCTGCACGCCGCCTGGTACGCCGCTTTCGGAGGCGCTCGTGGCCGTGATCCACGGAGCTTCGCCCGCCCGTCACTCTCGGAGCGGCGCGAGCAGCGGATGGGTGAACGCACGTTCGCCGACGAACTTCGCTCCGGCCCGCGTGAGGTGTCCGCCATCCTCCGAGATGATCTCACCCGCGGGCGTCAGCACGGGCACGCGACCGTCCGGGTCGGCGACGAGCGCGAGCACGTCGACGAAGCACCCCTCGGGCGCACGCTCCCTCGCCCGGGCGTTCGATTCGGACACCTCGGGTAGCACCTTCGCGCGGAAGACCTTCGCCGCCTCCGGCGACATGCCGAGCACCGCGTTCGGATTCCAGCCGAAATTCTTCGTGCCGAGCACGACGACCTGCGGAACCCCCAGCGACTTCAGCCATGCGATGTCCTCGGCGAGGCACTCGGGATCGAAGATAGGCATCACAAGCACGAGCACATCGCAGTTCGGCAGGCGCTGCCCGAGGCTCGGCGGAAGGCGCTGCATGTCCCGGATGCACGAGAATTCCTCGATGCGGCTCACCGGCTCGTAGGAGAGCTCGCAACCCTTCATGTAGCCGTTCTCGGCCACCATGTTGAGGAAGTCGCGTGCGTAGCTGTTGCCGAGCACAAGGACCTTGCGCCGGCCGTCGTCGGCGAACCGTTCCGTGCGCAGCTTGAACGCACGGTCGACGTACGCGGCCTGCGCCTGGCGTCCGCCACCGTCGATCGAGCCGCCGATGACCGAGAGACGGCCGGGAAAGCCGGAGGTTCGGTCGATGGCGAATCCCGCGCCGATCAGCACGGCGCCCACGACGATTGTCAGGGCGAAGATCGCGGTCCGGGAGAACCGTTCGCGCGAGCGGAATGGTCGCTCGACGAACCGCCAGCTCAGGAAGGACAGAAGCGTCGTTGCTGCGATCGCGGCGAGCCAGACGCCCGTCGCGGGTTCCTCCGGGCTGAGCAGCCGGATGAAGGCGAAGAGCGGCTGGTGCCAGAGATACGCGCTGTAGCTCGCAAGACCGATCCCCACCAGCACGCGTGACGACAGCATGCGTCCCACCGCGTTCGATTCCGATGCGAACATGATCACGAGCAGCGTTCCGACGGTCGGCGGGAGCGCCGTCACGCCTGGGAACGGCGTCGATGCGTCGTAGATGAACACCGGCGCGAGGATGAGCGCGAGCCCGAGCCATGACAACGCCGAGGCGATCCCACCACGCGAAACCTGGTGCGGTGCCTCCGAACTCCTCGTGACGGCGAAGATGGCTCCGATGAGGAGCTCCCATGCGCGCATCGGAAGCAGGTGGAATGCGGCGAGCGGCTTGGTCGCGACGAACCACTGCGCCGAGACGAGGCTCAGGACCGCCACGACCGCAAGCACCCACGCCGTCGCACGCTTGCCGCGCGGCACCAGCGCAAGAAGGAGCAGCGGGAACACGAGATAGAACTGCTCCTCGACACCGAGGCTCCAGGTGTGGAGCAGCGGCTTGAACTCGTTCGCGAGGTCCCAGTACCCGGAGGTCTTGAACAGCAGGATGTTGTTCGACACGCCCACGGTCGCGACGACGCTCTGGCCGAAGTTCTCGAAGTTGTCCGGCAGCATGAACAGCCAGCCGAGCGGGATCGTGACGATGATCACGGCGTACAGCGCAGGGATGATGCGCCGCGCGCGCCGCTCGAAGAACTGGCCGAACGAGAAGCGACCTCCGCGCATCTCCTCGACGATGATCGAGGCGATGAGGTAGCCGCTGATCACGAAGAACACATCGACGCCGACGAACCCGCCTGCAAACGCGGCGAAGCCTGCGTGGAACAGGATCACCGGCACGACCGCGAGCGCGCGAAGTCCGTCGACCTCCGGGCGGTAGCGCGTCACGGCAGACCCGCCTTCGTGCGCGCGCAGGGCGTGTCGAAGCGCCGCAGGAGCGGATTCCTGAAGAGCCTCGTGCGCGTCCGTTCCGTCGCGAGTTTTGCCGGGTTCAGGTCGTTGTCGGGCATTGGCTCGCCTTTCGTGTTTCCATGAGGAGGGTTCGAGAAGCGAGCGCCGAGATTCAACTGGTACACGCTACCGCATCCCCAAGCGTACCGAAGTCGAGTCGCGGTGTTTGCCACGGAAGGAAGATCCGTCGTGAAACTGCGTGCGGTGCCCGATCTCTCGGGGCGCCGGTTGGACTTCGAGGGCGCTCTGCACGACCCCGTGGGGGGATGACACGGCACGTCGTAGGTGGTGGCGCCCCACGGGGGCGACCTGCGGCTCGCTCAGCTGGCCTGCTTCATCAGCTCGGCCATCCGGTCGAGCGCGCGGTCCATCGCGCGGCGGTAGATCCAGGAACGGTCGGATGCGTCATGGGACTCCGAGCCCTTCTCGAGGGCTTCGCTGAGAGAGATCTTGACGCCCGGGGTCACGGCGTCGTCGCCGAGGAGCACGACCGAGGCGATCGCGAGTTCGTAGAGGGCGGCGCACGACGAGGCGTCGCCGGCGTTGAAGCGGGGGACGCCGCGTTCGATCGCGAGCTCGAGGATCGCGGCGGCCTGGCGCACGCGGTGCGCGGACGCGGTGGTGGCTCCGCCGGCCGCGCCGGTCGATGATTCCGCCGTAGCCGCCTTCGCGGCGCTCCGGGCCGGAAGCACGCGGTCGATGACATGGATGACGCCGTTCGAGGCCTCGATGTCGGCGACCTCGATGCGTGCGCCGGCGACCGTGATCGCGCCCGATGCGAGCGCGAACTCCACGGTGCCGTCGCCCATGAGCGTGCGGGCCGAACCCTGCGCGAGCATCTCGTCGCGACGGATCGCGGTCGGCAGGACATGCGCCGCGAGCACCGCGGTGAGCGCGGGTCGATCCTGAAGCAGCTTCTGAAGCGCCTCCGCGGGGATGGCCGCGAACGCCTCGTTGGAAGGCGCGAGCAGCGTCCAGGGGCCCGGGTTCCGCGCGCCGAGCTGCGGGCCGAGGCCCGCGGCCTCGATGGCGGCGCGCAGCGTGGCGAACCGCTCGTCCTTCGCGACGATCTCCTCGATGCTGCGGAGCTCCGGCAGCATCACGCCGTCGATCACGTGCACCAGCCCGCCGTCGAACGCGACATCGGTGGCGACGAGTCGTGCGCCGTCGACCGTCAGCGCGGCGGGGTCGATCTCGAGCGACTGCCCGGACAACGCCTTGAGGCGCCGGCGGTCGAGCAGCGCGGAACTCTCGAAGGACCGTGCGACCACATGGTGCTTGAGGATCGCCTGCAGCGTCGGCGTGCCTTCGGGGCTCGTGAGGAACTTGACCTGCTCGGGCGGGAGCTTGGCGAACGCCTCGTTGGTCGGCGCGAAGATCGTGACCTTCGCGTCCTTCGGGAGCTCGAGCCCCGCGGCCTTCACCAGTGCGAGCAGCGTGGTGAGGTTTGCCTTCGTGGCGACGGCGGACAGGGAGGAGGATGACGGCGAGCCCGCCGCCGACGGCTCGGCCGCAGCCTGGCCGGCCGGGCGGATCCAGTCGACCTCGATCGCGAATGGCCCTGCCTTCTTGTCCGCGAGCGTGATGCCCACCGACTCGATGGACGCGGGGTCGAGCGCGGGTGCATTCCGCAGGCGCTGGCCGAAGCTGTTGGCGACGCACTGGTCGAAGGGAATCGCGACCTCGGTCCATTCGCCCGCCTTCGTCTCGAACACGCGCTGGTAGCCGCCGGCCATGAGACGCAGGCGCGAGGAGCGGATGTCGCACTGGTAGGAGCGTCCGTCGCCCTTCACGCGAAGCCTGAGGCCCGTCGATCCCGCGAAGGTGCCCTCGGGGACCGCCGTGCGGACCTGCGAGAAGCCGCCGTTGTTCTCGAGCGAGAGCTCGCCGGAGAAGCGCATCGTGCCGCCGTCGCCATCCGCGATGGCGCCCGTCGAGCGGCCGCCCATGACGCCGTCGAGGACGGTCTGCCAGCCCTTGGTGCCGTTGTCGAACTCGAGGTTCGCGGTGGGGCGTGATGTGGCTCTTCCGTCGGGGCTCGACTGGGCGCCGACCGGGCCGGCGGCGCAGATGAGCAGGGTGGCGAAGAGCGCGGCGGGTGAGAGCGTGAATTGCGGCATACGGCGGGAGGCTTCGCCCATCGCGCCTCGTCGGATGCCGAATCGGGGGAGCGTGGCGGTCCATTCCCAGGGGTTGCGCTCCAGTTCCGAAGCAGCACCCCGCGTGGGGCCGCTCGACGCGGTCGGCGACCGGCCCGGCCGCGTGGGTTCAACGATCGCGCGCTGAGGCAGGTCGAGCGCTGCGTCCTCACGCCGGGGGTACGGGCGCGATCTTGCGGATGCCAACAGGAGGGGCGAATCCAACGGGTGGGACGCGAGCGAAGTGGGCGCGCGCGGCGTTCGCCCGCACTCCTGATGTTTCTGGGAGCACGATGGCTCGAGACCGTCTCGTGGACGGCGCTGTGCCATTGCTCCCGCGATGACTGCACCCCAGAGGAAGCTCATGCTCACGTCGATTGCCATCTCGCTCGTTCTTGCCGCCGCACCCGTCACCGTTCAGACCGCACCCGCGAAGCCGGCGGCCAAGCCGACCACCGCCACCGCCACCACCGCGAAGTCGACCATCGTCGAGACCGCCGTGGCCGCAGGCAGCTTCAAGACGCTCGTCGCGGCCGTGCAGGCCGCTGGCCTCGTCGAGACCCTCAACGGCGCCGGCCCCTTCACCGTCTTCGCGCCGACCGACGAGGCGTTCGCCAAGCTCCCCGCGGGCACGCTCGAGATGCTGCTCAAGCCGGAGAACAAGGCGAAGCTCGCCGCGATCCTCACCTACCACGTCGTTCCCGGCGCGGTCAAGGCTGCTGATGTCGTCAAGCTCAAGAACGCAGGCACCGTGAACGGCCAGCGCGTCGACATCAAGGTCGACGGCGCGAAGGTCACGGTCGACGGCGCGGCCGTGACCGCCACCGACATCGCGTGCTCGAACGGCGTGATCCACGTGATCGACAACGTGATCCTGCCTGTCGACGGCACCATCGTCGATGTGGCCGCGAAGAACGGCTCGTTCAACACGCTCGTCGCCGCGGTCAAGGCGGCTGGTCTCGTCGAGACCCTCTCGGGCAAGGGACCGTTCACCGTCCTCGCGCCGACCGACGCGGCGTTTGCCAAGCTCCCCGCGGGCACGCTCGAGATGCTCCTCAAGCCGGAGAACAAGAAGCAGCTCGTCGACATCCTGTCGTACCACGTCGTGCCCGGCGTCGCCGCGTACAGCGATGCGGTCGTCAAGATGACCGAGGTCCCCACCGTGCTCGGTAGCCCGATCGCCGTGAAGGTCGTCGGCGGCAAGGTCATGCTCAACGGCGCGACCGTGGTCACTGCCGATGTCGAGGCGACGAACGGCGTCATCCATGTCGTCGACACCGTCATCCTGCCTGCGTCGGCCGGCGCCAAGGCGCAGGTGAAGGCCGAAGAGAAGGGCAACTGATCCGGGTTTCGACCCGTCCGCGTTCATGCGGCACGGCCCCGCTGGTGATCCAGCGGGGCCGTGTGCTTTTCTGGAGGTCGCCGCGCGGATGGCGGTCATCGAGCTCGATGCCGCCATGCGCATGATGGGCGTCCCGTCGCGCCCGCGGCAAGAGACGGTAGCCTGTCCGCAATGATCATCCGCGACCCACGCTCGGCGCACCGGCTGCCGGCGCTCGTACTCTTCGACATCGCAGGCACCACCGTCGAGGACGATGGCTTCGTGTTGCGCGCCTTCCTCGCCGCGGCGAATGCGGAGTCGATCGCGGTCGATCCCGAGTGGATTCGCGCGCGCATGGGCCTCGACAAGCGCGAGGTCTTCCGCGAGCTGCTCGAGCTGCGCCGGCTTCCTTGCGACCCGGATCGCATCGCGGCGCTCCTCGCGCGGTTCGAGTCCTCGATCGACGAGTCGTGCGCGCATGCGCGCCCTCGCGACGGTGCTGCCGAGCTGGTCGCCGCGCTCGTCGCGGCGGAGGTCCGTGTCGGATTCACGACGGGCTTTCCGCGTCGCATAGCGATGCGCGTGCTCGCGGCCGCCTCGCTCGATCGGGCGGCCGGGCTCGGTGAGTCGATGGAGCTTCTTGTCGCGAGCGACGAGGTCGCCCATGGCCGGCCCGCGCCCGACATGATCCTCGAGGCGATGCGTCGGTCGGGAGTCTCGGATCCCGCGCAGGTCGCCGTCGCGGGCGACACTCCGAGCGATATTGCCGCCGGACTCGCCGCAGGCGTCGCCACCGTCGCGGCGTTCGCGGGCGGCTCGCATGAGCGCGCGGAACTCGAGGGGCTCGGCGCGCATCTCCTGGTCGACGGGCCGCGCGGACTTGCCGCGGCGTGGGGGCGCGCATGAGCGCGACGGACGCCGTTGTCGTCGGCGGAGGCATCGTCGGACTCGCGCTGTGCGACGAGTGCCTGCGGCGCGGTCTCCGGACGACGCTCGTCGAGAGTTCGCCGCATGCGCTCGGCGCAAGCGTGCGCAACTTCGGCATGATCTGGCCCATAGGCCAGCCTCCCGGAGCGCTCCATGCGCGGGCGCTTCGCTCGCGCGCTCGGTGGCTCGAGATCCTGGCCGACGCGGGCATTCCCTTTCGCCGCTCGGGGAGCCTGCATGCCTCGTGTGCGCCCGACGAGACCGCGGTCCTCGAGGAGTTCGTCGCACTTCACGGCCAGGCATACGGCGCGCGCATGATCGATGCGCGCGAGGCGTGCGCCCGCGCGCCGGCGCTCGATCCGGCGCACGTGCAGGCCGCGCTCCTCTCCGAAGAGGAGCTTGGCATCGACCCGCCGTCCACGATCAGGCTGCTCGCGCGCCACCTCGCCCAGCGCGGCGCGGATGTGCGTTTCGACGCGCACTGCGTGGCGGCGCGAGCGGGATCGGTCGAACTCGCCTCGGGCGAGCGCATCGAGGCCGGCCTTGTCTTCCTCGCGACCGGCGCCGCGTTCCGGACGCTCCGACCGGCCGACTACGCGCGCTCGTCCATCACGCCGTGCGCGCTGCAGATGATGCGCACGGCCGCGCAGCCGGCCGGCTTCGATCTCGGACCGCACCTCGCGGGCGCGCTCACCCTCCTCCACTACAAGGCGTTCGCCAGCTGTCCGTCGCTGCCCGCGCTGCGGGCGCGCCTCGAGAGCGAACGCGCCGACGCGATCGCCCACGGGATCCACGTGCTCGCCGCGCAGGGGTTCGACGGCGGCGTCGTCCTCGGCGACACGCACGAGTACGGCGACGTGACGAACTTCACGCAGCGGGAAGCGCTCGACGAGATCGTCCTGCGCGAGCTGGGGCGATTCGCGCGGCTTCCGAACCCTCGGATCGCCGAGCGATGGATGGGCGTCTACGCCAAGCGGGTCGACGGGGGCAGCGATTTCGTGCTTTCGCCCGAGCCGGGACTCTGGATCGTCAACGGGATCGGCGGGAATGGGATGACCCTCTCGTTCGGACTTGCGGCCGAGGTGCTCGACAGAGCCTCAGGCAGTTGACGCGGCGTCCCGCCGAACACGATCTTGACGCAACGCGGATGCAACGCCGACACGGCCACGCGAACGTCCGTTCCGAATCGGCGGATTCCGCCGCCATGAGCCTTCGCGTGCAGCAGACCGTCGAGACACCATCCCGAACCGCACGCGCTCCGCTTCGAGGGCTGTCGCTCTCCGCCTGGTGTCTCGTCGCGGCGTTCGGCGCGTACTTCTGCATGTACGGCTTCCGCAAGCCGTACACGGCGGCGTCGTTTGCGGGCGAGGGTCTCTGGGGGCTCGGCTACAAGCCCGTGCTCGTCGCAGCGCAGGTGCTCGGCTACACGGTGTCGAAGTTCGTCGGCATCAAGGTCGTCTCCGAGGTCGAGCCGCATCGTCGGGCCATGCTGCTCGTCGCGCTCGTCGCCGTCGCGGAGCTCGCGCTCGTCGGCTTCGCGGTCACGCCCGCGCCCTACAACCTGGGGTTTCTCTTCCTGAACGGGCTTCCGCTCGGCATGGTGTTCGGCCTTGTGCTCGGGTTCCTCGAGGGCCGGCGGCAGACGGAGCTGCTTGCCGCCGGACTCTGCGGATCGTTCATCGTCGCCGACGGATTCGTGAAGTCCGTGGGAGCGTCGCTGCTCGGCGCCGGCGTGTCGGAGTCGTGGATGCCCGCGCTGGCGGGGATCCTGTTCGCACCGCCGCTCGTGCTCTTCGCATGGATGCTCGGTCGCATCCCGGCGCCGGACGCGGAGGACATCGCGCACCGGAGCGAGCGCGCGCCGATGCTTCCCGCCGCGCGCCGTGCGATGTTCCGACGGCACGCGACGGGACTGTCGCTGCTCGCGGCCGCCTACCTCATGATCACGATCCTGCGCAGCGTCCGCGCGGACTTCGCTCCCGAGATCTGGACCGGCCTCCTCGGCGAGCCGGCGCCGCCGTCGGCCTACTCGCTGTCCGAACTGGTCGTGGCGATCGCGGTGACGGCGCTCCTCGGGGCCATCGTCGTGATCCGCGACAACCGGCGCGCCTTCCTGACGGGCCTCGGCCTCGCCATCGCGGGATGCGGCCTGCTCGTGTTCGCGCTGCTCCTCCGCTCGGCCGGGATGGCGACACCCTTCGCCTTCATGGTGCTCGGAGGAATCGGGCTCTACCTTCCCTACATCGCCGTCCACACGGTGCTGTTCGAACGCCTGATCGCCATGACGCGCGAGCGCGGGACGATCGGCTACCTCATGTACGTCGTCGACAGCATCGGCTACCTCGGCTACGTGGCGGTCCTGCTCGGAAGGAACCTCCTCGGGGCGCCGGAGGACTTCCTAGCGTCGTTCCTCAACCTGAACTGGATCGTCGCGATCGGCTGCATCCTCCTTCTGGCGCTCTGCTGGCTTTCGTTCGGCGCGATGAGAGACCGCACCCCGTCCACGAACGCGCCTGGGACCGGCTCGTGACGGGATACGCCGTCCTCCACGGCCCGCGAAGGACCTTCGAACCGGTCGGCGCGTGGGTGCCGGTTCCGATGACAGCGGTGCGCTGAAGCGCCCCGCCCCGGTCGGAAGTGGTGGACCGAGGAGAGCGACGCCGTCACGCGGACTGAGGACGGCGGCGCTGGACGCCGGGCGCGTCACGGACCCCAGCTGTCGACCTCGGCCTGCCGCGCGCGCAGGGCGGCGGCGAGGCGGCGCTCGCGGCGCTGTCGCACGGCGCTGTGCAGCACCGCCGTGAGCTCGCGGCCGTCGAACGGCTTCTGCATGAGCGCGAAGGCCTGCTTCGTGCGGACGGCGCGCGCCGTACCGCCGACGCGTGAGCCGGTCATGTAGACGAATTGCGGCGCGTCGCTTCCCTCGAAGCGCTGCAGCCGGTCCTGCACCGAGAAGCCGTCGCCGGCGGGCATGCCGATGTCGAGCAGGACCACATCGGGCCGCACGCGGCGCGCCTCCTGCACGGCCATGTAGCCGTCCTGCGCGGTGTGCACCTCGAACCCGGCGGCGACGAGCCGCATCGACACGGCGTCGAGCAGCGCTCGATCGTCATCCGCCACCACGATCACGGGCCTGGACATGATTCCTCCGATCGGCGAGTCGCTCGCCGGCATGATGAACTACCTGCCATCCGCACCGTGCGGGTGGCGTACTCCGTTGCCGTCGGCCCTGCAGCCGAGCAGCGTCGCCTCGATCAGGTCGATCAGGACCGATGGGTCGAAGGGCTTCTCGAGCAGGCTCACGTTGCTCACGCGACGGAGCCGGCGCCTGAAGTCCTCGCGGAAGCCGGTGATGAAGATGATCGGCACCGCCTCGTCGTCCTGCAGCGTGTGGGCGAGCTCGATCCCGTCGCCGCCGGGCATGTGGAGGTCGCTGACGACCACATCGAAGCTGCGCTCCTTCCACGCGCTCAGCGCCTCGGCGCCGGTGCCGGCCTCGACGCAGGAGTATCCGGCGCCCGCGAGCCGCAGCGAGATCACGCGGCGCAGTCCCGGGTCGTTCTCGACGATGAGGATCGTCGTGCGTGCGTCGCCGGGCGCGTCGGGCGTTGTTCCATTCGTCGTCGCGAAGTGCATGTACAAGACTCCAGCGTTCCGCGCGGGGTTTCCCGCATCGACATCGATGTGGTGCCCCGCGGATCCATCGACCCGCGCCGCGCCGATCTGCGCCCTGAAGTCGGATCCCGCGCCCAAAGTGGGAACCGACCCGAACTCGGAATCAAGGATCGCGGAGTCCAGCTTTGGCGAGCGCGGGCGAGTCGCGACGCCGTCCGGGGGCCAGCGTGGCGCGTCCAGTACACTCGCCCCATGCAGAATCCTCTCCTCGACGTGCGTGTGCTCGTGCCCTTGGCCGCTTCCGCATGCATTGCGACGCTGGCCGCGGCCGAACCGCCCGCGCCGCAGTCGGCCGAGCTCTCGGGCTACATGCTGGTGCCGGTCGAGCGCGCGCCGGAGGAGTTCAACGCGGGGTTCTCGCTGCACGCGGCGGCGTTCCCGGTGGTCGAGCGCTATCCGGGTTCGCGCTTCCAGACGGGGCTCTTCGGCACCTGGATGTTCCCGCAGTTCAAGGGCGCGCCCGACGACGAGAAGCCGAAGGACCTCTACACCGACATCGAGGGCGGGCTCGGTTGGTGGCGCGACACGCGGTTCGCGACGGCGACGCCGAAGTTCATCATGGGCGGCGTGGCGCCGAACTTCGTCGCGTGGGCGAACGGCCCCGGTGCAGGGCAGGGCCGCGACTGGAACCGCCCGCAGGGAAAGTACGCGGTCGCGCAGCTGAGTCCTTGGGTCGTCTGGCCGCCCGACGGGCTGAACCTCGCGCAGGGGACCTGCGGCGAGCTGTTCGGCTACGGCTATCTGCCCTTGCCGCTCGTGAAGGCGAAGCCCGCGACGGGTGATGGACGCGGCGCCACGGGAGATCAATGCTGGACGCTCTTCGTCGACGCCGCGAACTTCAAGGGTCCGGTCGCGTTTTTCACGCCGCACTTCTGGGGCGAGTTCACGCGCGATCAGCCGCAGCTCGAGGGCAAGCTTCTCGACACCCGGCCGAGTGACCCGAACAAGGCGTTCCAGATGGAGACGCAGTGGGTGCCGGCCGCGATGGCGACGGCGAAGGACGGCACGGTGTACGGGCGCGTGGCGCCGATGTCGTTCCCGGTCGACGAGGCGGGGCGAACGGTGGTGCTCCACCGGCTGACCGTCTACTCGCGCGCGGCGCTCACCGACAAGGTCCGCGCGTGGTTCGAGGGCGGCGAGGCTGCGAGTGGCGCGGTCGATCCGGCGGCGGCGTTCGTGCAGTCGTTCGGCAAGGGCGGCGGCTCGACCTGGCGGCTCTTCGCCGATGGGACCGACAAGGACGAGCGGCGCGACGTCGAGTGGCGCGCGTTCGGTGCGCCGATCGCGCATGACGCGCACACCTTCGGCTACGAGTGGAAGGACGAGTTCGTCGTGCGTCCCGAGGG
>JBMOGJ010000085.1:0-12577 GCA_049318425.1 Phycisphaerales bacterium | reverse complement strand
GGCATCTCGAACACGCCCATCGGGCCGTTCCACACGACGGTCTTCGACGAGCGCACCGCGGCGGCGAACGCGCTGCGCGTCGCGGGCCCGATGTCGAGCCCCATCCATCCATCGGGAATCGCGCCGACGCAGTGCATCGTCTCCGTTCCCGGCTTGAACTCGCGGCCGCACGCATGGTCGACCGGCAGCAGGATCTCGCAGCCCTTGGCCTTCGCCTTCGCGAGGATCTCCCGCGCGAGGTCGACGCGGTCGGCCTCGACCAGGCTGCTTCCCGTCGCCACGCCCTGCGCGCGCAGGAAGGTGTACGCCATCGCCCCGCCGATGATGAGCCGATCGACCTTCGACATCAGGTTCTCGATCGCCATGATCTTGTCGGAGACCTTCGCGCCGCCGAGGATCGCCAGGAACGGCCTGCGCGCCGAAGCGATGCGGCCGATGAGGTAGTCGAGCTCGGCGGCGAGCAGGAACCCGCTCGCGCACGGCTTGCCCTGCGCCCGCATCGCCATCGGCAGCGCGAACATCGAGGCGTCGGCGCGGTGGCTGGTGCCGAACGCGTCGTTCACGTACACGTCGCACAGCCCCGCGAGCCCGCCGGCGAACGCCGCGTCGCCCTTCTTCTCGCCCTTCGCGAAGCGCAGGTTCTCGAGCAGCACCACGCCGCGCTCGGGCATCGCCGCCACCGCCGCGCGGGCCGCCTCGTCGCTGCAGTCGTTCGATGGGAAGGCCACGCCGTGGGGCGCGTCGCCACCGAGCAGTTCCGCCAGCCGCCGCGCGACCGGCGCGAGCGAGTACTCGGCCTCGAAGCCCTTGCCCTCGGGCCGGCCGAGGTGGCTCGCGAGCACCACCCGCCCGCCGCGCGACAGGATCGACCGGATCGTCGGCAGGCTCGCCTTGATGCGGCGGTCGTCGCCGATCACGCCACCTTCCATCGGAACGTTGAAATCGACGCGCACGAACACGCGTCTGCCCGCCACATCCACCGAGTCGATTCGCTTCTTCTGCATGGGGGCGCACTATACGGAACGCCCCGCCGCCCGCACGCACCCGCGCTATAGTGACCGTCCGCGGGGAAACCTCCGCACGGCCCACGAGAGAAACCCACCATGCGTCTCACGACCGCCCTTCGTTCGTCCGTCTCCGCCCGCGCCTCCGCCTGCATGCTGGCGTTCGCGCGCGCGCTTGCTCCCGTCATCGCCCCCTCGCTCGCCTGCGGGGTCGCCCTCGCCGCCGTCGCGAGCCCCGCCTCGGCGCAGGACGAGGTCCTCAAGGTCGGCTCGTCCGCCCCGGCCCTCTCCGTCGGAGAGTGGGTCAAGGGCAAGCTCGACGCGATCAACGATCCGAAGCGCACCTACCTCGTCGTGTTCCTGTCGTCCAAGAGCTCCACCGCCCGCGCGTTCCTCGACGGTCTGAACGGCATGCACAAGGCCCTCCGCACCAGCGGCCTGGTCGTGGCGATCGTGATCGACGAGCCCCTCGCCGATGTCCAGTCGTTCGTCGCCGGCTCGAGCAACCTCACCATCAATGTCGGCGTCGACAAGGACAAGAAGACCAACACCGACTGGATGCAGGCCGCCAAGCAGGATTCGATGCCGTACGGATTCATCGTCCGCGGCGGGCGCATCCTGTGGATGGGGCGGCCCACTGGCGCCGAGTTCGGCGGGGTCGTGAAGGACGCCTCCGTCGGCCGCTACAACCCGCAGCTCACCAAGTCGGCCAAGGAGAAGCTCCGCGCCGGCGACGAGGCGGTCCGCCTCAAGAACTTCAAGGACGCCTGGAAGCACTACGACGATGTGATCAAGACCGACCCGACCTTCTTCGGCGATGTCGCGATCCGCAAGTACAAGGCGATGCTCACCGACGCGAAGGACGCTGCGGGCGCCCGCGCCTGGGGCGAGCAGATGCTGGTCCAGTACGCCGGCGACAGCGTCACGCTCAGCGATTTCGCCCGCGCGATCGCCACCGACGACGCCATCAAGGAGCGTGACTTCGAGCTCGCCCTGCGCGTCGCCGACAAGTTTGGCAACCTCGGGAAGGTCTACGCGCCGAACCTGGCCCTCCGCGCCGAGATCAACTACCACGCCGGCAACCTCGCCCAGGCCGTCGAGCTGCAGCGCGAGGCCTGGATGGCGGCGGAGGAGGAGTTCAAGCCCACCTACAAGGCCGACTACGACCGGTACAAGAAGCTCGCCGACAAGGCGAAGTCCAAAGCCTCCAAGTAATGGGCTTCCAAGGATTGGGCCTCCAACTGATCACCCCGAAGTGATGAAACCCGAAGCGATGAATCCCGGCGCGGCGCATGGACCCGCGCGCCCCGCCTTCGGCGGCGTCCGCTTCGGCGACCGTCTCGCGCGCGGAATCCTCGTCGCACCCTCCATCCTCTCCGCCGACTTCGCGCGCCTTGCCGACGACGCGCGCGCCTCGCTCGCGGCGGGCGGCGACCTCCTCCATGTCGATGTCATGGACGGCCACTTCGTGCCGAACCTCTCGATGGGTCCCGCGGTGTGCGGATCACTGCACCGCGCGTTGCCCGACGCCTGCCTCGATGTCCACCTGATGGTCACCGATCCCGCGGCGTACATCGAGCCCTTCGCCAAGGCGGGTGCCGCGCATGTGACCTTCCACATCGAGGCCGTCCCCGAACCGCTGCCGCTCGTCGACCGCATTCACGCGCTCGGCATGTCGGCCGGGCTCGCGATCAACCCCGACACCCCAGCCGAGGCGATCGTGCCGTTCCTCGACCGGATCGAGCTCGCGCTCGTGATGAGCGTCCACCCGGGTTTCTCGGGACAGAAGTTCATCGCGCAGGTGCTCCCCAAGACCCGCGCGCTCCGCGACGCCGGCCCGGCCGGCCTTCGCGTGCAGATGGACGGCGGCGTCGCCCCCGACAGCGCGCCCTCGTGCCGCGCCCACGGCTGCGATGTGATCGTCGCCGCGAGCGCCATCTACGGCCGACCCGACTACGCGACCGCAATCGCCGCCCTCCGCGCGGGTTGAGGCGCGTCCACGCCGCGCGCGGCACCTCTGGCTTCCACGCGCCCCTTTGCTGTAGTATCCCCGCGTGGCTGAAACGACCTGGACACAGACCGACCTCGCGCAGGCTCCCAAGAAGGGCGTGCCCGAAGGCCTTTGGATGAAGTGCGCCGCCTGCGAGGAGACCCTCTTCAAGAAGGCGGTCGAGTCGAACCTGTGGGTGTGCCCCAAGTGCCAGCACCACATGCGGGTGAGCGCGCGGGTCCGCGTCGAGCAGATGCTCGACCCCGGCACCTTCGAGCCGTTCGACGACGGCCTCGTCGCCGTCGATCCGCTCAAGTTCGTGGACCAGCGCCCGTACGGCCAGCGCATCAGCGACGCGCAGCGCAAGACCGGCGAGAAGGACGCGCTCCTGTCGGGCTTCGGCTTCGTCAAGGGGCGTCGCGTCGTCGTCGCGGTGATGGACTTCACCTTCCTCGGCGGCTCGATGGGCTCCGTGGTCGGCGAGAAGATCACGCGCGCCATCGAGCGCGGCATCGACCACGACCTGCCCGTGGTCACGGTCGCCTGCTCGGGCGGCGCGCGCATGCACGAGTCCGGCTTCTCGCTCATGCAGATGGCCAAGACCAGCGCCGCGCTCGCGCGCCTCGACGAAGCGGGGGGGCTCTACATCTCCGTGCTCGCCGATCCGACCACCGGCGGCGTCACCGCGAGCTTCGCGATGCTCGGCGACGTCATCTTCGCGGAGCCCAAGGCCCTCATCGGCTTCGCGGGGCCGCGCGTCATCAAGCAGACGATCCGTCAGGACCTCCCCGAGGGCTTCCAGACCTCGGAGTTCCTCGTCGAGGCCGGCTTCGTCGACCGCATCGTCCACCGCAAGGACCTGCGCTCCGAGATCGGCCGCGTGATCGACTATGCAGGCCGCTGAGGCCACGCGCCCATCGCGCGCCGCCCGTGGTGGATTCGTGGCGGAGCTCGCCGTTTCGCGCGCGTCGCTCCCATCCTTCGCCTTCGGTGCGCTCGCCGCGCTCGCCTTCGCGCTCTCGTTTCCGCTCTCCGACCGCTTCGTCGAGGGTTGGCCGCTCGCCTTCGTGTGGCCCGCGCTGCTCGCGGCGGCGGTGTGGCGCGCGCCGCGGCCGCTCGCGCTGACCTGGACCGTCGGAGTGCCGTTCTTCACGGCGTTCCTCGCGCACGAATGGTGGATGCGGCACATCACCGAGCTCGGCATGCCGTTCCTCGTGCTGTACCTCGCGGGCTGGACGGTCGTGCTCGCGCTCGTCCTGCGCCGGCTCGCCGGTGGCGCAGGCGACCGGCCGCGCTGGCCGTGGACGGTTGCGCTCCCGCTCGCGCTCGTGACCATCGAGTTCCTGCGCGGCTCCCTCGTCTGCAGCGGCTACGCGTGGTTCTTCGCGGCGCATCCGCTCGTCGAGTGGACCGAAGTCGCCCAGATCGCCGCGCTCGGCGGCGGATGGTTGCTCACCGCCCTTGCCGGTCTCGTCGCGGGCGCGGCGATGGACGCGTGCATCCGACCAGGCCGCGCGCGCCTCGCGTTCCCCGCGATCGCGATCGCATGCGTCGCCGGCTCCTGGCTGTATGGCCGCGCGCACGTCGCCGCGCACGACGCTGCGGCCGAGACCGCCGTGCGCCCGCGCATCCTCGTCGTCCAGACGAACCTCCCGATGTCGAACAAGCTCGCGTGGCCGCCCGAGCAGCAGGTCGAGGACTTCCTCGGCTTCGCGCGCCAGACGCTCGCCGGCGCAGCGGCCGCAGCGGGGGACGAGCGCGGAACCATCGACCTCGCGCTCTGGCCCGAGACCATGGTCCCCGGCCTCGGCCTCGAGCCCGAGTCGCTGCGCGCCCTCGTCGCGGGCAACTACTACCCGGGCGATCGTTTCGACGAGGCGCTGCGGGACCTCAGCGCACGGATCGACGCGCCGCTCCTCGTCGGCTCGCCCGCCTTCCTCGGCCTCCGCGTGGAGGGCAACCGCTTCGCATGGGACAGGCAGTTCAACAGCGCCTACCTCGTGGGCCCCGAGGGCGCGATCGGGCGCACCGACAAGATCTACCTCACGCCCTTCGGCGAGATGATGCCGATCATCTCGAACTGGGACTGGCTCGAGGCGCAGCTGCTCGCGCTCGGCGCCGAGGGCATGACCTTCGACCTCGACGCCGCGACCGCGCCCGCCCAGTTCACCGTGGCCACCGGCGCAACCACAGTCGGCGTCGCCGTCCCCATCTGCTTCGAGATCACGCAGCCATGGGCTTCGCGGCGCATCGCGTTCCCTGACGGCGCCCGCGCCGCCGGCGTGGTCGTGAACATCTCGAACGACGGCTGGTTCGGCGGCTCGAAGTCGGGGCGGCGCCAGCACCTGCAGGTGTCGCAGCTGCGCGCGATCGAGCTCGCCACCCCGGTGGTGCGCTGCGTGAACACCGGCATGTCGGCCTCGATCGACGCCGTCGGCCGCGTCGCCGACACGCTCCCCGCCGAGGAGCCGGGGTCCTTCGTCGCCGCACCCGCCGTCGGAACCGACGTTCCGCTCGCGGTGGTCGTCGGCGACGGGTTCGCCGTCGCCGCGTCGCTCGCGGTCCTGGTGGGACTGTTTCGCTCCTGGCGCCCGTTTCCGCACGGCGGCGGCGGCGGCCGCCATGCTCCCGTGACGCCCGCGTGAACCCCGCGCACCCTCGCCCCGATCCCGGCCTGCGGCGTTGTTTTGAGAACGACGGACCCTGACGCCGATATCCCCAATCCCGCGCGGAGCGCGGACGCCCCAGAGCCCCTGCACGTTCGAACGGAGTTGAACGATGGCGCCTTCCCGACAGCCCAATCTCGCCGCCCGATCCGCCTCCACGCCGACTCCGCGCGCACGGGTGTCCGCCGTGCTGCTCGCGTCGACGCTGCTCGCGATCCCTGCCTGCGCGCCGCGCAGCGACTTCGACCCGAGCGCCCGCGCGCAGTTCAGCTCGAAGGCGCGCTCGATGGAGGCGAATGCCGCGGACTCCACGCCGCCTGCCACCACGATGGCGTCTGCGGACGGGACAGGCAAGCCAACGCCGGTTGCGCCAACCTCGGCTGTGCACTCGACCGAAGGGACAGGCAAGCCGGCAATCAGCCAGCCAGCACCCACGGATCGGACGATCGCGGAAGGGACAGGCAATCCACCGTCCGATGGCGCCTCGACCGGCGTCACAGGCACGCCAACCCCCGTCGTCGCCTCGACCGCCCCATCCCCCGCGCCATCCACCACCCTCCAGCCTCCGTCCCACGCGACCGACGCCGAGGAAGCCACCCGCATCCTCCACGCCGCCGCCACCAGCAAGTGGGCCGCGCTCCGCGCCCACGCGATCGAAGCGTCGATCCGCAGCCCCGAGATGCTCCGTGAGCTCGCCCCCACGGCGCTCGCCGACGAGAACCGCGGCGTGCGTTTCGTCGCCTGCATGGCGATCGCCGAGGCGCGCCTGACCGACCTCGCGCCCGCGCTGCTCGAGCGCGTCACGGCGCTCCTCTCCGACCCGAGCCCCTCGGTGCAGGCCGCCGCCATGCTCGCCCTCTCGCGCAGCGGCCGCCCGGTGAACTTCACGCCGCTCGCCGACATGCTGTCGAACAACGACCCCGAGGTGCGCGCCAACGCCTACCTCGTCCTTGGCGAGCTCGGCAACGAATCCGCGGTCCCGCTCATCCGCGAGTCGCTCGGCAAGGGCATGAAGCTCGTCAACCCCATCCGCGTCCGCCTCGTCGAACTCGCGGCGGCCGAAGCCCTCGTCAAGCTCGGCGACCAGGAAGATGTCGAGCCGATCCGCGCGGCCCTCTTCGCCCCGGCCGAGCAGGGCGAGCTCACCGTGGTCGCCTGCGACTCGGTCGGCCGCCTCCGCGACGAGGTCGCCCGCCCGATGCTCGAGCGCCTCCTCGTCGCCGGCGGCAACGCCGAGCGCAGCCCCGAGATCCGCCTCGCCGCCGCCCGCGCCCTCGCCAAGCTGGGCTCCTCGAAGGCGCCCCTCATGATCGGCCGCGAATACGCGGCCCATCCCGACGCCCGCGTGCGCGCGCAGTCTGCGGCGCTGCTCGGGGAAATCGGCTCTCCCGAGGCGAATGTGCTCCTCGCGACGCTGCTCCGCGACCAGAATCCGACCGTCCAGATCGCCGCCGCCGGCGGCATCGAAGCGGGGGACTGACGCCCATCGCCGCGGCGGATTGCCGCGCAGATTGCGCGCGGGGCGATTGACACGTCCCTCACGGATCGGTACAAAATCCAACCTTCCCGAATTCTCGACCCTAGACCGAGAATCACGAGAGGTGCGAGAGCAGATGCATCCCGCTGTCGAAGCGGCTCGTATCGACCCCTCGCTCCCGCTCGAGCAGACAGAGATCGAGAGAACAAGTTGGCCAGCACCACTGGCCACGCAGCAAGGAATCCCCGAAGTGCACGTCCTGACCAAGATCTTCATCGTGCTGGTTGCGCTCCTCACCGTCGCGATCGTGCCGCTCGTCGCCGTCAACGCGACCAACGAGTCCACCTTCCAGAAGAAGTTCAAGGAAGCCCAGGCTGCCGCTGCCGCCGCCGAGGCGATCCTGAACACCGAGCGCGCCGCCTGGCTCGCGTCGCAGCAGAAGGTCGAGAGCGACCTCCGCGCGATGGAGTCCAAGGTCGCCGACCTGCAGAAGCAGGCCGATGCCAAGAGCGCCGAGGCCCGCAAGGCCGCGCAGGAGCTCGCCGGCACCAAGGCCGCGCAGGCTTCGATCGCCGCCAGCCTCGAGGTCCTCGCCCAGAACGGCAAGGCCACCGGCGAGCTGACCGAGACCCTGGTCGCCGAGCTCCGCAACCTCCGCACCCGCTCGATGGAGGCCGAGAAGCGCCTCGTCGAGGTCCAGGAGGCCTTCGACGCCTCGCAGTCGAGCCTCGAGGTCGCCGACGCCGCCCGTCGCGCCCTCCAGGAAGAGGTCAAGCGCCTCGCCGACGAGAAGGATCGTGCCCTCGCCACCGTCGCCGACTACGTCGCCAGCGTCGGTGAGCTCCCGAAGGCCCGCGCCGGTGCGGTCGGTGAGCGCGTCGTCGCCACCCGCAACGTCTCCGCCACCATCATCAGCGTCCGCCGCGACGGCAACTCCACCCTCGCCGAGATCAACGCGGGTTCCCGCGACGGTCTCCAGACGGGCTGGACCATGACCATCGGCGACGGCAGCACCTTCATCGGCAACCTCCGCATCACCGAGGTCGACGTCAACCGCTGCGTCGGTGTCGTCGAGCTCGAGGACCGCGCCGCCCGCGGCGAGGTCAAGGTCGGCCAGCGCGCCATCGCGCGCTCGGGCGAGTGATCACCGCCCGTCCCACGCGACGCGCACCCGCGCCTGACCAAAGAAACGGAGCCTTCCCATGGCCAAGACTGCAGCCCGTACCAGCACCCGCCGCGGCGAGATGAACGTCTACACCGCGCTTCTCGTCATCGCCGCGCTCGTCCTCGGCTTCGGCGTCACCGTCCTCAGCCTCTCGAACATGAAGCAGGCCGAAGCCGGCGGACAGCCCGGATCCCCGCTGAACGTCATCCGCTGAGCTCATCCTCTCCGGCTGCACGGGGGTTCCCCCGAGCAGGGCGTCAACGGCTTCGACCGACTGCACCCACCAATTCACGACGCAGCGCCGCCTTCGCGGCGCTGCGTCATTCTGCTACCCTTCCACCTCGGCCCCCGGCGCTCGGCGGGCCTCGATCGCGGCGGAGGGCCGCCAGGGAGAGACCGTGAGCATCGTCGACAAACTCTTCGGTTGGTTCAGCGTCGACATGGGCATCGACCTCGGCACCTGCAACACGCTCGTGTGCGTCCGGGGCGAGGGCATCGTGTTGAACGAGCCGTCCGTCGTCGCAGTCCGCAAGGGCACCAACAAGGTGCTCAACAACGGCACGGCTGTCGGCTGGGCCGCCAAGGACATGCTCGGCAAGACCCCGGGCACCATCAGCGCGATCCGTCCCATGAAGGACGGCGTCATCTCCGACTTCGAAGTCACCGAGGCGATGCTCGCGTACTTCATCCGCAAGGTCACCGGCCGCAGCCGCCTGTTCGCGCCGCGCGTCGTCATCGCCGTCCCCTCCGGCATCACCGCCGTCGAGCGCAAGGCCGTCTTCGAGAGCGCCGCCCGCGCCGGTGCCCGCAAGGTCTACCTCATCGAGGAGCCGATGGCCGCGGCCATGGGCGCAGGCCTGCCCGTCGGCGAGCCGACCGCCAGCATGATCGTCGACATCGGCGGCGGCACCACCGACGTGGCGATCATCTCGCTTGCCGGCATGGTCACCTGCGAGTCGCTCCGCGTCGCCGGCGACGAGTTCGACGAGGCGATCATCAACCACATGAAGAAGCAGTACGGCCTGATGATCGGCGAGCAGACCGCCGAGCGCATCAAGATCGAGATCGGCAGCGCCGCGCCGCTTCAGAAGGAACTCACGATGGATGTCCGTGGCCGCGACGCGGTCCAGGGCCTCCCGCGCAAGGTCGTCGTCTCCAGCGAGGAGATCCGCGAGGCGCTCCTCGAGCCCGTCGGCCAGATCGTCGAGGCCGTGCTCCGCACCCTCGAGAACGCCGACGCCGAGCTCAGCGCCGACCTCGTCGACAACGGCATCATGCTCGCCGGCGGCGGCGCGCTGCTGCGCGGCATCGGCCGCGTGATCGAGGACCGCACCGGCCTCTCGGTCCGCATCGCCGAGGATCCGCTCACCTGCGTCGCCCGCGGCACCGCCATCTACCTCGAGAACCTCGAGGAATGGAAGGCGACCATGGACACCGACGCCGACGAGGGTTGATCCGCGCGGACGGGCAGCCCTCCGGCACGGCCGGGGACCCACCGTTCGCGGCGAAGACCAACGATGAACGCCACGCGACTCCTCCAGCTCATCTCCGCGCGCCTCAAGGGGCGGCGGCTTGATTGGACGCTCGCGACGCTGGCGTTGATCCTCGCGCTGCTCCCCGCCCGCGCGCTCGCCCCGTGGACCGGCGACATCGCCCGCATCGCGGCCGTGCCCGTGGTTCCGATCATGCATCTCGGCATGGTGCTGCGCGACCGCATCCGCCCGCCGCGCGAGGCGTTCGATCCGCGCGCGCCCGAGGTGATCGAGCTCGAGATGTCGGCCGAGCGCTACCGCACCCTCTTCGAGCAGGCGCGGCTCAAGACCGAGGCGCTCGACCGCGAGGTCGCCGCGCTCAAGTCGGTCCGCGCGCGCGTCGGCAACACCGGCATCCAGCTCGAGACCGCCACCGTGATCGGCATCGATCCCACGCGGCGCGAGGGGCTCGTCCGCATCAACATCGGCGCCCGCAACGGCGTGCACCGCGACGCCGCGGTCATCATCCGGGGCGACATCTTCGGCGGCGCGGTGTCGAGCGATGTCGGTGAGTTCTTCTCGCTGGTCAAGCCCGCGCCGCGCTGCACCATCAGCGTCCGACTCTATCCCGCGGACGGCACCGACGAGACGCGCGGAGCGGGCGCCTTCCCGGGCACGGTCCTGAAGCCGATCGAGGGCGGGATGTGGGTCGGCGACATCGCCTCCGATGCCGAGATCCGCGAGGGCCAGATCGCCCGCATCGCCGACGACCGCTTCGGCACCGTCGCCCGCGGCATGCGCGTCGGCCGGGTGCGCCGCGTGCTGCCCAACGACCAGGTCCCGCTCGCCCGCGTGGTCGAGGTCGAGCCCGTCGCGCTGCTCGCCGACGAGTCGGGCGTGGTCGTCGCCATCGATCCGCCCGAGGAGCAGGCCGCGCGCCTCGGTGCCGGGGGCACGCGATGAGGTGGAGCATCTTCATCCTCTTCAGCCTCATCGCGGTCGCGATCGACGCCAGCCTCGGCGGCATCCTCAAGATCGGCGACGCGCAGCCGCGCTTCCTGCCCATCGTGGTGGTCTTCGCGCTGCTCTCGACGCCGCGCGTGCACGCGATCCGCCTGGCGATGCTCGCGGGCCTGCTCGCCGACCTCATGTCGCCCGCGCTCCGCGCCGACGACACCCAGCTCGTGGTCATCGGCCCGTGGACCCTCGGCTTCGCCCTGGGCGCGCTCGCCGTCGTGCCTATGCGGTCGCTGCTGTACCACCGCAACCCGATCTCCAGCGGCTTCGCCACCTTCGTCTTCACCCTGCTGGCGGCGGTGGCGTTCGTGTTCGTCTGGACGGTGCGCGCGCTGCTCCTGCGGGACGAGAGCCCGTCCTGGTGGCCGGGCACCGGCGGGGGCGAGGTCTGGCACCAGACCAAGGTCGCGCTCGCGAACGGCGTCGTCGCGGTGCCCACCATCTGGCTCCTCGACAAGACGCGCCCGCTGTGGGGCTTCTCGACCGCGAAGCGGGTCGTGCCCGGCGCCGCCCGCGAGGCGGTCTGAGCGCCCTCCGCGCGCGCGTCGCGAGACGGACAGCCTCGACGCGGACGCTACAGTGCGCCGATGACCTCACCGTCACATTGCGAGCACAGCGCGCTTCCTCTCGTCGTCCTCGATGACGGGCTCGGCGCCTTCGGACCGCTCACCGACCTGCGCGCAGCCTTCGAACTCCGCGCCGGACTCGGCACGCTCCTCGAGCGCATCGAGGCCGCCGTGGGGCGCCGCGCCGCGGCGCTCCTGGTCCCCGCCGCGATCGCGCCGCTGGTGGCCGAGTCGACCGCGCGGATGGTGAACGACATCCCCGCGTGTCCGCCCGACGCCTCGAATCCGACGGCACACTGCCTCGTGGTGAACGGACGGCTGCTCAGCGCCGCCGCCGCGCGCGTGCCGCTCGGCGAGGTCCACGCGACCGCCGACGGACAGTTCGTGGCCGGATGGATGAGCCGCGACGCCGCGCTCGCACGCGCACTGCCCGCGCCGACCCACACGGTCGAGGCGCGACTGGCGTCCGCGCCGTGGGACATCACCACCGCGATCGCCGCGAGCATCGACGAGGACCTCCGCCTCGCGCCCCGCGCCACCCGGCACCTGAGGCCCGACGAGGGGCAATCCTTCGGCAACCATCCGATCGCGATCGATCCGACCGCCACCATCGGGCCGCTCTGCGTCATCGACGCCTCGAAGGGCGCCGTGGTGATCGGCCCCGGCGTGGTGGTGCGGCCGTTCACCGTGCTGGTCGGGCCGTGCGCGATCCTCGACGGCAGCACGGTGGCCGAGCGCTCGCTCATCAAGGCCTCGACCGTGATCGGCCCGCACTGCCGCGCGGGCGGCGAGATCGGCGGCACGATCTTCCAGGGCTACTCGAACAAGTCGCACGACGGTCATCTCGGCGACAGCTTCGTCGGCGAGTGGGTCAACATCGGCGCGGGCAGCGACAACTCGAACCTCCTCAACACCTACGGCGAGGTCATCGTGCGGCTCGAGACCGATGGTGGACTCATGCGCACCGGCCGCCAGTTCTGGGGCTCGGTGATCGGCGACCACGTCAAGCTTGCCATCGGCACGCGCCTCATGACCGGCACCACGCTCGGGACCGGCGCCATGATCGCGAGCTCGCGCTCGCCCGCGACGCTCGTGCCGCGCTTCTCCTGGATCACCGATGCCCAGGATGGACCGAAGACCTTCCGCATCGACAAGTTCCTCGAGACGGCGCGCGCCATGATGTCGCGCCGCGGCAAGTCGCCCTCGCCCGCGGTCGAGGC
>JBMOGJ010000084.1:0-13025 GCA_049318425.1 Phycisphaerales bacterium | reverse complement strand
TCCTCGTGGCGAGCTCGATCCAGGCGGTCATGGGCCAGCGCCTCGCGCGCATCCTCTGCCCGAAGTGCAAGGAGCCCGATCCGAGCCCGGACCGCAAGGTGCTCCGCCTCGTCGGCATCACCGACGAGGAGGCGATGTCGGGCACGATCATGCGCGCGGTCGGCTGCGCCGAGTGCTCCGGCACCGGCTACCGCGGCCGCCGCGCCATCTTCGAGCTCATGACGATGAACTCCGAGATCCGCGACCTCGCGTTCAACCGCGCGAGCGTGTCGAAGATCCGCGCGGCCGCCGTGCGCGGCGGCATGCGCAGCCTTGTCGGCGACGGCAAGATCAAGATCCTCCGCGGCGTCACCACCCCGACCGAGATCGCCAACTTCGCCCAGGTCGAGGGTTACGACCCGAGCGAAGTCGCCGGCGGCTGAACCGATACGAAGCCTCATCCGCAGCCTCATTCACAGCCTCCCTCACGGGCTGATCCGAAGAAAGAGCGAGAATCCCCATGTCCGCGATGCAGATTGACCGCCTCCTCGACACCATCGTGAAGAACGGTGCGTCCGACCTCCACATCTCGACCGGCCGTCCGCCGACGATCCGCCTCCACGGCAAGCTGAAGAGCCTCGCCACCAAGGTCATCGACTCCGACGACGCGACCGCGCTCATGAAGTCGATCACCCCCGAGAAGAACCAGGCCGAGCTCACCGAGGTGGGCGGCACCGACTTCGGCTTCTCGTTCGGCGACGCGGCGCGCTTCCGCGCCTCGGTGTTCCGCCAGCGCGGCGACATCTCGATGGTGCTCCGACTCATCCCGAACACGCTGCTCACCTTCGAGCAGATCGGCCTGCCGAAGATCGTGCAGGAGCTCTGCCGCCGCCCGCGCGGCCTGTTCCTCGTGACCGGCCCGACCGGATCGGGCAAGTCGACCACGCTCGCGTCGATGGTGAACTGGATCAACGAGTTCTACGACCGTCACATCGTGACCATCGAGGACCCGATCGAGTACTACCACTACCACAAGAAGTCGGTCGTGAACCAGCGCGAGGTCGGCAAGGACGTGCCGAGCTTCGCCGAGGCGCTCCGCCGCGTGCTCCGCTCCGACCCCGACGTGATCCTCGTCGGCGAAATGCGAGACCTCGAGACCATCGAGTCGGCCATCCGCGCCGCGGAAACCGGCCACCTCGTGTTCGCCACCCTGCACACCTCGGGCGCCGCCAGCACCATCAACCGCATCGTCGACGCGTTCCCGGTCACCCAGCAGGAGCAGGTCCGCGTCCAGCTCTCGACCTCGCTCATCTCGGTGCTCTCGCAGCAGCTCTGCGCGCGCGTCGACAAGCCGGGCCGCGTGGCGGCGTACGAGTTCCTCGTGGTCACCCCCGCGATCTCGAACCTCATCCGCGAGAACAAGACCTTCCGCATCGACTCGGCCATCCAGACCGGCCGCAAGTTCGGCATGCAGCTGCTCGACGACCACCTCTGGAAGCTGTACTCCGAGGGCAAGATCTCGCCCGAGGAATGCATCGACAAGTGCAAGAACCCCGGCGACCTGAAGGACAAGATCCACCGCGCCGGCGGAGTGATCGGACGTACCGAGCTCGACGAGGACCACGAGTGAGCCCAAGGGCCATGGTTCGGCTGGCCGGAGGCGGGCAAACCCCGTTTCCGCGCTCCCAGCCGTCCGCATGAATCCAAGTGTCCTGACCCAAACCCCCGCGGCGCCGCGCGCGCGGGGGGTGGGGCGTGCCGTATAGCACGCAGTGAGACCACCTTGCGGCCGCGCGTGCGGCCTGGTGGCGTCGGTGAGGATCCGCGCGGCGCCTGGAAGTACGACGATGTCGATCGTTCGCGACGAGGAACTCCTGAAGAACGTCAAGGGCAGCCGCATCGGGCGCGTCCTTCGCAAGCTCGGCTACGTCACCCGCGAGCAGGTCCACGAGGCCCTGCAGCTGCAGGAAGGCGCCAAGAAGGGCATGCGCGTCGGCGAGATCCTCATCTCGATGGGGCTGCTCGACGAGGACAAGCTCGAGTCGGCCCTCGCCGCCCAGCGCGGTCTCGGCTACATCAACCTCGATGAGGTCGAGCTCGACGAGGCCGTCCTCGCCCGGCTCAAGCCGGAGACGGCGACCGCCTACGGCGTCGTGCCGATCGCCTTCGACACGGGTGCCAACCGCATCACCATCGCGATCAAGAACGCCGACAACTTCCAGGCGGTCGACGACCTGAAGCAGCTGCTCGGCTTCCGCGTGAGCGCGGTGGTCGCCAAGCCGTCGAAGATCGACGCGATCCTCGCGGCGCGCTACGCGGGCAAGCGCTCGGGCCTCGACATCTCGAAGGTCGCGGCCAGCGCCGCCATCGCCTCGCTCGACACCAAGTCGGACACCATCGACCTCGCGGTGATCGCCAACGCGGCCAACGACAACGCGGTCGTCGAGCTCGTGCAGTCGATCCTCATGATCGCCATCCGCGACAAGGCCTCGGACGTCCACTTCGAGCCCTTCGAGGACGAGTTCAAGCTCCGCTACCGCATCGACGGCGTGCTGTACGAGATGCAGGCGATCCCGAAGAACCTCGCGACCGCGCTGGTCTCGCGCGTCAAGGTCATGTCGAAGCTCGACATCGCCGAGCGCCGCCTCCCGCAGGACGGCCGCATCGAGCTGCACCTCGGCGAGGCGCCGGTCGACCTCCGCGTCGCCGTGCTCCCCACGATGTTCGGCGAGTCGGTGGTGCTCCGCGTGCTCGACCGCTCGAACGTGCAGCTGTCGCTCGACAAGGTCGGTCTCCGCGAGGACGAGCTCGAGCGCCTGCGCGTGATGATCAACAAGCCCAACGGCATCGTGGTCGTGACCGGCCCCACCGGCTCGGGCAAGACGACCACGCTGTACGCCGCGCTCAACGAGCTCAACTCGATCGACGTGAAGATCCTCACCGCCGAGGACCCCGTCGAGTACGACGTGGCCGGCCTCGTCCAGTGCCAGGTCAACACCGAGCAGGAGCTGACATTCGCCAAGCTCCTCCGCAGCTTCCTCCGCCAGGATCCCGACATCATCCTCGTCGGCGAAATCCGCGACCTCGAGACCGCGCAGATCGCCATCCAGGCGTCGCTCACCGGCCACCTCGTGCTCACCACGCTGCACACCAACGACGCGCCCAGCACGGTGCTGCGTCTCGTCGACCTCGGCGTGGAGACCTTCCTCCTCACCGCGACCATCGAGGCGATCGTGGCGCAGCGCCTGGTGCGCCGCGTGTGCTCGAAGTGCAAGGAGTTCTTCACGCCCACCGAGGAGCAGCTCATGGAGCTCAACCTCCGCCTCGCCGACGTCGAGGGGCGCAAGTTCGCCCGCGGCCGCGGCTGCGACACCTGCCTCAAGTCGGGCTACAAGGGCCGCATGGCGCTCTTCGAGATCATGACCATGGACGACGAGCTCCGCGAGCTCGTCATCAAGCAGGCCTCGACGCGCGTGCTGCGCACCGAGGCCCGCAAGCGCGGCATGCGCACGCTGCGCGAGTCCGGCCTGCTCGCGATCTACGACGGCCAGACCACGATCGACGAGGTCGTGCGCGAGACGATGACGGAAGACTGAACGACCCGCGACCGAACGAATCCTCCCGACACCGAACGACCCCCCGCCTGCGCGCCAGGCGCCAACTCCCCGCCTGCCCGCCAGGCGCCAACTCCCCGCCTGCCCGCCAGGCGCCACGCTGACGACAGACGGCCGACACACGGCCGAGACCCCCGGAGCACCCCATGCCCACCTTCGCGTACGACGCAGTGAACAACGCAGGCAAGAAGCAGACCGGCACCATCGAGGCGACCAGCGCCGACGATGCGCTCAAGAAGATCCGTGCCCAGGGTCTGTTCCCGAGCGGCGTGAAGGAGCAGAAGATCGCCGGCGGCGCCGGCGGCGGCGGCAAGAAGGTCCGCGATCCGGGCAAGAAGAAGAAGGGCAAGGGCATCAACCTGAGCTTCGGCGGCGTGAGCACCAAGAAGCTCACCCTCTTCACCCGCCAGCTGTCGACGCTGCAGGATGCAGGCCTGCCGCTGCTCCGTTCGCTCCAGATCCTCGAGAGCCAGCAGAAGCCGAGCCAGCTCAAGACCGTGCTCCAGGGCGTGTGCGAGGAGGTCGAGTCGGGCACCAGCCTCTCCGAGGCGATGGCGAAGTTCCCGAAGGCCTTCGACCGCCTGTACACCAAGATGGTCGCGGCAGGCGAGGTCGGCGGCGTGCTCGACGTCATCCTCCAGCGCCTCGCCGAGTTCATGGAGAAGGGCCAGCGCCTGAAGCGCCGCATCATCGGCGCGCTCATCTACCCCGCGGTCGTCATCTTCATCGCCGTCCTCATCGTGACCGGCATCATGTACTTCGTCATCCCGAAGTTCCAGGAGATCTTCGAGGACTTCGACGTCAAGCTGCCCGACCTCACGATCTTCATGATCAACACCTCGAAGTGGATCGCAGGCACGTCCAGCAAGGACCAGGTGGTGCCCGGCGTGGTCTGGGTGCTCACCTCGCCGATCCTGCTGTTCCTGTTCTTCAAGCTGGTGAGGAAGACGGGGCCGGGCAGGGCGATCACCGACATCGTGATCCTGAAGGTCCCCGTGCTCGGCACCATGCTGCGGAAGACGGCGATCGCGCGCTTCACCCGCACGCTCGGCACGCTCATCAGCGCGGGCGTGCCCATCCTCGAGGCGATCCTGATCACCCGCGACACCTCGGGCAACTACGTGTTCGAGCGCGCGCTCACCAAGGTGCACGATTCGATCCGCGAGGGCGAGACGTTCGCCGGCCCGCTCCGCGAGGCCAAGGTGTGCGACGCCATCGTCGTGAACATGATCGACGTCGGCGAGGAGACCGGTGACCTCGACGTGATGCTCATGAAGATCGCCGACAACTACGACGAGGAGGTCGATGTCGCGGTCGCCAGCCTCCTGTCGCTGCTCGAGCCGTTCATGGTCGTCGTCCTCGGCGGCATCGTGCTCCTCATCGTGCTTGCGCTCTTCCTCCCGCTCGTCTCGATGATCGAGTCGGTGTCGAACACCAGCAAGAAGTGACCGGGATCCCAATGCCGAACACCGCCCGCCATCCCCGCACGCGCGCCTTCACGCTCACCGAGCTGCTGGTGGTCGTCGCGATCGTCGTCCTGCTGCTCGGCACGCTCTTCGTCGCGATCAACGCGGCGAGCAAGCGCGCCCAGATCGCCAAGACGCAGTTCCTGATGAACTCCATCTCGGCCGGCCTCGCGCAGTTCAACACCGACTTCGGGTACCACCCGCCGGTGCTGGGCCGCAAGGACACGGGCGGCGGCGCGAACGCGCTCGGCCGCGACGTCGTGCGCTACAACGACAACGCGGTGGCGGGCGGCAACGACATCGAGCGTCAGCAGAACTGGTACAGCTACACCACGCTGGCCGAGTACCTGCTGGGCTACGGGCACCGCGGCGAGGATGGCTACGGCATCATCCGCGGCGGCCCGAGCGGCACCGGTGACAAGGAGAACCCTCCCTTCGGCATCCGCTCGCCGGGCGCCGATGGGTGCTGGGGCGCGATCGATGCGCCGCAGCCCGGCTTCGTGAACTTCAAGGGCTACTACCGCGCGCGCAACCCCGCGCGGCTCTCGGCGCCGCCGGCGGTCACCAGCAACCTGTGGAACGCGCAGGCGGTCGAGGGACGCGTCTACGGTCCGTACATCGACACGATCGACGAGCGCCTGATCGGCGGCCTCACCGGCTTCGACGTGTCGGGCCGGCCGAGCATCGTGACCAACGACCAGCTCGGGCCGAACTCGGCGGTGAACTTCGACGCGCTGCCGAAGTGCATCCTCGACTACTGGGGCGAGCCGATCGCGTACTACCGCACGCCCTACGGCGGCGACGACCTCCGCAGCAACGTGCCCGCGCAGGATGGCGGCTTCCTCGACCTCGGCGACGTGTTCGTCCTGCGCGAGTGGGAGATCGACACCTCCGAGCAGAACCAGGGTGCGGCCGATGTCTCGGGCGACACCTCGTCGAGCGCGGCGCTGAAGGGCGCCTCGTTCGCGCTCGTGTCGCGCGGCGGCGACCGCGCATACGACCGCACCGTGCGTCGCGATGTCGGCGAGTTCAACAAGGACAACGTCGTCCAGGCAGGGAAGTGATCCATGCATCGACCCATCAGCGATCAGTCCAGCGGCGGTAAGGGTGGCAAGGGCGGCAGGGGGTCCTTCCGCCAGGGCCGCAGCTTCGAGGCCCCGATCGGCGGCTTCCCCAAGCAGGTCGCCAACACCGACGGCGGCAAGGCCGACGGCGCGGCGGGCGGCGACGGCGCGCCGAAGCCGCGCAAGTTCAAGGAGCGCAAGAAGGGCTTCACGCTCCTCGAGCTCCTGATCGTGATCGGCATCATCGTGATCGTCGCGAGCCTGGTGCTCGCGGTGAGCTCGAGCGTGGTGCGCGCGAGCGAGGAGCGCGCGACGCGCAACACCCTCGAGGTGCTCAACATGGCGGCCGAGGAGTACGAGCGCACCGTCGATCGGCGGATCACCTTCCGCTCCGGTCCGGTCACCGGCGGCATCGTGCAGGACCCGACGCCGACTCCCGCGAACGGACTCCGCTACGACATCGACTCGGCCCCGGCCGCGCCGCCGGCGGGCACGGGCGTGACCGCCTGGACCGCCCTCGCGAATCCGTACAACGCCGTCGCCGCGGGCCTGCCCGGCTACTCGAACCTGCCGTTCCGCCGCACCGCGATGCTGATCGGCATGATGACCGACTCGCCCGCGTGCGCGTCGATCATGCAGAAGCTGCCCGACTCGATCTTCCGCGGCATCAAGCCCAACGCGAACACCGCGGCGTTCAGCACCGTGCGCCACTGCATCGACGCGTGGGACACGCCGATCATCGCGGTCTTCCCGGGCCGCGAGGCGACCGCCGCCGAGCTCTCCGCGAACAACCCGAACATCGTCGATCCGGACGGCACCGTGAAGTGCGACAGCGAGTGGGGCAACCCGACCTCGCAGGGCGGCATGCAGGTCTCCTGCAAGGACCGCCGCATCCTCTTCATCTCGGCCGGCAACGACTCGCGCTTCACGGTGCAGTCGGGCACGGTCTACACGCCGAGCAACGACAACCTCTACAGCTACCAGCCGTGAGTCCCCAGCCGTGATCCCACGGAAAGCCACCGTCATGCACGCGCATCGATCGCACACAACCTCCTCCCACGCGCGGGCGTTCACCATCGTCGAGCTGCTCGTGGTGATCGGCGTGATCGGCATCCTCGCGCTGCTGACCACGCTCGGCGCGCGCCGCCTGACCGCGGGCTCGCGCCTCGCCGCGGCCACCAACGCCGTGACCAGCACGCTCGGCAACGCGCGCGCGGCGGCGATCAAGGACAGCGCCGTGACCGGCGTGGTGTTCCGCCCGATCTACAACGCGGCGACGCCGCAGATCCCGCAGCGCGTGGAGATGATCACGATCCGCTCGACCGGCGAGCGCAGCGTCTTCGGCACCACCAGCATCGGCGCCCGCATGGCGGAGCGCTACCGCCCGGTGCAGGGGATCCCCGCGACCGTCCTGCCCGAGGGCATCAAGGTGGCGGGTCCGATGTACGACCCGCCGGGCAACTTCGGCGCCATCGCCGCGGAGCAGGTCTTCGCGACCCAGGCCGACCTCAGCACCATCGCCGCCTGCCGCGAGGCGATCGACTGCAACCGCACGGTCGCGATCCTCTTCGGGCCCGACGGGCAGTTCCTCACCCGTCCGCCGCGCTCGTCGATCGACGAGATGAAGTGCTACGTCGACTGGAACGACAACGGCGCCCTGATCCCGCCGCCGGCCGATCCGCAGGACGTCCAGCTCGGCAACTGCGCCTCCGGCCTGTTCGAGCAGTTCTGGCTGCAGGACCACCCTGACGACGAGAACAACCTGATGTTCGTGCCGTTCCTCTCGGTCTACGACGACAAGGCCGCGCGCGAGATCAAGGGCACCGACTGGGGCACGCTCAACAACATGATCAACGAGCTCACGGGCCCCAACGGGTACATCGCCCAGTTCGGCGACCGGATCACGTTCAACCGCTTCAGCGGCATTCCCGAAAGGAAGGTGCGCTGATGCGTGCCGATTCGACCCGCCGCACCACCGGCTTCTCGCTCGTCGAGATGCTGCTCGCGATCTTCATCCTCGGCATCGGCGTGATCTCCATCTCGGCGCTCTTCCCCGCGGGCATCGCGCTGCAGCGGCAGGCGAACGACGATGTGCTCGGCCCGATCGTGGCGAAGAACGCGCTCGCGACCATCCGCTCGAAGCTCTCGCAGGACGACTTCGGCAGCTTCCAGGATTTCCTCGGGCCGTTCGCCAACGTCGACTACCTGGCGCCCGGCATCGCGGGCACCTTCCGCACCAGCGGCGGCACGGTCGTCCCCCATGTGAAGGGCGACTGGTGCTGGATGCGTCCCGGGTTCCTGTTCGATCCGAACAACAACGGCACCATCGATGTGTTCAGCGCGGCGTACACGCGGCAGCAGTACGGTCTGCAGCCGCTCCCGCCGACGGGCTTGAAGCCGACCGAGATCTCCGACGGCGTGCAGTTCTCGACCGACGGCTCCCTGTATGGCCTCCCGTACAACCCGGGCAAGTACCCGCTCTTCACGCTCGCGCTCTCGAACGCCGCGCAGCTCGACGTCGTCTCGCAGCGCATGATCGAGCCGTCGGTGACCTTCACCCAGGCCGAGCGCTCGTACCCGCAGGGGGCCGCGAACTACGCGAACAGCACTCCGGGCCAGAACGCGCCGCAGTACCACTGGGACTGCATGTTCCGCCGCAACGGCGGGCGCGTGCAGGTGGCGGTGTTCGTCTACCGCGTGACGCCGCCGGGCGGCGAGGCGCGCGGCTACACGGTCGGACGCATCGACACCGCGCTGCTCGGGACGGCTCCGGCCGGCACGATTGACGCGACGCAGCAGACCCCGCCGATCCCGATGGTGTACTACGCGCCGAACCCCGGCGCCGCGACCTCGTGGCCGAACCGCGCGGGCACGCTGCCCGACGAGATCCCCGGCACGGGCCCAGGTTCGGCGTTCGGCGCAGGCAAGACCTGGGACGACTGGATGGCGCCCGGACAGGTGTGGATCGACAACCACGCCAACGTGCACGAGGTGCTCCGCGGACGCCTGGTGGCCGGCGCGACCGGCTCGGCGCAGCCCAACCAGGGGCCGGTCAAGCTGCAGCGCCCGATCCCGATCATGCCGCGCTCGCCGGTCAACGGCGTCGCGCCGACGGTGAGCGTGAACAACGGCCCGCAGTCGTTCAACGGCTACATCGGCGCCATCTGGTTCGTGCCCAACACCGACCGCTTCGGCAACGTGATCACGCCCATCTACGCCACGGTGGAGGAACTCTGATGCCGTCCGCATCGACCCGCATCCGCGTGCGCCGCGCCGCGGCGTTCACGCTCACCGAGCTCCTGATCGCCGTCGGCGTGCTCGTCGTGGTGATCGTCGCGGCCGCGAAGATCTTCAGCGCCGCGAGCAAGGTCTCGGCCGTCTCCGAGGCGAACGCCGACCTGATCCAGACGGCGACCGCGATCGAGCAGCAGGTCCGCGCCGACTTCGCCAACCTGCCGGCCAACGGCTTCATGGTGATCCAGCAGGTCGAGGTGAACGCCTACGGCCAGGCGCAGAATCCCGTGGTCGATCCGTCGCTCGGGTCGCTCGAGATCCGCGCCGACCAGGTGGCGTTCTTCACCCGCGGCGTGCGTCAGACCACGCAGTACACCGGCTCGCAGGAGTCGACCTCGAACAACGGCATCGCGACCACCTGGACCGCCGAGAGCGTGATCGCGCGCGTCTACTACGGCCACGGCGTGCAGGCGCCGGCGCTGCCGATCGGCACCGGGCCGTTCAGCTACGAGAACTCGAATGCGGGCGTCGTGCCGTGGAAGGGCGGCCGGGTCGAGCTCGAGCGCTTCAGCGACGGCGCGGCGCAGGGCGTCGGCAACATGCCGCTCACCAAGGCGAGCCTGTGGCCGCTCGTCCGCCTCGCGACCCTGATGGGCACCGACGCGCTGCCCACCACGCTCGACAACGCCGGCCAGGCGACCAACACCACCTTCGCGCGCTTCGGCTCGGCCGCGCTCAACGCGTCGGTCACGCTGTTCGCGAACCGCGCGGTGCGCCTCGGGCCGCTCGCCACCAAGTACCCGAACACCTACGCGCCGCTCTGGACGAGCGGCCGCGTCGACGTGGTGAAGTGGCAGCCCGACGACCTGTTCAGCCAGATGGCGTACCAGGCCGACGCGCAGCAGTCGGTGCAGGGGATTCCGTTCATCGCGCAGGATCTCTCGAACCCGTGGAGCGGGCCGTCGAGCCGCCTCCGCATGATCCAGACGCTCGCGAACTGGGCCGTGCCGGCGACCAGCCTCAATCCGGGCAATGGTGCGGGCGCGCTCTACGTCTCGTACCCGCGCGTCGAGAAGGCGGCGCCGAGCTCTGCGAAGGCCGACCAGATGCTCTCCGCGCCGGTGCTCGCCGCGAACTGCTCGAGCTTCAAGGTCGAGTGGACGTGGGACGACGGCGTCGGCCGCAGCTTCGCGGGCGCGGGCGCCGGCAACACCTCGCAGCCCAACGCGGGCATCGGCATGTTCGTGAACCCGGGCGCGGCGCAGCCGTGGTTCGGCCTCGACAACCTCGCGGGCGGCAACAACCCGGCGACCAGTTCGGTGCGCCCGGTGTCCAACAGCGCGAACTTCCTCGACAACGGCGCCATCGGCGACTGGGGGTCGATCGGCGTGCCGCTCGTGATCGCGGCGCCCAACGCCGCCGACCTCGTGTGCTCGGTCGAGGGACCGATCAACCGCAGCGGCGACCCCGCGGTGGTCGACCGCCCGGTCTGGCGCACCAGCAACGAGCAGGACTCCAAGCGGGTCTACCAGGCGGTCTTCGGCTTCAACCAGGCCGACACCGCGCAGCTCAATCCGTTCGCGGGCAACCGCGGTCCGTACACGCCGCTTCCGAGCGCCATCCGCATCACGCTCCGCCTGCACGACCCGCTGGGTCGCATCGAGGGCGGCCGCGAGTTCCAGTTCATCGTCGACCTGCCGAAGCGCTGACCCGACCAGCGCCCGCAGCCGTCAGGAGTGTCCAGCATGCAATCGATCCCGACCCACCCGAGCATCCGCCGCGCGCGCCGCGGCAACACGATCGTCCTCGTGACGGCGATCCTGGTGCTGCTCGTCATCATCGCGACGGCGTTCGTGAGCCGCACCCGCGCGGTGCGCCAGACCTCGGCGGCGCAGCAGTCGGCCGCTGGCCGCGATGGCCGTGGCGAGAGCGTGGGCGTCAATGTCGCGCAGGAGATCGCCAGCGCGCTCTTCGTGCGGCCGATCGACACCGCCGATCCGTTCGCGCGCACCGACAACAGCGTCAATCCGCCGGTGGTCGTGGGCAGCTCGTCGTGGCCGCGGCTCGCGTCGCCGCTCGACTCGCCGCGGTACTCGGTCGATCCGCGCGACCTGCTTCCCGCCGCGGGACCGACCAACCCGTTCGCGGGCGACGGCATCCCCGAGCTCGGCTACAACTTCGCGCCCTACGAGGTGAAGGCCTGGACCAACTGGCCCGACTTCTTCGGCGCGGGCAGCTCCTGGCCCTTCGGCGCCGGATCGCCCAACGGCGTGATCGCCGACGCGGCCGGCCGCCCGATCGGCGACGAGAACCCCTACGGCAACCCCGGCATGGGCGACACCCGCTGGCTGCGCTCGACCGAGCCGGAGCGCGTGGGCCTCGACCAGAACGCGGACGGCGTGCCTGACCTCTTCACCTTCTCGCACTGGTCGCACCTGACCTGGCTGCCGAGCGCGAGCAACGGCTGGCGCGTCGTCGTCGACATCTCCGACATCGGCAACACCACGCTGCAGAACCTGAACGAGAACGACGCCTCGCAGTCGTTCGCGACCGCGATCCCGTACGAGCAGTGGCTGCCGCATGTCTACCCGAACTGGACGGTCGCGCAGATCACCCAGCCGGTCGGCACCGCGGGGTCGTTCCTGAACCGCCGCAACACCTGGTTCGGCCCGTTCAACACCGCGAACAACTACTCGTCGGCCTACCTCGATCCGAACATCGCGCTGCCGAACTTCTTCCGCCTGCGCGACCTCGGCAAGCCCACCGATGAGTTCCGTGCGGGCACCGCGCGCAACATCGTGTCGCGCACCTTCACCGACACCGACGGCGACGGCTTCACCGACAGCTTCTGGTTCCTCGCGCCGGTCGGCACCGACCGCTCGATCCGCACCGTGGTCGGCGTGTCGATCGTCGACAACTCGGCGCTGCTCAACGCGAACATCGCGACCAAGTTCTCGTTCGACACCACCGTCGGCGCGACGCCGTCCGATCTCGCGCTCGTGACCAGCGCGGGCGAGTACCCGCCGCTCAACAACCAGGGATCGACCGTCGGCTTCTTCGATGGTCCGGTCAACCAGGTCTCGACGAACCTGACTGGCGTGCCGGCGGACTTCGTGACCCCGCCAATCGACGATCTGCCCAAGTCGCCGCTGCCGACCTACTGGCCTGGTACTCCGCAGCTTTCCTTCCCGGGCGGACTCCCGCGCTTCGACCGCAGCCGCTACGGCGACGCGCCGCCGTTCACCACGCCCGCGTCGTTCCTGCAGGCGGTCGGCATGCGCACGCCGACCGGCGGCAGCGATCCCGGCGCGCCGGGCCTGGGTCTTCCGCTCATCGACGCCTCGCTGCCGACGGGCTTCCCGCAGGGCACCTTCGAGAGCGCGCTCGAGCGCCAGTCGTGGTTCAAGATCGTGGGCAACCCCGAGCAGCCGCGCTTCGGCCTGACGCCGTTCGACGCGGCCGACGAGTACGAGCTGCGCGCCTACCACGGCAACAACCTGCCGGGCGCGCTGTCGCGCTTCGAGCAGGCGGTCAACCTGTTCAGCCCCGTGCTCTACGGCGACGACGCGAACACCTACCAGTTCCTCCGCTCGTCGCCGCAGCGCGAGGAGAGCGACGAGTACCTCGACCAGCTCGACGCGCGCCAGCTGCTCGTCGACAACCGCCGC
>JBMOGJ010000083.1:0-13036 GCA_049318425.1 Phycisphaerales bacterium | reverse complement strand
AGGCGTTCATGCCCGAGCCGCCCTGGCCGGTGTAGAGCTTGTCGAACTCGTCCTTCACGACGCTGCGCGCGGCCTCCTGCCGGGCCTTGAGCGACTCGAGCTCGCGGCCGAGCTGCTCCTTCGCGGCGCCGGTCGCGCCCGCGACCTCCTTGGTGAGCTCGGCGATGCGGTCGGCGTCGAGGCGTCCCTGCTGGGAGTCCATCGCCGTCTTGAGCTCGGCGCGCAGGCGGGCCAGCTCGGGGGTGTCGTTCTCCGGCGCCCACGGGTCGGCGATCTCGCCGTTGAAGAAGCGGCGGTACTGCTCGGTCCAGGTGATCTGGTTCATCCGCGCGCGCAGGGACTTCTGCAGGTCGCGGTACTCGGCGTCCGCCTTCGGGTTCGAGGTGCCGACGGTGTCGGTGCCCTTGAACATCATGTGCTCGAAGAAGTGGCTGATGCCGGTGATGCCCGGGCGCTCGTTCACCGAGCCGACCTTCGCGACCCAGCCCGCCGCGATCACGTTGGGCTGGTCGGTGCGGGGCAGGAGCAGGAACTTCATCCCGTTGTCGAGGGTGAAGACCTCGGGTGCGACTTGCTGGGCGGACAGGGGGGCGGCGATCACGAGTGCGGCGATCGCGCTGAGGACTTTGCGCATGTGTTCAGGCTCCATGGACCCCGACCTCGGGGCGAAGCGGGGATGGTAGCCATGGCGGAAGTCCGTTTTCGGTGCGGCGCCGGCCCGCGGCGGGCGCTTTCGGGCCAATCGTGGGGATCCCGCTTCCCCGCGTTCATTTCAGGTTTACATTGCGGGTGGGCTGCGATCTCTCTGGACTCACTCAGTTATGCGCCGAAACCGACTTTCCGTTCTGGCTGGTATCGCGTCGTCCGCCGTCCTGGCGCTCTCCGCCACCGCGCACGCGCAGCTCCGCGTCGTGAACTACAACCTCGCCAAGCTCGCCGGCGACGCGGCGTCGATCCGGGCGACCCTCGCCGCCATCGGCGACGACAACAAGTTCGGCTTCGCCACCGACCCCGCCGTGATGTGCTTCCAGGAGATCCGCGCCGCCGACATCGCGGCGCTCGACGCGCACATCCTCGCGGCCTTCCCCGGCACGCCCTACGCGCGCGGGACCTTCACCACCTCCGGCACCGAGGATGGCGCCGCCGGCGCGCAGGCCATGTACTACCGCACCGACCTCCTGACCGAGGTGGTGGCGGGCCATGTCGACATCGCCACCGGCGCCTCGCGCAACAGCGACCGCTGGCTGCTGCAGCTCAACGGCTACACCTCGACCGCCGCGCGCTTCTACGTCTACTCGTCGCACCTGAAGGCGAGCAATACCGCCGCCGACGCCGCAGAGCGCAACACCGGCGCGATCGCGCTCCGCAACAACGTGGTGTCGCTCGGCGCGTCGGCGCACTGCATCCTGGTCGGCGACTACAACCTCTACACCAACACCGAGGCGGCCTACCAGACGCTCGCCGCCGCCGGGGTCGGTCAGTGCGTCGACCCGCTCGGCTCCGCGAACTGGACGGGCGCCGCCAACGCGATCATGCACACGCAGTCGCCGCGCGACGTGACCGGCACGCTCATCGGCGGAGGCGTCGACGACCGCTTCGACTTCCAGCTCTCGACCGCGGACTTCCACGACGGCGATGGACTGTCGATCATCGCGGGCACCTACCGCACCTTCGGCAACGACGGCGCGCACTACAACCTCGCCATCAACAGCGGCAACAACTCGTACTACCCGGGCGACCTGGTGCGCTCGAACGCGGTCGCCGACCTGCTGTTCGCCGCGAGCGACCACATGCCCGTCGTCGCCGACTACCAGGTGCCTCCGGTCATGACCGCGTCGATGCCGTCGACCTTCGCCACCGTGATCGCCGGCGCGACGGTGGTCGTGCCCGTCGCCGTGTCGAACACCGCGAACGTGATCCATCCGCTCGGCACCGACGCGCTCGTCGCGACGGTCGCGGGAAGCGCCGGGCTCGTCGGCTCGCAGACCGTCACCGCGGCGCTCGCGCCCGCATCGACCACGGTGAACCTGCAGGTCAACACGGCCGCGGCCGCCAACATCAACGGCTCGGCGCTCATCACGACCGCGGTCGAGGGCGCGCAGAACGCGTCGATCACCCGCACCATCGCCGGCACCGTGCTCGGCCATGCGCGGCCGTCGTTCAGCCAGAAGACGCTGCAGGCCTCGGCGACGGTCGCGAGCTCGACCGCTGCGAACGCAGGACTGGTGTCGATCACCGTGCCCGTCGCGAACTTCGGCTTCAACGGGCTGCAGGCGCGGCTCGACATCGACGGCGTCTCGGGGCTCACCGCGCCGTTCGCCGTGGTCGACGGCACGCAGGCGAATGTCGCCGCAACCCCCACGGGCCTCGTGTTTTCCTTCGATTCGAACGGCCGCGCGCCGGGCGTGTACACGCAGGTCGCGACCATCGCGACCAGCGATGAGAATCTTGCGGGTGCGACCAGCGGTTCGCTCGCGCTCACGCTGAGCGTGACCGTGACCGCGGCCGGCAACCCCGCCGATCTCGACGGCGACGGCTCGGTCGGCGGCTCCGACCTGTCGATCCTCCTCAACCAGTGGGGCGGCGTTGGAACGGCCGACCTCGACGGCGATGGAACGGTCGGCGGTGGCGATCTCGCTATCCTGCTGAATGCGTGGGGGTGAGGCGCTGTGCTGACGCGCCGTCCCGTCCCGGCGGCGATCGAGGAACTCGCCCTCCGAATCCAGGCGAGTCGAGCCGCGAAGCAGTGAGTTGTCCGCTGATGAGCCCCCGACCATGATGACTTCACCGAGCACCGTCGAGTCCGGATCCCCGCACCAGAAGCTGGCGTCGATCGTCGCTGCATTCGGCGTGGCGGTGCTCGCCTCGACCGCGACCGCCGACACGGTCGTCCTCACCAGCGTGTCCGACAACACGCTCATCGAGGACACCACCGGCGCCTTCAGCTGCGGCGCCGCGCAGTACTTCTTCGCGGGGCGCGTCGGCGTGAACGGAGGAAGCACCATCCGCCGCGGCGCGGTGCGCTTCGATCTCTCGTCGATCCCCGCCGGCTCGACCATCACCGGCGTCTCGCTGCGCCTCTACTGCTCGGCAGTCGGGCTCACGTCGGCGCAGACCGTCAGCCTCAAGCGTTTCCAGGCCTCGTGGGGCGAGGGTCCGAGCGTCGCCTTCGGCGGCGGTGGCGCGCCCAGCCAGTCGAACGACGTGACCTGGCTGCATCGCCACTACCCGAACTCGCTCTGGACCACGCCGGGCGGGCAGTTCGTCTCGACGGTCACGGCCAGTCGTTCCGTCGGCACGGTCGGCTACTACACCTGGTCGAGCACGCCCCAGTTCATCACCGACGTCCAGCAGATGGTGAACCAGCCCGCGACCAACTTCGGCTGGATGGTGCAGGGCAACGAGACCACGCTGCAGGCGGTCAAGCGCTTCGACTCGCATGAGTCGACCGTCGCCGCGTCGCGGCCGCAGCTCACCGTCGTCTACCTGCCTCCGACGAGCTACGACCTCACCGGCGACAACAAGGTGAACGGCGCGGATCTCGCCGCGCTGCTCGGCGGCTGGGGCATCGACGGCCCGGCCGACTTCAACAACGACGGAACGGTCGGCGCCGCGGATCTCGCGATCCTGCTCGGCGCGTGGACCAACTGACGCGTCGACCGAACCGGCGTGTGCGGTGACCGCGCGCGATCCGCTCAGGGTCGCCGACGAAGCTCCGCCCGCAGCCACGCGATGAACGACGCCGTGCCCGCCGAGCGATCCCCCTCGGATTCGGCCGTGGTGGCGTTGAGGTACGCCGCCTGCACGTCACCGCGCGCGGCCTGGACCGAGGCCATCACCAGCAGTGCGTCGATCGAGGGCTGCGGCGCGATCGCCGCCGGCTCCACCGCGCGCTCGAGCGCATCGAGCCGCGCGAGGAACTTGGGATCCTGCGAAAGCCGCGTCATCACCGCCGCATCGAGCGCGAACGCCTCGCGCAGGAGCATGGCCGCGCGGACGGTGTCGCTCCGGAAGGCGCGTGCGATCGCCTGTCCCGCCACCCAGCGCGCATCGCCGGGAGCCGATGACTCGAGCAGGATGAAGCCATCCTCGGCGTCGCGGTCGTAGCCCTCGGCGAGGTAGGTCCAGAGCGCGTCGGGATTCGGCAACGTCGGCACGACGACCGGCGGCGCGTAGACGACCGGCGCGTAGACGTAGGTCGCGCTGTACGGGTAGTACGAGTAGCACGGCGTCCACGCGGGGACAGGGCAGGGGCCGCAGGCGTACCAGGTGTGCCACCACGGTCGGCACGGATTCACCCAGCCGCAGCCCGGGCGGTACCACGGGCGCCACGCGCCCGAGTAGGCGGAGACGCTCCACGAGCACGCGTAGCCCTCCCACCACGGATTGCACCAGCTGCTGCACAGCGGTGCGCAGCTCGACCCGTAGAAGAAGCCGAAGCTGAAGCCGGAGCCGAAGCCGATCGACAGGCTGACGCCGTCGTGGCAGTCGTAGCGGTCCCAGGTGTGGCAGGGGCCGCAGTCGGCCCAGCGCGATCCATGCGACCAGCCGTTGCAGTGGGAGATGTTGGTGACGTACTGCGTGTAGGTGCGGTTGTCGTTGTAGATCGTGGAGCCGTTGTCGCCGCCATCGCGACCGCGGCCTCGACCGTCGTTCGAGCCTCCGCCGCCGCCGCCGCTGTTCTCGCGCGCGCCCGAGTCTCCGCCGCGACCGCCGCTCAGATCGCGTCCGCGTGCCACCGGGACGCCGAAGACGGTGTCGCCGACGACGGTGCCGTTGTTGTTGTTGCCGCGTCCGCTGCCTTCGCCGCCGCGGCCCTTCTCGCCGCCGCGACCGAGTTCACCGCCGAGGTCGGCGGCGCCATCGTTGCCGCGGACGGGCTTGGTCGCGTCGTTCGGCCGGCGGGTGTCGATGCCGCCGTGACCGTCGGCGCCGTTGTCGATGGCGGAGTCGCCGCGGCCGTCGCGGTCCCGCTCACGCGGCGCGCGCGCATCGGGCGACTTCGTCGAGGTCGGGGTGCGCGTGACGGGCTTGTCGTCGCGATCGGGCCGCACGCTTGGGCGGCTGCCGTCGCCGCTCTCGGGGCGGGCGTTGTCGCGGGGCTTCGCGTTGTCACGGGGCTTTGCGTCGTCGCGGGGCTTCGCGTCATCGCGCGGCTTCGCGTCGTCGCGGGGCTTTGCATCCTCGTGCGGCTTCGCGGGCTTCCGGGGCTCGCTGGGCGACACCAGCGGCGGGTTCATGGGCCGGTCGATCGTCGAGCCCGTTGGCCGACGCGGTGCGGACTCGTTGGCGGGGCGGACCGGCGGCTTGGTCGTCGGCGTCGCATCGCGGCTCGGGCGCGACGGCGCGGGCGTCGCGTCGATCGGCTTGCGCGGCGCTGCAGGCTCGCTCGGGCGCGCCGCGGGCCGGCTCGGCGCCGCGGCGGGCGGAGTCGTGGTGCCCGACGGACGCTGCGGCGCGGCGCTCGGCGTGCTCGGCGCAGTCGGCCGCGACGGGGCCGTCGGCGGCGGAGGCGCGACGCTCGGACGCGAAGGCTGGCTCGGCTGCGCCGACTGCGCGGGCTTCGACGGCGCCGCCGCAGGTGCGCTCGGCGACGCGGACTTGCCCTTGTCGCCGCGCATGGCGGCGTGGCGCGTATCGGAGCCGCCCTTGTCGGAGCCGTCCCGGTCGGAGCCGCGCATGCGAGCGTCGCCCTTGCCCGAGTCACCCACGCGCCCGGTTCGCGTGCCGGCGTCCGCCGAATCGGCGGTGGCGGGCGGCGCGGCCAGCACCGCCGTCGTCGGCAGCGACGACGCGAGCACGGTGGAGGTGAGGGCGGTCGACGACACGATTCCCGAGAGGAGGCTGGAAATGGCGCGCATCTTGAGTTCCTGTGAGTGTGCTTTCAGCCCATCAAACCAGGCACGGCCCGCGTGCTCCAGAGAATACCTCTGAAACTGCGGGAGAACATCCCGATCGCCCGCGGCGGCCCGAAAGGAAGGGGCGCTTCCCGCGGGGATTCCACCATTCGCAGCGGGCAGTCCGAGATTCGCCTCGATGCGTGACGATCCACGCATTTCCGCGGGATTCTCGGAGAGTCGCGCCGCTCGCCTTGGCAGTCCCGCGGAAATCCGCCATCCTGTCGGGATGCAGTTCGCCCCCCGTGTCAGTTCGTGCCTCGCTGTCCTGTCCGCCGCGGTCGTCGCCCCGTGGGCGCTCAACGCGGGCGCCTTTGCCGACTACTCGGCCGATGTGAACGCGCCGCTCGTCGTCGCCGCGACGGCGAACGACGACGTGCAGCCCAAGATCGTCGCGGGCCCCTCCGACAGCCACTTCATCAGCTACCTCACCGGCGCCGGCTACGACGTCGCGATCGCGCGCCTCGACCGGAACGGCAAGAGCGCGTGGAAGACCCCGACCATCGTCAACGACCGCGGGCTCAGCTCGACCGTCGACTACGGCTGCGCGAGCGACGGCGTGAACGCGTACGTCGCGTACGCCACCACCGCCGGCGCGCTGCAGTGCACCGCGGTGTCGCCGGCCGGCGCCATCCTGTGGACCACCGTCACCTCGGCCGCGGCCGGCAACGTGCCCGCGCAGGTGACCGTCGCGAGCGACGGCTTCGTCTGGGTCGCGGCGATCGAGGGCAGCGGCACGCGCGTGCAGCGGCTCAATCCCGCCACCGGCGCGGCGTCCTTCGCGACGCCCGTGCAGCTCGCGGAGACGGGCGCGTCGCAGTTCATCGCCGACATCGAGCCGAGCGAGAACGGCGCGGTGATCGTGTCGTGCGTGCGCTACGCGACCTTCACCGGTCCCAAGATCCTGCGCGCGCATCGCGTCGAGCCGACGGGCACGCGCCCGTGGGCCGCGAACGGCGTGAGCGTCTTCACCGCCGGCTCGCTGCAGTTCGGCAACTTCCCGAGCTTCATCAGCGATGGCGCGGGTGGCGCCTACTTCGCGTGGTACACGACGGGCCCGCTGCAGTCGTACGTGCAGCGCGTGTCCCCGACCGGCGCGCTGCTCTACGGCGTGAACGGCGTCCCGGTGACCGCCACCGCGACCGGCGCCGAGCGCACCGATCCCTCGATGATGCTCGGTGCCGACGGCCGGCTCTACGTGACCTTCACCCGGCACACGCCGAACTCCTCGATCTACGGCATCTACGCGCAGTGCTTCGCCAAGGGCGTCGCGCAGTGGGGCTCCGACGGCGCGGTCGTCGAGCCGCTCGGCGGGACCTACTCGCGCGGCTGGGGCCGCATGCTGCGCGTCGGCAACGGCGTCGCCGTCTCCTACAACGACGCCACCAGCGCCGTGCAGGACAACCTCAAGTGCGCCGTGCTCGATGCCGCCGGCGCGGTGACGGGCCGCTTCGACATCGCGCTCAACTCCGGTAGCAAGTACCGCTATGTCACCGCCGACGCGGTGGACGGCGGAAGCGTGCTCGTGTGGCAGGGCGGCTCGACCGGCGCCAGCGACGTGTGGGCCGCGCGCGTCAATGAGGACGGCACGCTCGGGCCGCCGCCCGCCGGCGTGTTCGGCGACCTGAACGGCGACGGCGTCGTCAGCGCTCCCGACATCGCCATCATGCTCTCGCAGTGGGGCGGCCCCGGCAGCGCCGACCTGGTGCCGAACGGCGTGGTCGACGCGCAGGACATCGCGGCCCTGCTCAGCGCCTGGACGAGCTGAACCGCGCGTCAGCCGCCGATGCCGCGGCCCTCGCGGGCGCGGCGGAAGCTCGACGGCAGCAGGTAGCTGCGTCCCTCGAACGCATAGACGGTTCCCGACAGCACGATCGCGGGCGCGGCGTCGTTCTCGCGCGCCGCGTTCTCGAGCCGCTCGAGCAGCAGGCAGGGGAGGATCTCGATCGACGGATCGCCGCTGCCGGTCGCCTGCTCGGGGACGAAGCGCCACGAGCCGGCCTGCGGATCGCGGGACAGTCGCCCGAGGCGCTGCGTGATGCGCGTGCCGTTGGCGATCGGCGCCTCGCCGGCATCGCGGGTCGACGCGCCAGCGCGTGCGCCGTCGGAGGTTCCGCCGGTCCGAGCCTGCGGCGCGCGACCGACGCGCTCCTCCAGACGACGCTCGATCTCGTCGACGACGGCGTCCTCGCGCGCGGTGGCGCCGGCCGCCGGTGCGACGAACTTGTCCTCGCCGTTGGGCGCGGTGGTCGCCGCGGTCGTGGTGCCGTCGATCGGCTTCGGCGTCTCGTCCGGCTTCGCATCGAAGCGCATGATGGACGGCGCGAAGTCGGGGAGCAGGAAGTTCCGTCCGCGGTAGATGAAGACGCGGCCGGTCATCTCGAACTGCACGGTCGCGCCGGACGCGCGCACGGTGCGCAGCATGTCCTCGAGCACCGGCGACGGAAGCAGCGCGAACTCACGGCGCAGCCCGCCGGTCTCGGGCTCGGTCGGCCGGAACAGCCAGAGCTTCTCGTCGGGGTCCTGCGTGAGGTCGCCGGTGATGCGGCTGATCGCCGATCCCTCGCGCAGCAGCGGCAGGCGGTATCCGCCGAGTCCAGCGGCGGGCGCTGCGGTGACCTCGGCGGGCTTCGCGTCCGCGCCACCGCCGGGCGGCGTGGTCTGCTGCGTCGCCATCGCCGTGAAGGGACAGGCATGCACGAGCGCCGCGAACAGCAGGATGCGCCCGACGGCACGGCCACCGCGGCGATGCGGAACGGGACGAACGGGACAGGCATGCATCGACTGCTGGGCAGGCTCGATGATGGGACAGGCATGCATCGCGCGGCCGGACTGGTGTGGGTGCTTCATGGCGAGCTGCACTGCGTTGGGTGAGGCGAGCGTTCCGCGCGCGCGACGGTGGGGAGAGCATCGGCAGTTTCCGCGGTCATCCGCGATCGGGCAAGCGGCTTGGATCCACATGCGCGGTTTGTGCGGGCGGGTCCATGCTCGTTCTTTCGCCTTCGCGTTGACGCGCGGACGGATTGGTGCGATAGTCCCTCCCGTCGGCCGCGTACCCAAGTGGCCTAAGGGAACGGATTGCAAATCCGTGATTCGTGGGTTCAAATCCCACCGCGGCCTTAGCCCAACGCCCCGCTCCGCGGGGCGTTGTCCTTTTTCCGACGTCAAGCTTGGCCGCGTTGGGATTGAGCGCGGCGTTGCCGCGGGGGTTCAAATCCCACCGCGGCCTTCGCCCAACGCCCCGCTCCGCGGGGCGTTGTCCTTTTTCCGACGTCGAGCTTGGCCGCGGCGGGATTGGGCGCGGCGTTGTCGCCAAAACGCGACAACCCCGCCGAAGCGGGGTTGTCGATGCGTGTTGCGAGGATCTCCGCTCAGCCGCCGAATCCCGGCGGCTTCGGCGGGGCGGTGGGCAGTCCCGGCGAATTCTGGCCGGGAGTCGAGCCGAACCCCGGCGGCTTCGGCGCGCGCACCGGCGCGCCCGGTTCGTTCTTGCCCGGCGTGTTGCCGAATCCCGGCGGCTTCGGGGCCTTCATGGGTTCGCCCGGCATGCGGCGCCCCGGTCGCTGCCCCGGCGCGGTGTCGGGGCGCGGCGAAACCGTCGGCCCAGGCTCACCTCGACCCGGGAGCGTGCCCGGAACAGGACGCTCGGGATTGATCGGATCGGCGGGGTCGTTGCGACCAGGCGTGGTGCCCGGGGCCGGCCGCTCGGGGCGGATCGGATCCGACGGATCCTGCCGACCCGGTCGATTGCTGGGAGCAGGCCGCTCCGGCGAGCCGGGCGTGCGCGGAGCCGCAGGATCCGGGTTTCCCGGCGCGGGCGTGGTCGGGCCACTCGGATTCGGACCACCCGGATTCGCCGGCGCCGTGGGGCGCGGACGCTGACGGCTCGGAATCGGGATCGAGCCAGGCCGGCCCTTGCCAGGCGCCGGGGCGCTCGGGGGCGTCGCCTGCGCGAATGCCGCCGAACCCACGCCCACGAGCCCGAACGCATCGACCGCGAGCAGTCCGGCGATCGTGAGCAGGGTGATGAGGGGGCGCTGGCGCATGGTCGGTCCCTTCGTTCGGATTCGGCGTTCAGGCTCGGCGGAGGGCTCCATCGGAGCCTCCCGCCAAGGTGATCTACGCAAGCATCGGCGTTTCTTTGCGGGATTGGAAGGGCTGACCCGGCAAATGTGCCCAGATTCGGGACCCGTTCGGCCGTCCCGGCGCCGCAAACCCTCATGCCGCCGTCGCCGACCCCGTCGCCGCCCGCGCCGCCATCCGACGCAGCCAGGTCAGCGCCACCGCCGCCATGGCCGCGCACAGCAGCGCGAGCACGAGGAACACCCGGTTCGACGGCACGCCCGACTGCCGCAGCAGGAAGAACAGCCCGCTGCCCACCGCGCCCATCACGAAACTCAGCCCGTTCGCGGTGCCGAGCACGCGGCCGCGCAGCTGGTCCGGCGCCAGCGACTGCAGCATCGACTGCAGCGGGATGATGTAGAACCCCGCGGTGAGCCCGACGAGCACCAGGCACGCCATCGTCGCGCCGAAGTGCGCGGGTGCGACGCCGAGCAGGCCGAACGCGACCGCGAGTCCCGCCGCACCGAACGGCACGAAGCGACCGCGCCGCGCCGGGGTGTCGAGGTACGCCGCCACCACGCAGCCCACGCCGATGGCGATGCCGAGCGCCGCCATGAGCAGCGCGGTCTGGTCGTCGGGGATCGAGAGGAACGTCGAGTAGTCGGGCAGGATCAGCAGCACCACCGCCGCGACGAAGTAGAAGAACGTCCACGCGCCGCACACGGCGAGCAGCGGCGACCGCGCCATCTCGCGGATCGTCGACACGTAGGTCGAGAACGGATTGAGGTCGACGGGCAGCGACGGGTTCTGCGGCCGCAGCCGCGGCAGCGTGAGGCAGGTCAGGAAGCCCGCCACGACCGCGACCGCCATCACGATGCCCGGCATCCACGCGCCGAGTCCGGTCGGCATGCCCTCCGCGAAGCTCGCCTTCCACTGCGTCGCGACCAGTCCCGCGACCAGCGTGCCCGCGATGACCGCGACGTTGGTCGCCATGTTCACCACGCCGTTGGCGCGCGCGAGCTTCTCCGGCGCGACGAGCTCCGCGATCATGCCGTACTTCACCGGGCCGAAGAACGCGCTGACCGTCGCGAAGGCGATCAGCGCCGCGACCGTGCCGTAGGCCGAGCCGCGCGCGAACTCGAGCGCGCAGAGCGCGCAGACCGCGAGCGAGACCGTCTTGAGCAGCACCGTGATCCGCGACTTCGAGTGCCGGTCCGCGAGCCGTCCGCCGAACGCCGACAGCAGCACGAACGGCAGCGTGAACAGGATGCCGATCAGCCCGTTGCCGCCCTCGCCGAAGACGGTCTCCCACGGCCCGCCGGCGGCGACCGCGAAGGTGATCACGCCCTTGATGATGTTGTCGCTGGCCGCCTCGAAGAACTGCGTGAAGAGGAGCGAGATGAAGCCGCGGTTCCAGAGTCCGCGCGGCGTGTCATGACCGGTCGCGACGCCGTGCGTCTCCCGCGCCCCGCGCGTTCCCAGCGCCGACCGCCCGTTCCCGTCGTCGCCCGCGCCACTCACCGGTCGCTTCCGATCGGCGCGGCGCTGGCGGCGGGGCGCTCGACGCGGGCGTCGGGGCGGCCCTTGCCCGGCGTCCACGCGGGCGCCGGCACGGTGTAGGCGCGCGTGACGGTCTCGGGCGACTTCGGCCGACCGGTCGCGGCATCGGCGATCTCGCCGCCGGCGATGCGCAGGATCGCGTCGGCACCCTCGACCGCGTGCCCGAACGCGCAGTACTGGCCGTCGAGGCGCGCGGTCGCCTCGCGGGAAAGGCAGACGAACCACTGGCTCCCCGCGCTGTCGGGCCAATCGTTGCGCGCCATCGACAGGACGCCGAAATCGTGCGCCACGCGCGAGTCCTCGAGCGGGAGGTCGTAGCCGGGCCCGCCGTCGCCCGTGCCGGTCGGGTCGCCGCCCTGGATCACGAACGGCTTGCCGTTGCGGTCGGCGGGAACGATGCGGTGCACGATCGTGCCGTCGTAGAAGCCCTTCCGCGCGAGCTCGGCGAAGTTGCGCGCGGTGTTGGGCGCCTCGTCGGGGCGCAGGGCGAAGCGGATGCGGCCCGCGGTGGTCTCGAACACGACGTCCTCGTCGGCCATCAGCCGGAAGCCCGACAGCGGCTGCGGATCGGCCTTCGGCCACGCGGCGCGCAGCTTCTGATGCGCCTCGTTCGACTGGTCGAGCAGCTGGTCGCCCCAGCCGATGACGCGCGTGTACGCGGTCTTGCCGTCCGGGCGCAGGTCGCCGGTGGTGCGGATGGTCTCGCGGTTCTTGAGCGGGATCACGAGGACGGGGGCGCCGCTCGGGCGGCCATCCACGAGCGCCTGCACGCGCATCGCGCGGGTCGCGCCCTGCAGCTCGGGGAACATCGGCGCGAGATCGACCTCGCCTCCTCCGCCGCCGGTCGCGAGCGCCTCGGCGGCGAGCTCCACGCGCGCGAGCTCCTTTGCGTTGGCGTCGAGGAGCACGAGGGTGCAGCGGCCATCGCCGCCCTTGCCGCCGTCCGCGGCCCCTGGCGCAACACGCTGCACCCGGACCTTCAGCGGCGCCTTCGGGCCGGCCAGCTCGGTCGCGGGGGAGAGAGTCACGGGAGAGAGGGTCGCGCCGCCCACCGCACCCGTGGTGCAGGCGACGGAGGTGGCGAGCAGGATCGCGGCGGTCATCCCCGCATTATGCCTGTCCCCTCCACGCCGCGCGCGGTGGAGCTGCGCATTCGCGGCGCGGTGGCGCGATCCCATGCCCCACGTCCTGCGTCCTGCGTCCCGCGCCGCCGGTCGCCGCGGCGTGCCGCCCCGCGCCCGCTCGCCCGCCCGCCGTCCCGTACCATCCGCGTCCCATGGCGACCACCGTCGATCCCAAGACCGCCGTCATCACGCGCGCGACCCTGAAGGTCGGCCTCGAGATCCACATCGAGCTCGCGACCCGCACCAAGATGTTCACCCGCGTGCCGAACGCCGCGCACCCGTCGCACTACGACGAGGCGCCGAACACGCTCATCGACCCCGTGGTGTGCGCGCTGCCCGGCGCGCTGCCGGTGATGAACAAGGCCGCCGTCGAGATGTCGATGATGGTCGGCC
>JBMOGJ010000082.1:0-13828 GCA_049318425.1 Phycisphaerales bacterium | reverse complement strand
CACCCTCGGCGCTCGCGATCAGGGTCGCGGTGCGGCGGCTGCGGTCGATGGTGATGGCGAGGTAGTACTCCTTCGCGATCGCCTCTGCGGCGGCGATGAGGAGCTTCTTGACCACGAGTCCCTCGGGACCCGTCTGGTACGAGACCATCTTGTTGGTCAGCATGAAGGTCGCGGCCGCCTCGGCGTCCTTCAGGTTGGTGACGAGCTTCACGAAGCCCGCCTTGCCGCGGCCGCCCGCGTGCACCTGCGCCTTGATGACGATCTCCTTGATGCCGGCGTCGAAGAGTTTCTTCGCCTCGGCGACGGCGGTGGGGATGTCCTCGGCGACGGCGAAGGCGGGAACGGCGACGCCCGCCTTGGCGAGCAGCTGACGGGCCTGGTACTCGTGGATCTTCATGGGAGGGCGGAAAGATAGCAAAACCCGCGTTTTGCGATGCTTCGAACTGCGTGTATAGTGTGCTCCCCGCTGGACAGGTGCCCGAGAGGCCGAAGGGGACGGTTTGCTAAACCGTTGTACGGGGGATTCCCTGTACCGAGGGTTCGAATCCCTCCCTGTCCGCTCAAAACCGAGGTGTGGCCCGCTCCGCGGGGCACACCTCGGTTTTTCGCGTACATGGATGTTTCAGGCGACTGCGTCGCCTGAAACGGGTCCGCGGCGCTGCGCACCGCGTCCCCGGGATTCGGATCGAGCGCCGCGGTGCGGCGCTCGATTTCAAATCCCTCCCTGTCCGCGTCTCGCGTCGCTCTGGCCGGCCTCGCCGCGGGTGAATCGCGGCGGGCCGGGGCGCGCGGGTCACTCGAGGGGCTCGCCTTTCTTGAAGGTGGCCTTGGGGAGGCTGCCGGTCGACTTGAGCGAGGTCTTCTTCGAGCGGTCGGGGTGCTCGGTGGTCTCGCAGGCGGTGAGCAGGAGGGCGGTTGCCGTGATGCCGGCGGCGAGGGCGAGCGCGGTGCCGAGCGGGCGGACCGCCGCGCGGGTTCGCGGCGGGAGGGCGGTGCTCGTGCTCGTACTCGTGCTGGTGCTGGTGCGCGCGGCGTGGTGCGTGGTCGTCGCGATGGTCGTCGGCATGTTCGTGGCCTCCTCGCGCCGACCGGCGGATGCGCGGGCGGACGCAGGTTCCGATCCTACCCGCTTCGGGTCGGCTACTCTTGCGGCGTGTCCCTTCTTCCCGCGTACTTTCTTGGGCCGGAGAGTCCGCTTGCGCGGCGCGTCGGTGCGTTCGAGACTCGTCCCGAGCAGCTGCGCATGGCGGAGGCGGTCGAGCGCAACCTGCAGAAGAAGGGGCATCTGCTGGTCGAGGCGGGCACGGGCGTCGGCAAGAGCTTCGGCTACCTGGTGCCCGCGATCCGCCGCATCCTCGAGCAGCGTGAGCGCGTGGTCGTCTGCACGCACACGATCTCGCTGCAGGAGCAGATCTTCGACAAGGACGTCCCGCTCCTCAAGGCGGTGATTCCCGACGAGTTCACCACCGTGCTCTGCAAGGGGCGCGGGAACTACATGTCGCTGCGCCGCATGCGCATCGCGAGCGAGAAGCGGTCGAAGCTCTGCCACAACGAGGAGGAGGAGCACTCGCTCGAACTCATCGAGAACTGGGCGTACGAGACCACCGACGGCTCGCTGGCCACGCTGCCCGTGCTCCCGCGCCGCGCGGTGTGGCAGCACGTCGAGAGCGACGCGGGCAACTGCATGGGCCGCCGCTGCCCGACCTACGACAAGTGCTTCTACCAGTCGGCGCGGCGCCGCATGGAGAACGCCGATCTCCTGATCTGCAACCACGCGCTCTTCTTCAGCGACCTCGCGCTGCGGGCGAAGGGCGCGAGCTTCCTGCCCGCGTACGACCACGTGATCTTCGACGAGGCCCACCACCTCGAGGACGTCGCGAGCGGCCACTTCGGCATCCGCGTGAGCGAGGCGCGCGCGAAGCACCTGCTGCGCACCCTCTACAACGCCACCAACGGCAAGGGCACGCTCGCGGGCATCGAGGCCGCCGGGCTCCCGGTCGACGAGGTCGACGAGACCATCCGCGCCTGCATGGAGGCGCACGCCGCGTGCGACGCCTTCTTCGACGCGGTGTTCCGCAACACCGAGTCGGGGCAGGCCGCGCAGCCCTCGAGCGGGCGCGTCCTGCGCGCGGGCGCCTTCGAGAACGCGTTCTCGCCCGCGCTCGGCGACCTCGCGACCCGCATCAAGCTGCTGCGCGAGCGCGCGACCGACGAGTCGCTGCAGTTCGACCTCGGCAGCGCGGCGCAGCGCATCACCGACCTCGCCGCCGAGATCGAGCTGTTCATCGACCAGGGCGTCGAGGGCTGCGTCTACTGGATCGAGCGCGGCAAGCCCGCGTTCGGCTCGCGGCGCGCGTCGATCACGCTGTCGTGCGCGACCGTCGACGTCGGCCCCGTGCTGCGCAACCACCTCTTCAACATGCCGGTCTCGATCACGATGACGAGCGCCACGCTCGCCGCGTCGAGCGACGACTTCTCCCACATCGTCGGGCGGCTCGGCTGCGACGGCGCGCAGCAGCTCGCGCTCGGCAGCCCGTTCGACTACGCCAGCCAGATGCGGGTCATGATCGACCGCACCATGCCGACGCCCGACTCGCCCGACGCGGTGCGCGAGCTGGTGCCGCGCGTCCTCCGCAACGTCGACGAGACCGGCGGCGGCGCGTTCGTGCTCTTCACCAGCTTCCGCACGCTGCGCGAGGTCGCCGACCGCTGCGCGCCCATCCTGCGCGCGCAGGGCTACCCCGTCTTCATCCACGGCGAGGACGGCGAGCGCAGCCAGATCCTCAAGAAGTTCCGCGAGAGCGAGCGCAGCGTCCTCTTCGGCACCGCGAGCTTCTGGGAAGGCGTCGACGTGCGCGGCCGCGCGCTGCGCAACGTGATCATCACCAAGCTGCCGTTCGACGTGCCCGACCATCCGCTCATCCAGGCGCGCCACGAGAAGATCGAGGCCGCAGGCGGCAACGCGTTCCGCGACGACCAGCTGCCGCGCGCGGTGCTGCGCTTCAAGCAGGGGATCGGCCGACTGATCCGCAGCGCCGACGACTCGGGGCGCATCGTGATCCTCGACCCGCGCATCGTCACGAAGTTCTACGGCAAGCGGTTCATGGCCGCGCTGCCCGACGGCGTCGAGCCGGAGTTCGTGTCGGCGGACGCGTTCTGATCCACGCGATCTAGGCCCCGTTCGCGCGCGCGGCGGGCCGCACGCGCAGCAGCAGCGGCAGCGCCACGCAGGCCGCGTACATGCAGCACAGGCTGCCCACGAGCATCACCACGCCGAGCGAACGCATGCCGCGGTGGTCGGCGACGACCAGCATGCCGAAGCCGATCGCCGTGGTGAGCGCCGTGAAGCCCACGGTGCGCACGGTCGCCGGCAGGCCGTCCGGATCCTGCCGCGCGCGGTGGATGATGTGGATCGCGCTGTCCACGCCGAGCCCGATCAGCATCGGGATCGCGAAGAAGTTCGCGAGGTTCACATCGACGCCGAGCAGCGGCATCGCGCCCAGCGTCATGCCGACGCCGGCGAGCACCGTGCCCACGGCCAGCGCCGCGAGGCCGAGGCTGCGCAGGTCGAGCCACGCGATCAGCGCGATGGCCGCGATCGAAAGCAGCGAGACGACCAGGAAGGTCTTCACCATGTCGTCGACCGACTCGTGCTGGGTGAACGGCACGCCGGTCGCGTCGGCGTCGACCGCGCGCACCCGTGCGACGAAGCGCCCGAGGTGATGCGGATCCCACGCGTCGGCGGCGGGAAAGTACGAGACGAGGAACCTCCCGCCCGGCGAGACCATGCGGTCGCGGATCGCGGCGGGCAGGGCGTCGCGCAGCGGCATGCGGGCGCCGTCGAGGATGGCGCGCGCGGCCTCCGCCGCGTGAGACATCGCAGCCTCCGCCGCGTGGGAGTTCGCGGCCTCCGCCGCGGGGGACATCGCAGCCGAATCGCTCGTCGACGGCGCCTGCGACGGCGCGCCCGTCCCCGCCGCCGCGACCTTCGCGCGCAGCGCCCGCCGCGCGTCGGTCTCCGGCTTGACGACCGACAGCGCCGACTCCGTGCGCAGGATCACCGGCTCCTCCTTCGCGCGCGCCTCGAGCGCGGCGACCTCGTCGAGCGAGTCCGCCACCGAGACCGCGTACCAGCTCGCCGCGGCGCTGTCGTGCAGGAGTCGCTCCTCCCAATGCACGCTCTCGAGCCCCTCCGACTGCAGGTTGAGGAGGTTGAGATCGAACCGCGGCCCGAGCAACGCCGGCAGCGCGAGCAGCACGACCGGCACGCACGCGAGCGCCACGGTCGACCGGCGGGGGGGCCGCGCGGCACTGGGCGCGGCGTCCATCGCCGACTCGGGGATCTCCGCCTCGCGCGCACCGTCGCCGAAGAGCACGAGCAGCGCCGGCAGCACCGTCACCATCGCGATCGCGCACAGCACGAGGCCCGCCGCGGCGACGACGCCGAGTTCGCGCAGCCCGCCGAAGTCGCCGAACAGCGCCAGCAGGAACACCGCGGCCGACGCGACCGCCCCGGTCAGCGTGCCCGGACCGACCGACACCAGCGCCGCGCGCACCGCGTCGAGGCGCGGCCTCGACCGGCGGAACTCCCCGTATCGACTCACCACATGCACGCCGTAGTCGAGGCCCGCGCCCACGAGCACGAGCATGAACACCATCGACAGCAGCGTGAGCCGGCCGACGAGCACCGTCGCCGCGCCGTAGGTCCACGCCGACGCGACGAGAAACGCCACCGTCGCCAGCAGCGGCCGCCGCACCCCGCGGAACACGACCGCGAACAGCACCACGATCACGGCGAGCGATGCGATGCTCGCGCGCGTCATGTCGTCGGTCGCCGTGGCCATCTCGTCGTGCTGCAGCACGGGCTTGCCGGTGAGCCCGATCTCCACCGAGGGAAAGCGCGCGCGCGCCTCGTCGATGCGCGCGCGCATCTCGAGCACCGCCGCGCGGAACGGCTCGGTCTGCCCGAACTCCTTGTCGAACCGCACGTCGACCAGGAGCAGCGTGCCGCCCGGCGCGCGCAGGTACTCGCGCTCCCGCGGCTTCGACAGCTCGCGCGCGACCAGCGGATGGTCGCCCTCGCGCCCCGCCGCGATCTCGGCGATCGCCGGCGCCGCCGCGGCCATCGCGGCCAACTCCGCGTCGCTCGCCGCCCAGCTCGCCAGCCGCCACTGCTCCTCGGGCGTGATCGACGCCGACACGCGGTGCCGCGCGAGCGCCTCGGCCAGGAAGTCGACCGCCGCGCGGGCCTCCGGCTCGTGTCCCTTCGGATCGACCGCGATGATCGCGCCCTCGAGGTCGCCGAACTCCGCGAGGAACGCGCGGTACGCGCGCATGTACGGCCTGCTCTCGAGGATGAGCGAGTCGGTGTCGCTGTCGATCCGCAGCTGGAACGCGCCGAGCCACGCGCCGAGCGCCGCAAGCACCGCCGCGATCGCCAGCACCGCGCGCGGCCGCGCCGTCACGAGCGCCGCCAGCCGCTGCATCACGGCGCCGTCGCTTCCTGCGTGCCGCCGAACACCGCGTTGCGCCCGAGCCGCGCGAGCAATCCGACGGTCGCCGTCGGCCTGTGCAGGCCGACCATGACCTCCTCGAACGCGCGCAGGAACCAGTCGACGTCGGCGTCATCGATCACGAGCGGCGGAATCAGCTTCACGACATCCTGGTTGTGCCCCGCGACCTGGCAGAGGATGCGGTGATCCTCCATGAGCGGCACGACCACGGCCTGCGCGAACAGGTTCCTGTCCATCGCGTGCGTCGCGGCCCAGTTCGCCTTCAGGAGGAGCGACTTCGGCGCGCCGAACTCGATGCCGATCATCAGCCCGCGCTGGCGGATCTCCCTGAGCATCTCGAAGCGCGGCTTCATCGCCTCGAGGCCGTCGTTGAGGCGCGCGCCCATCCGGCGCGCGTTCTCGGCGGCATTGGTCTCGTCGTACGCTGCCAGCGCCGCGAGTCCGGCCGCCATCGCCATCGCGCCCTGGTGGAAGGTCGACGAGTGCACGATCGCCCGGTCGAGCGACGAGAACACCTTGCGCCACACCTCGCCCCGCACGAGCACCGCGCCGACCGGCACGTACCCGCCCGACAGCGCCTTCGACAGCACCACCATGTCCGGCTCCACCGCGCCCTCCTGGTCGATCGCGAGGAACGATCCCGTGCGGCCGAGCCCGGTCTGCACCTCGTCGGCGACGAACAGCGTCCCGTGGCGATGGCAGAGGCGCGCCGCCGCCTCGAGGTAGCCCGGCGCGTGGATGTTCACGCCCTTGCCCTGGATCGGCTCGATCACGAACGCCGCCACGTCGCGCGCGGCGAGCGCCCGCTCGAGCGCGGCGAGGTCGTTGAACGCCACCATGCGGCACTCCGGCAGGAAGGGCGCGAACCCCTCGCGGAAGCTCTCGCAGCCGTTCAGCGACACCGAACCGCTCGAGAGTCCGTGGAAGGCCTTGGGCGCGTAAAGCAGCGCCGGGCGGTTCGTTGCGCACTTCGCGAACTTGATCGCCGCCTCCACGCCCTCGGTGCCCGAGTTGGTGAAGAAGACATAGTCGAGGCCGCGTCCGACCCGGCGCTTCAGTTCCTCCGCGAGCAGGCCGGAGAGCAGGGGCGCCTCGAACTGCACCATGGTCGGCAGCTCGAGCGACAGGTAGTCCTCGAGCGCCTTGCGGATCGTCGGGTGGTTGCGCCCGAAGTTGCACACCGCGTAGCCGCCGAGCATGTCGAGGTAGCGCCGCCCGTGCGCATCCCACAGGTGCGCGCCGCTCGCGCGGGTGTAAGTGTTGTCGTAACCGATGGTTCGGAGCACGGTCGCGAAGCGCGGGTTGATGTGGTCGGCGTGCAGCGCACCCTGGCGCCCGGCGTTCCTGGAGATCAACTCGGCGAGATCGAAGCTCACGATGCGCGTCCTGTTGCGTGACCGTCATGCACGCCGCGCGGATTTCGTCGCATGTTCTGAGAGACGACGCGGCTGGGTTCGGAGTGTACCCGAGGACGAAGTTCGGACCTCCTTCCCCATTTGCCGTCATTCACGGCATTTGAGCATTTCACCCATTGGTGGCGCGGCTCCCGCTCAGTAGCATCGCCCCCTGACCAGGGTATGTGTTCATGAAAGGACGAATCATGAGCAATGCAAGGACGACGGCGGTTGGCGTTTTTTCTGCGTGTATCGCCTGCTTCGCGGCAGGTGACGCGTTCGCACAGCAATCGGTGGCGCGCTCGTGGGACGACACGATGCTCGAGTCGATCAAGCGCGACCGGGTGCGGCCGCCGGTCCAGGCGCGCAACCTCTTCCACCTCTCGGTGGCGATGTACGACGCATGGGCGGCCTACGACGCGACCGTCCGCCCGTACTTCTTCGAGGAGAAGATCTCCGCGAAGGATGTCGAGGCGGCGCGCCACGAGTCGATCTCGTACGCCGCGTACCGGCTCATGAAGCACCGCTTCGCGCTGAGCCCGAACGTCGCCGCGATCAACGCGATCCTCGACGCGCGTCTCACCGGGCTCGGCTACTCGCCGGCCGTGACCACGACCGTCGGCAACACGCCGGCCGCCGTCGGCAACCGCATCGCGGCGCTCGTGATCCAGCGCGGACTGACCGACAACTCCCACGAGGAGATCGACCACGCCTCGTACCCGGGCACCTATCCCGACCTCAACCCCGCGCTCGTGGTCGCGCTGCCCTTCAATCCGACGGTGATCGTGCCGACGCGCTACCAGCCGCTCGCGCTCAGCTTCTTCGTCGATCAGAACGGCAATGTGATCCCGGGCGGCTTCCCCGCCAAGGTCGCGCCGTTCTGGGGCTTCGTGACGCCCTTCAGCCTGCAGCCGGGCGACATGGATCCCGCCCGTCCCGGCGTGTACCTCAATCCGCCGCCGCCGCCCGTCCTCAACGGCGTCGGTGACGTCGCGTGGCGCGCGGGGCATGAGGGCGTGCTCCAGGTCTCCAGCATCCTGACGCCCGACGACGGCGTGATGATCGACATCTCGCCCGCCTCGATGGGCAACAACCCGCTCGGCACCAACGCGGGCGTGGGCCGTGCGCTCAATCCCGTCACCGGGCAGCCGTACGCGCCGAACGTCGTCAAGCGCGGCGATTGGGCGCGCTGCCTCGCCGAGTTCTGGGCCGACGGTCCGAACTCGACCACGCCCCCCGGGCACTGGAACGAGATCGCGAACAAGGTCAGCGACCACCCCGCGTTCCAGCGGCGGATCGGCGGCAAGGGCCCCGAGCTCGGCGCGCTCGAGTTCGACGTGAAGATGTACATGATGCTCAACGGTGCCCTCCACGACGCGGCCATCACCGCGTGGGGCGTCAAGGGCCACTACGACACCATGCGCCCGATCGGCGCCATCCGCTACATGGCGCAGCGCGGGCAGTGCAGCGACTCCGCGCTGCCGAACTTCGACGCGAACGGACTGCATCTCACCCCGGGCGTCGTCGAGCTGATCACCGAGGCGACCACCGCCCCCGGCCAGCGCCACGAGGACCTCGCGGGCTACGAGGGCCAGATCGCGGCGCTCAGCTGGCCGGGCGCGCCCGCCGTGCCGGCCACGCAGCACTCCGGCGTGGTCTGGATGCTCGCGGGCAACTGGACCTCGTACCAGCGCCCGACCTTCGTGACGCCGCCGTTCCCCGGCTATGTCTCCGGTCACTCGACCTACAGCCGCGCCGGCGCCGAGGTCATGACGCGACTCACGGGCAGCGAGTACTTCCCCGGCGGCATGGCGGTCTACACCTGCACCCAGGGCCAGTTCCTGGTCTTCGAGGACGGCCCGAGCCAGACCTTCGACTTCCAGTGGGCGACCTACTACGACGCCGCCGACAACTCGGGCCAGTCGCGCATCTACGGCGGCATCCACCCGGACTTCGACGACTTCCCCGGCCGCGTGCTCGGCGCGCAGGTCGCCGAGAAGGCCGAGGCCCGCGCCCTCGCGCTCTTCGAGCCGCTGCCACCCGCGTGCCCCGCCGACCTGAACGGCGACGGCAGCGTCGGCGGCGCGGACATCTCGATGCTGCTCGGCGCCTGGGGCGGAACCGATCCGGTCGCCGACCTCAACCTCGACGGCGTGGTGACTGCGCCGGATCTGGCGATCATGCTCTCGGCGTGGGGAGCCTGCGGCAGCTGACGGGAACTTGCGGCGGCTGACGGGTGCCTGCGGCGGCTGACGGCCGCCCGAAGCGTCCGAGCCGACTCCGCGCGCACGGACTTGACACGACAACGACTTACGTCGCGATGCGGCTCCCACGGGGGCCGCATCGCGCGTTTTGCCCGCGTTTCGCAGCACAAATTTGTGCGATCCGATCGATGCGTTTGCACACGACGATGTATTTGTCGCATGTGATGACGGCTCATCTATGCCAGCGACAGTGGGCGACTTGAACGCAGTGTCCAAGCACCGCCCGGACGAACTGACCGCTAGGACGACCAAGGACATCCGCAGGCCCACGCTCAGCGCGCGATGCGCATGACCGTGTGCGAGAACCTCCGCGCGCCCCGCGCGGGATTCCGCACGCCCTCATGCGGCGAGCGGTCCGGCACGAGACGAACGTGCCGTTCCGCCCGAATTGAAGGACTCGCGTGCGGCTGGGACCTGCGGATGCCTGAGGCCTCGAGAAATCTGAGGAACCCCATGGACATTTCGATCAAGATGGCGTCGCGGGCCCTGCTCGCGATGGCGGTGCTCTCCGCCACCACCACCCTCGCTTCCGCGCAGCAGTCGGTTGCGCGCCAGTGGGACGACACGTTGCTGGAGTCGATCCGCCGCGACACGCCGCGGCCTCCGGTGCACGCCCGCAACCTGTTCCACACCTCGGTGGCGATGTACGACGCCTGGGCTGCGTTCGACGCCGACGCGCAGGGCTACCTCTTCCACGAGAAGATCAGCGCCGCCGACCCCGAGGCCGCGCAGAGCGAGGCCGTCTCGTACGCCGCCTACCGCGTGATGCGCCAGCGCTTCGCCGCGAGCCCGAACGCGGCGCTCATCCGCGGCTACCTCGACGCCCGCATGTTCGCGCTCGGCTACTCGGTCGATGTCGTGACCACCGAGGGCAACTCGCCCGCCGCGGTCGGCAATCGCGTCGCCGCGCAGCTCCTCGCCTCGCAGCTCGACGATGGATCGCGCGAGGCGAACAACTACTCCGCGCCTCCGGGAACCGCCGCGCCGGTCAACGCGCCGCTCGTCGTCGGACTTCCCGGCGTGCCGATGACCGACCCGAACCGCTGGCAGCCGCTGGCACTGAGCTTCACGCTCGGTCCGAAGGGCAATGTGATCCCGGGCGCCGTGCAGGGCAAGCTCGCCCCGCACTGGGGCTCGGTGCGCACCTTCGCGCTCACCGCGTCGGACCGCGACCTCTCCCGCGGCGGCGTGTATCTCGACGCGCCGGCGCCCGCGCAACTCAACGGCATCGGCGACGCCGCCTACCGCGCCGGGCACGAGGATGTCCTCGCCAAGTCCTGCATGCTCACCCCCGACGACGGCGTGATGATCGACATCTCGCCCGCGGCGATGGGCAACAACACGCTCGGCACCAACGACGGCCACGGCCGCGCGCTGAACCCGGTCACCGGCCAGCCCTACGCGCCGAACGTCGTCAAGCGCGGCGACTGGACGCGCTGCCTCTCCGAGTTCTGGGCCGACGGCCCGACCTCGGCCACGCCGCCCGGACACTGGAACGAGATCGCCAACGCGGTGCTCGACCATCCGCTCTTCCAGCGCCGCATCGGCGGCACCGGACCCGTGCTCAGCGACCTCGAGTATGACGTCAAGCTCTACGTCACCCTCAACGGCGCGATGCACGACGCGGCGGTCACCGCCTGGGGATACAAGGGGCACTTCGACTCCGCGCGTCCGATCAGCGCGATCCGCCACATGGCGTCGCTGGGCCAGAGCAGCGATCCCAACGCGCCCTCGTATCATCCGGACGGCCTCGCGCTGGTGCCTGGCATGTGCGAGCTGGTGACCGCCGCGACCACCGCGCCCGGCCAGCGTCACGCGGCGCTCGCCGGTCACGAGGGCGAGGTCGCGGTCCTGTCGTGGCCCGGCGTCCCCGGCAACGCGGCGGACAGCTACTCGGGCGTCAAGTGGGTGCTCGGCACCCAGTGGATGCCGTACCAGCGCGGCAACTTCGTGACTCCGCCGTTCGCGGGATACATGTCGGGCCACTCGACCTTCAGCCGCACGGCCGCCGAGGTCCTCACCCGCATGACCGGCAGCGAGTACTTCCCGGGCGGCATGGCCGAGTACACCTGCAACCAGAACCAGTTCCTCGTCTTCGAGGACGGCCCGAGCGAGACCTTCACCTTCCAGTGGGCGACGTACTACGACGCCGCCGACAACTCGGGCGTGTCGCGCCTCTACGGCGGCATCCACCCGGACTTCGACGACTTCCCGGCGCGTCGCATCGGTGCGCAGCTCGGCACCAAGGCGTTCAACCGCGCGAGCGAGCTGTTCACCGCGCCGGTCTGCATCGCCGACCTCAGCGGCGACGGCCAGGTCGAGGGCGCCGACATGGCGCTGCTGCTGAACGCCTGGGGCACGGCCAACGCCGACGCCGATCTCTCGGCCGACGGCATCGTCGGCGGAGCCGACCTCGGACTGCTGCTCAACGCGTGGGGGCCGTGCCGCTGAGCGGCGCACCCCGAGACTGTCTTCCCTTCCCTTCCCGTGACACTGCACGCAGGCGGTCGGTCGCAAGACCGCCGCCTGTGTTTTTGGAGCCGGTCGGATCCGTGTCGAACCCGTGTCGGACCTGTGTCAGGCCTGCATCAGCACGCGGCCGCCGACGATGGTCGCGGTGGCGCGTCCGCGCACCTTCCAGCCGTCGAAGGGGCAGTTGCGGCTCTTCGAGGCGAACGACGCCACGTCGATCGTCCACTCGAGGTCGGGGTCGATCACCGTCACGTCGCCGGGCGCGCCCTCGCGCAGCGTGCCGAAGCCCTGTCCGATCAGGCCGCAGAGCTCCGCGGGCGTGCGGGTCATGAGCTCGATCATGCGCGGCCAGCCGATGACGCCGTCGTCGATGAGCGCCTTGGCGTAGAGCGCCAGCGCGCAGTCGAGCCCGATGATGCCGAAGGGGGCGCTCGCGAAGTCGCGCGCCTTCTCGGCGGCGGTGTGGGGCGCGTGATCGGTGGCGAGCACGTCGATCGTCCCGTCGGCGACGGCCTTCTTGAGCTCGGCGATGTCGGACTTGCCGCGCAGCGGCGGGTTCATCTTCGCGAGCGTGTCGTAGCCGTCGCACGCGACGTCGGTGAGCAGCAGGTGGTGGGGGCTGACCTCGCCCGACACGGGGATCCCGTCGGCGCGGCCGCGGCGCAGGATCTCGGCACTGCCGCCCGAGGAGAGGTGCTGCGCGTGGTAGCGCGCGCGCGGACCGCGGTTGAGGCGGACATCGCGCTCGAGCATGATCTCCTCCGCCTCGCGCGGCCAGGGCAGGAGGCCGAGCCGCGTCGCGGTCGGGCCCTCGTTCATCACCCCGCCCTCGGCGAGCTGGTGGTCCTGGCAGTGCTGCATGAAGGTCTTGCCGAGCGACGCGCACACCTCGAGCACGCGGCGCATCATCGCGGGGTTGGCGATGCCGTCGCCGTCGTCGCTGAACGCCACGGCGCCGGCGTCCGCCATCGCGGCCATCGGCGCGAGTTGCTCGCCCTTGCGGCCGACGGTCGCCGCCGCCACGACGAACACGCGCGCGCTCGCCGCCTCGCGCGCCGCGTGCTGCACGAAGCGCACCGTGGTGGTGGTGTCGATCGTCGGGTTCGTGTTGGGCATGCAGCAGACGGTGGTGAACCCGCCCGCGATGGCCGAGGCGGTGCCGGTCTTGATCGTCTCCTTCGCCTCGCCGCCCGGCTCGCGCAGGTGGACATGGGGGTCGATCAGGCCGGGCGCCACGATCTTGCCGCCGCAGTCGATCCGGGGCGTGCCCTGGGGCACATCGATCGATCCGCCGGGCGCGACGCGCGCGATGCGACCGTCGGCGACGAGCACGTCGCCCTCGCGGTCGATGCCCTGCGAGGCGTCGAGGATCCGTCCGCGCGAGAGGAGCAGGAGGGTGCTCACTGGGCCCCGCCCTCGCTCGCGACCGGCGCCGCCGCGGGGGCGTCGAGCCCGCCCGGGGGCAGGATCACCGCGTCGGCGATGAAGAGCACCGACTTCCGCGGCGCGGTGATGGAGTCGATCTCGGCCTGGCTCCTGCCGGCGTCCTCGGCGAGGTGCCTGAGCATCTCGACCGAGAGCTCCCGCTCGGTCACGAAGCCGACCGCGTGCACGGTGCGGCCGCGCGCGTTGCGCGGGATGAAGAAGCCGTGGTCCTTGTTCATCACGCGCACCACCTCGCCGGACTTGCCTGCGATGTCGAGCCAGCATCCCATGGTGCGGCACACCTGGTCGACGGTGCCGGTCAGCACCACGCGCTCGCCCGAGTCGACGAACTTCGCCAGCTGCTCGGGCCCGACCTCCGGCTCGCGGCCGCGCACGGTCGCGTCGGCCTGCCCGTAGACGGACCAGCCGCGGTCGATGTCGTACTGGGCGCGCGTCGGATGCGCGCAGCCCCCGAGGAGGATGGTCGACGCCAGGGAGCCTGCAGCGAGTGCAGCGGCAGCGAGGAGGTGGCTCTGCATAGGGCGGCGATGATAGGAAATCCGTCCATCGCCACACGGCGGACGGCGGTCGAAAAACACAGCGCCCGGCACGAGGCCGGGCGCTGAGAGTAAGCAAACTGTGGCTTGCTCACGCATCGGCGGGACGAGTCCCGCGATGCATGGTCAATTCACTTGCTGGCGGGGCACTTGGCGGCGCACTCGGACTTGGCCGAGCACTCCGACTTGCCGCTGACCGCGCC